>NZ_BLKW01000002.1:0-346808 GCF_010723305.1 Mycobacterium botniense | reverse complement strand
CCGCGCTCGAAGCCACGCTGACCGCCGCTGCTTTCGGTGACCAGCCTGGCCGCTGGCCGTTGCCCGCGGCGACTAGCCCAGACCACCTGTGGCTGCGGGCGGTCGCCGCCGGCGGGCAGGGTCGCTACGCCAGTGCTTACCGCGATTTGGCGATGCTGCGGCGCGCCGCTGCCCCGGGTCGGTGGGTGTCGCTGGCCCACAGCACCCACGGATCCTTCCTGCGTCAGCTGGGCTGGCACACACAGGCCCGGCGCTGGGATGGTCAGGCGCTTGCCCTGGCCGGTGCCGATCCCGAAGCCCGTGCCGATGCGCTGATCGGGTTGGCGGCCGACGCGCTGGGGGTGGGGCGGTTTTCGGTTGCGCAGACGTTGCTGGACCGTGCCGGCGATGTGCTCGCCGCGGCCGTCGTACCGACACACCGCCTGGCGGTGCGCCGCAGCTGGGTGGCCGCCGAGCTGGCGATGGCCGCCGGCGACGGTGCCGCCGCAGTCTGTCATGCCCGCGCGGCAGTCGAGCTGTCCGGCGCCGCGATCGGCGAGACCGTGTCGGCGCGACACCGGGTCAAAAGCGAGGTGGTTCTGGCCGCTGCCCTGTGCTGCGCCGGCGCCACCGACCGGGCGCGCGCTGTCGGCGACGCGGCGCTGGACGCCGCCGGGCGGCTTGGGCTGGTTCCGCTGGGCTGGGCAGTGGCCTGTTTGCTGCTCGATATCGGAAGCGCAACCCGCACCACAGCCGACCTGCGCGACCTTCGGGAGGTCTGCGCGCACCGGGTGCGCCACGCCGGCGGGGTCTGGTCTGCGGTCTGACACCGAACTCCCGCACGGGCGTTATGGTCAACGTGTCCTCGGGCAGGGGATGGTCGCAGTCGTAACGTTGGAGATGCCGCCGTCGATGACAATTCCAAGGGAACGTCTCGACGCTGTCGTCGCCGATGCGGTCGCAGGGAACCGGGACGCGCTGCGCCAAGTGCTGGAGACCATCCGCCCGATCGTCGTCCGGTATTGCCGCGCCAGAATCGGCACGGCAGAGCGAAGCGGCGTGTCGGCTGACGACGTGGCACAGGAGGTGTGTTTGGCAACCATCACGGCACTGCCGCGCTACCGCGATCAGGGACGCCCTTTCCTGGCCTTCGTCTACGGCATCGCCGCGCACAAAGTAGCCGACGCGCATCGGGCCGCCGGCCGCGAGCTGGCTTATCCGGCTGATTGCGTTCCCGAGGCGCTGTCGGCTGACCCCGGCCCTGAGCAACTGGCCATCGAAGCCGACCGGATCACGCGGATGAACGAGCTGCTCGATGCGTTACCGGCCAAACAACGCGAAATCCTCATCCTGCGGATCGTGGTGGGCCTGAACGCGGAGGAAACCGCCAGCGTCCTCGGCACCACCCCCGGTGCTGTTCGGGTTGCCCAGCACCGGGCGCTGGCGCGGCTGAAATCCGCGATCATCGCGGCGGGACACGACCATGGTTGATGGGCTGGATGCCGCGGCAGATCGGCCGGAGCCGGAAGCGGTGGCCCGCGCCGATCGCTGGCTGGACGCGCTCGCCCGGCGCCAGCCTGCCGAATCCGGTGATTCCGGGGATGCCGCGCTGGCCGCCCTGCTGGCAGAGTGGCGCGACGAGTTGAGACGGCCGCCGGCCCGGGCGCTGGTCTCGGACCGCGAGGCCCTCGCCGCGCTGCGGCGCGGCGTGGTCGCCCGCCGGCGCGCCCGGCGCGCCCGGGTGATGGTCGGTGTGGCGGCCGCGGCGGTCGTGGGTCTCGGCGGGTTTGGCGCACTGGTCGCCGGCGCGCAGCCCGGGGACGCGCTCTATGGCATCCACACCATGCTGTTCGGCGAGCCGAACGTCAGCGACGACCAGATCGTGTTGGCGGCGAAAACCGAACTCGACACCGTGCAACAGATGATCGCGCACGGTCAATGGGACCAAGCCCAAGACAAGCTGGCCGCTGTCAACAACAGGGTGCAAACCCTCAACGACGCCAACCGCAAAGAAGACCTGATGGGCCGGGTGCGGCTGCTGCACGCAAAGGTGGCCACCCGCGACCCCAATGCGACGCTCCCGCCCGAGCCGGGGGCGGGGCGCCGCCCGGGCCGGTAACGCCGCAGCCCGGGCACCCCGGGCGACGGGGCGCACCGGCCTCAGCGCTGCCGGTGGAAGCCGTCGGCATCCGAGGTCGCCTCGAGCGAGGCGTCGGCATAGCCGCGGCAGTAATCCCAGGTGACGTAGGCGTCCGGTTCAGGGTCATAGGCCGGCTCATGGGGGCGTACCGTGCCGTCGACCAGCAGCTGCAGCAGGTTGGCACGCAACATGTCCCAGTCGTGGTAGTGGTCTTGTTGGCATTCGTCGCAGCAGACCACCAAGCCGCGAATACCCTTGGGCGCCAATAACGCCTCGTACACGGCGAGGTCGGCGAGATCGGCCTCAACCGCCATCCGCTCCTGCGGATCAAGCGGCTGACCCGGCTCGACGGCGTCCAACGCCGCGGACGGATCGTAGGGGTCGTCAGCGAACGGGTCGGGCGGCAAATCCGGTGGGAGTTGGTCGCGCACGCTTCCACATTACGCAGCCTCGCGGGTATCGCGCCAGCGGTGGCGCCGCCGCGTGGCGCCCCGGTGCGCATCGTCACCGCCGGTGAGCCGATAGGATGGGTGTCTCACTCCGAATGCGTATGGAGGGCCTCAGCGATGTCCGCTCTGGAAGGCAGCGCCGACCTGATAGCCCGCCCATACGCTCGCGTGGCCGGCCTGACCGAGGACCTGGCGCCGACCGGCGGCGACGATCCGCACAAGGTGGCGATGCTGGGGCTGACTTTCGATGATGTGCTGCTGCTGCCGGCGGCCTCCGATGTGGTGCCGGCCAGTGCCGACATCTCCAGCCAGCTCACCAAAAAGATCAGGCTCAAGGTGCCACTGGTCAGTTCGGCGATGGATACCGTCACAGAGTCGCGGATGGCCATCGCGATGGCGCGGGCCGGTGGGCTCGGTGTGTTACACCGCAACCTGCCGGTGGCTGAGCAGGCCGCCCAGGTTGAGACCGTGAAGCGGTCCGAGGCGGGGATGGTCACCGACCCGGTCACCTGCCGCCCGGACAACACACTGGCCCAAGTCGATGCGCTGTGCGCGCGGTTCCGCATTTCCGGGCTGCCCGTCGTCGATGATGACGGTGCGCTGGTGGGCATCATCACCAACCGCGACATGCGGTTTGAGGTCGACCAGTCCAAACGGGTCGCCGAGGTGATGACGAAAGCCCCGCTGATCACCGCCCATGAGGGGGTGAGCGCTGACGCAGCGCTGGGGTTGTTGCGCCGGCACAAGATTGAGAAGTTGCCCATCGTCGACGGCCGCGGACGCCTGACCGGGCTGATCACGGTCAAGGACTTCGTCAAGACCGAGCAGCACCCGCTGGCCACCAAAGACAGCGACGGGCGGCTGCTGGTGGGGGCCGCCGTGGGTGTCGGTGACGATGCCTGGGTGCGGGCCATGACGCTGGTCGACGCCGGGGTCGATGTGCTGGTCGTTGACACCGCGCACGCGCATAACCGGCGGGTGCTCGAGATGGTGGGCAAGCTCAAAGCCGAAGTCGGTCACACCGTGGAGGTGGTCGGCGGCAATGTCGCCACCCGGTCGGCGGCCGCCGCGCTGGTCGAGGCGGGCGCCGACGCGGTCAAGGTCGGGGTGGGCCCCGGCTCGATCTGCACCACCCGGGTGGTGGCCGGTGTGGGTGCGCCGCAGATCACGGCGATCCTGGAGGCCGCCGCGGTGTGCGCGCCGGCGGGCGTGCCGGTGATCGCCGACGGCGGGTTGCAGTACTCCGGTGACATCGCCAAGGCGCTGGCCGCGGGGGCGTCCACGGCGATGCTGGGCTCGCTGCTGGCGGGCACCGCCGAGGCCCCCGGTGAGCTGATCTTCGTCAACGGCAAACAGTACAAGACCTACCGCGGGATGGGCTCGCTGGCTGCCATGCAGGGACGGGGCGGGGGCAAGTCCTATTCCAAAGACCGCTATTTCGCCGACGACGCCCTCTCCGAGGACAAACTGGTGCCCGAGGGTATCGAGGGCCGGGTGCCGTTCCGCGGGCCGCTGTCGACAGTCATCCATCAGCTCACCGGAGGGTTGCGCGCTGCGATGGGCTATACCGGCGCCGGGACCATCGAAGCGTTGCAGCGGGCGCAGTTCGTCCGGATCACCGCGGCGGGACTCAAGGAGAGCCACCCGCACGACATCACCATGACCGTCGAAGCGCCGAACTACTACGCCCGCTGAGTGAGACCCGGTGCCCCAGCGACGCCAACGCGCCCAGATCGAGGGTCGGCAGGCCGATTCTCGAACTGTGGCGGCACACTATGTCTGCACCATGGCTGCGCAATGTCGATCTCGGCGAGGATCGGGGCTGATTCATCATGCGTGACATGGTCGAGATCGGCATGGGCCGCACCGCGCGGCGCACCTACGAACTCGAGGACGTCAACATCGTGCCGTCGCGGCGCACCCGCTCGTCCAAGGATGTGTCCACCGCCTGGCAGCTCGACGCCTACCGGTTCGACATCCCGGTAGTTTCGCACCCCACCGACGCCCTGGTGTCACCGGAATTCGCCATCGAGCTGGGCCGGCTGGGCGGGTTGGGGGTGCTCAACGGCGAGGGGTTGATCGGCCGGCACGCCGACTACCCGGCCAAGATCGCGCAGGTCATCGAGGCCGCTGAAAAAGAGCCCGAACCGTCCGCGGCGATCCGGCTGCTGCAGCAGCTGCACGCTGCGCCGCTGGATCCCGAGCTGCTCGCCGCTGCGGTGGCGCGCATCCGTGAGGCCGGTGTCACCACCGCGGTCCGGGTGAGCCCGCAAAACGCGCGGGCGCTGACCCCGGGGCTGATCGCCGCCGGTATCGATCTGCTCGTCATCCAGGGCACCATCGTGTCCGCGGAACGGGTGGCCCGGGACCGGGACGGGACCGGTGAGCCCCTGAACTTGAAGACATTCATCGCCGAACTCGACGTCCCGGTGGTGGCCGGCGGTGTGCTCGACCACCGCACCGCCTTGCACCTGATGCGCACCGGGGCGGCCGGCGTCATCGTCGGCTACGGGTCCACCCAGGGCGTGACCACCACCGACGAGGTGCTGGGCATCAGTGTGCCGATGGCCACCGCGATCGCCGACGCCGCCGCCGCCCGCCGCGAATACCTCGACGAGACCGGGGGGCGCTACGTGCATGTGCTGGCCGACGGCGATATCCATACCTCCGGCGAGCTGGCCAAGGCCATCGCCTGCGGTGCCGACGCGGTGCTATTGGGTACGCCGCTGGCCGAGGCCGCCGAGGCTCTCGGCGAGGGATGGTTCTGGCCGGCCGCGGCCGCGCACCCCTCACTGCCCCGCGGCGCGCTGCTGCAAGTGGCGGTCGGCGAGCGGGCGCCGCTGCGGCAGGTGCTCAACGGCCCGTCCGACGATCCGTTCGGCTCACTGAACCTGGTCGGTGGTCTGCGCCGGTCGATGGCTAAGGCGGGTTACTGTGACCTCAAGGAATTCCAGAAGGTCGGGCTGACAGTCAACAGCTGATCCTGGCCGACCTCGCACGGGCGTGCTGATCGATTCGCATTAGGCTGATGCGATGCAGCCGGATTACGACATCCTGATCATCGGTTCGGGTTTCGGCGGCAGCGTCACCGCGCTGCGGCTCACTGAGAAGGGCTACCGGGTCGGCGTGCTCGAGGCCGGCCGCCGCTTCGCCGACGACGAGTTCGCCAAGACCTCTTGGCATCTGCGTAAGTTCCTGTGGGCACCCAAGCTGGGCTGCTACGGCATCCAACGGATCCACTTGCTGCGCAACGTCATGATCCTGGCCGGCGCTGGTGTGGGCGGTGGATCACTGAACTACGCCAACACCTTGTATGTGCCGCCGGAACCGTTTTTCACAGACCGGCAGTGGTCGCATATCACCGACTGGCGCGCGGAGCTGATGCCGCACTACGAGCAGGCGCAGCGCATGCTGGGCGTGGTGCGCAACCCGACCTTCACCGACGCCGACCGCATCGTCAAAGAAGTCGCCGACGAGATGGGGTTCGGTGACACGTGGGTGCCAACCCCGGTTGGGGTGTTCTTCGGTCCCGGCGGCGCCACAACACCGGGCACGACGGTGCCCGACCCGTATTTCGGTGGGATAGGCCCGGCACGCACCGGTTGCATCGAATGCGGCTGTTGTATGACCGGCTGCCGATACGGTGCCAAGAACACGTTGGTGAAAAACTACCTGGGATTGGCGGAATCCGCTGGGGCGCAGGTGGTCCCGATGACGACGGTGACCGGGTTCCAGCAGCGCGCCGACGGTGTGTGGGAGGTCCGCACCGTGCGGACCGGCCGCTGGCTGCGCAAGCACACCCGCACGTTCACCGCGCACTATCTGGTGCTGGCCGCCGGCACCTGGGGGACACAGCATCTGCTGTTCCGCATGCGCGACCAGGGCAAGTTACCCCGGCTGTCGCAGCGTCTGGGTGAACTGACCCGCACGAACTCCGAATCAATCGTGGGTGCGGGACGCCTGAAGGTCTCGCCTGATCTCGACCTGACGCACGGGGTGGCGATCACCTCATCGATTCATCCCACCGCTGACACTCATATCGAACCGGTCCGCTACGGCAAGGGATCCAACGCAATGGGGTTGTTGCAGACCTTGATGACCGATGGAGCGGGTCCCGAGGGTACGGTGGTGCCGCGATGGAAGCAGCTGGTGCACAGCGTCGCCGAAAACCCGCGCGGCACCCTGCGGCTGCTCAATCCGCGCCGCTGGAGCGAACGCACGGTAATCGCGCTCGTGATGCAGCACCTGGACAATTCGATCACGACGTTCACCAAACCGGGTATGTTCGGCCGGCGCCGGTACACGAGTAAACAGGGCCACGGTGAGCCCAACCCGACGTGGATCCCGATCGGGAACAAGGTGACCCGCCGGATCGCCGAGAAGATCGACGGAGTGGCCGGCGGAACCTGGGGTGAGTTGTTCAATATCCCGCTCACCGCGCACTTCCTGGGCGGCGCGGTGATCGGTGACAGCCCTGAGCACGGCGTCATCGACCCCTATCACCGGGTGTACGGGTACCCCACGCTGTTCGTGGTGGACGGGGCCGCGATCTCGGCCAATCTCGGTGTCAACCCGGCGCTGTCGATCACCGCGCAAGCCGAGCGGGCGGCCGCGCTGTGGCCCAACAAAGGTGAGGATGATCAGCGGCCCGCCCAGGGCGAACCGTATCGGCGGCTGGCGCCGATCCCCCCCAAGAACCCCGTCGTGCCTGCCGACGCGCCGGGAGCGCTGCGGTGGATTGATCCGCTCCGCCCGGCCGGTTGAGGCGGCGGCGCCGGGCCGGTTCAGCCCGCCGCCGGCTCCAGCGGTGCGCCGCTGACCACGCGGCTGCGCTTCCCGTCCACGCTGAGCGGCACATCGCCCATCAAGGTGACGCGGTGCATGAGCCGGTGCTGGCCGTCGTAGTCATCGATCGCGCGGTGCTGGGTAGCGCGGTTGTCCCAGATGGCGACGTCACCTAGCTTCCAGTTCCATCGGATCGTGTTCTCGGGCATGGTGATCCGCCGCTGTAGCAACTCGAGTAGCACACCGGACTCGTGGTTGTCCAGCCCGAGGAACCCCCGCACGAAAGCCCCGGCGAGCAGGGCGCGTTCCCCGGTCTCCGGGTGTACCCGCACCACCGGATGTTCGGTGCGGAAATCCGGCTGCTCGAATGCTTCGCGAAATGCGCGCTGCTGCGCGCTCAGTGATTGGGTCGTCACATAGTCGTATCGGTTGGTGTGCACCGCCCAGAGGCTCTCAGCGAGACGCTTGAGCGGTTCGGGCAGGGCGGCATAAGCCGCCACAGTGGAGGCCCACAGGGTCGATCCGCCGTAGCTCGGCAGGGTGACCGCGCGCAGGATCGACGCCGCAGGGTAGTTGGCGACGAACGTCACATCGGTGTGCCACTGCGTGGCTTTGCCGTAGTCGGAGTTGATCGGTGTGATCGTCGGGGTGCTGCCGGCCAGATACTTCGCCGCCGGGTGGCCGATCGGAGTGCCCAGCAACCTGGCGAACGCGAGCTGCTCGTCGTCGTCGAGGTGATGTTGGCCGCGAAAGAAGATCACCCGGTGGCGCAGCAGTGCCCGCCGGATCTCCTCGACAGTGGCCGCGTCCAGATCGCCGCCCAGCCGTACCCCGTCCAGCCGGGCGCCGATCCGGCTGCCCAGTTTCGTCACGGTCAGCGGTGTTGTCGACGGTGTCGGGGTCGTGGGGGTCATCGTGGTTCCTTCACTCTCCAATCGCCAACTGTAGTCAGTTGACTACGGTCATATCCGCTAGTGTAGTCGTATGACTACGGGACGCGCAACCGGTCGGCGTGCCGACATACCGGTCGGCCGGGAAGAGGTGGCGGCGGCCGTGCTGGCCGCAGCGGCTGACCTCTTCGCCGAGCGGGGTCCGGCCGCGACGTCGATCCGCGACATCGCGGCCCGCTCGAAGGTGAACCACGGGCTGGTGTTTCGCCACTTCGGTACTAAGGACCAGCTGGTCGGTGCGGTGCTCGATCATCTGGGCATGACGACGAGCAGGTTGATGCAGGCCGGGGCCCCGCCGGCGGAGGTGGAGCGGGCGTTCGACCGGCATATCCGGGTGATGGCCCGCGCACTGCTCGACGGCTATCCGGCCGGGCAGCTGCAGACCCGGTTTCCCGGGGTGTCGCAGCTGCTCGACCACGTGCGCCCGCGCTATGGCGATGAGCGCGGCGCCCGGCTGGCAGTCGCCAATGCCGTTGCTTTGCAACTGGGTTGGCGCCTGTTCGAGTCGTTTCTGCGCTCGGCGGCCGGTATCGACGAGATGACCGACGCGGAGTTGCGCGAGGCGGTAAGCGCCGAGGCGGCCCGGATCATCGAACCGCACTGACCGCAGGTCCGCACAGCCGGTCGCCGGCGGCTCACGGGCGCCGTCAGTCCAGCTGGCTGGACACCGGTAGGCGAGGCCGGACCAGGCGCCGGCGTGTCGGCTCGCGGCCCGGCGGCTGCTGCGGCGGCGGCAGCAGCGGCACCCGGGGTTGCAGGGCGACAGTGCAGGGCGCATCCGTGCTCAGCGTGAGATCCTCCCCGGCGTGCCGGATGGTCAGCGAACCGCCCGGCCCGTCGCGCAGGGTGTAGGTGACGTCGGCGTGGGTGACATGCACGGTGAGCCGAAAACCGTGCCAGCGCAACCGAAACCGCAAATCCGAGATGCCGTCCGGCAGGGCGGGGTTCAGCGAGAGCACGCCCTCGTCGTCGCGTACCCCGCCGAAGCCGGCGACCAGCGCGATCCAGGCCCCGGCCAGCGACGCCATGTGCAGCCCGTCGCGGGTGTTGTGGTGCAAATCGCGCAGGTCGATCAGCGCCGCCTCGTAGGCGTAGTCATGCGCGAGGTCCAGATGCCCGACCTCGGCGCACATCCCCGCCTGGGTGCAGGCCGACAGCGACGAGTCGCGTACGGTGCGCCGTTCGTAGTAATCGACGTTGCGGGCCTTCTGCTCGGGGGTGAACGCGTGGCTGTGCCACTGCATCGCCAGCACCAGGTCGGCCTGCTTGATCACCTGCGCCGAGTACAGCCGGACATACGGCGCGTGCAACAACAACGGGTACATCGTGTGGGCGGTGAAATCCCACTCGGCAAGGGTGGTGAACCCCTCGCATTGCTGGTGCACGCCCAGTTCCTCGTCGTAGGGAATGTGCACGGCGTCGGCGGCGTGACGCCAGGCGGCCATCTCCTCGGTGCTCACACCCATCGCGTGGGCCGCCTCGGGGTGGCGGGTACAGGCCTCGGCGGCCGTGCGCAGGTTGTGGGCTGCCATCAGATTGGTGAACACGTTGTCGCGGACGACGGCGGTGTACTCGTCGGGGCCGGTCACCCCGTCGAGATGCCAGACGCCGTGGCGGTCGTGGTGGCCCAGTGACAGCCACAGCCGCGCGGTTTCCACCAGCACCGCCAGGCCGCACTCCTTTTCCAGCGAGTCGTCCCCGGTGACCACCCGGTACCGCTCGAACGCCGCTGCGATGTCGGCGTTGACGTGCCAGGCTGCGGTGCCGGCCGGCCAGTAGGCCGAGCATTCCTGCCCGCGGATGGTGCGCCAGGGAAAACACGCGCCGGCCAGACCGAGCTGGGCCGCGCGCTCCTTGGCCAGGTCCAGGATCGACGCCCGCCACCGCAGCGCGTCGGCGGCCGCGCGCGGGGCGGTGTAGGTCAGCACCGGCAGCACGAATGCCTCGGTGTCCCAGAAGGCGTGCCCGTCATAGCCGGTGCCGGTGAGCCCCTTGGCCCCGATCGCGCGCCGCTCGGCGCGCGCGCTCGCCTGCAACAGGTGAAACAGCCCGAAGCGCACGGCTTGCTGGCTTTCCGGGTCGCCCTCGACCTCGACGTCGGCGCTGTCCCAGAAGTCGTCGAGATAGGCGCGCTGCGCGTCCAGCAGCCCCTGCCAGCCCGAATAGCGGGCGCCGGTCAGCGCGGCGGCGGCCTGGTCACGCAGCGCCGGGCGGGACCGCAGGCTTGACCAGCCATAAGCGAGGTATTTGATAATGCGCAGTTTCTGGCCCGGGCGAAGCCCACAGATCACCGTGGTCCGGGCCAGATCCGGTCGCGCGTCGGTGGAGACTTCGACTCGGCCGGGCACCTCCACCTCGTGGTCCATTGCCGCGGCCATCATCAGTCCGCTGGCCTTGGTCCGGTGCATCAGCAGCGCCCCGTGGCCGATCTGCTCATGTTCGACGGCCTCCAGCGGGTGCTCCAAAACGGCCGCCACCCGCGGGTCGCCTGAGATCTCCGGCTGGTCCTCGTTGGTCACCAGCTCGGATTGCACTGTGACCCGGACGAATTCGTCGAGCGCTTCGACCACGTACTCGATGGCCGCGACGGCGCGGTGTGCCAGCGACACCAGCCGGGTGGAGCAGATCTTGACCTGCGTGCCCGCAGGTGAGCGCCAGTGCGCGTGGCGGGTCAGCGTCCCGGCCCGCAGGTCGAGCACCCGCTCGTGGCTGAGCAACTCGCCGTAGCGGACGTCGAACGGCTCGTCGCCGACGAACAGGCGCAGGATTTTGCCGTTGGTGACATTGACAACGGTCTGGCCCGCCTCCGGATACCCGTAGCCGGCTTCGGCGTAGGGCAGCGGGCGCACTTCATAGAACGAGTTCAAATAGGTGCCCGGCAGCCCCCACGGCTCGCCTTCGTCGAGGTTGCCCCGTAGCCCGATGTGCCCGTTGGACAGCGCGAACACCGATTCCGACTGCGCCAGGATGTTCAAATCCAGCCGGGTCTCGCGCACATGCCAGGGTTCGACGGTGAAGGCTTCCTCGGTGATCATGATCAGGCCTCCAGCAGTTCGGCGAGATCGGTTACCACGATGTCGGCGCCGTTGCGGCGCAACTCCTCAGCCTGACCCAGCCGGTCGACCCCGACGACGAACCCGAAGTTGCCCGCCCGGCCCGCCGCCACGCCCGACAGCGCGTCTTCGAACACCGCCGCCGCATCCGGTTCGACCCCGAGCAGTTGCGCGGCGCGCAGGAACGAGTCCGGGGCCGGTTTGCCGGCGAGGTGTTCTTCGCGCAGTGTCACACCGTCCACCCGCTGCTGCACGTACCGGTCCAGGCCGCTGACCTCCAGCACCTCGCGGGTGTTGGCGCTGGAGGACACCACCGCCACCGCCAGACCAGCGTCGGTGACCGCCTGCAGGTAGCGGCGCGAGCCGTCGAACACCTCGACACCCTCATCGTGCAGGGTCTTTTGAAACATGTCGTTTTTGCGGTTCCCCAGACCGTGTATCGTCTCCGCGTCCGGGGGATCGCCGGGATTACCCTCGGGCAGTTCGATGCCGCGACTGCTCAGAAAGGACCGCACCCCGTCCTCGCGCTTTTTACCGTCGACGTATCGGCGGTAGTCGGCAACCGGATCGAAGGGGACGAACTTTTCACCGGTGCGCTTGGCCCGGTGGGACAGGTAGGCGTCGAACATGGCCTTCCAGGCTTTGGTATGCACACTGGCGGTGTCGGTGAGCACACCGTCGAGGTCGAACAGACACGCGTGTACCGTCTCCGGCAAACCCAGCATATGGACCCCCTTCCGGGCATTCGGCCGCTACCACCTCATCTGCCGTCGGCGCCGGCACGTTCACGCCGATATCGAAACAGTCAGGTCGACCGCCCCCATCCCGCCGCGAATGCACGTCCTGTATATCAGGTGCGGGTCGCTGAACGAGCGCCTGCATCAGGCCGCAGGGGCCGTGGCCGCACAGCTGACGTGCGACGCCGGCACCGGCGGCACCGGCCGCCACTAGACTGAAGGACCGTGGCCGAATCTGCTGATCCCGGCGCGGGCGGGCCGGCGCCGCCCCGCCCGGTGCTAGTCATCGATTTCGGTGCGCAGTACGCCCAGTTGATCGCCCGCCGGATCCGGGAAGCGCGGGTGTTCTCGGAGGTCATCGGCCACACAGCCTCGGTGGAGGAGATCAAGGCCCGCGATCCGCTGGCGCTCGTGCTGTCCGGTGGGCCGGCCAGCGTCTATGCCGACGGGGCTCCGCAATTGGACTCGGCATTATTCGACTTGGGTCTGCCGGTGTTCGGCATCTGCTACGGCTTTCAGGCCATGGCGCAGGCCCTTGGCGGCGCCGTCGTGCGGACCGGTACCCGCGAGTACGGCCGAACTGAACTGAAAGTCCTTGGTGGCGAGCTGCATTCGGGATTACCGGAGACTCAGCCGGTCTGGATGAGCCATGGGGATGCCGTCACGGCCGCCCCGGCGGGATTCGACGTGGTCGCCACCAGCCCGGGTTCGCCGGTGGCGGCGTTCGAGAACCGGGAGCGGCGCCTGGCGGGGGTGCAGTACCACCCGGAGGTGATGCACACCCCGCACGGTCAACACGTGCTCAGCCGGTTCCTGCACGATTTCGCCGGGCTGGGCGCGGAGTGGACCCCTGCCCACATCGTCGACACCCTGGTCGAGCAGGTACGCAATCAAATCGGTGCTGGCCACGCTCTGTGCGGGCTGTCCGGCGGTGTCGATTCCGCGGTGGCCGCAGCGCTGGTGCAGCGTGCCATTGGTGATCGGTTGACCTGTGTCTTCGTCGATCACGGGCTGTTGCGCGCCGGCGAGCGCACGCAGGTGCAGCGCGATTTCGTCGCCGTCACCGGCGCTCATCTGGTCACTGTCGACGCGGCGGCGACGTTCCTCGACGCGCTGCGCGGGGTGACGTCACCCGAGGGTAAGCGCAAGATCATCGGCCGCCAGTTCATTCGCGCCTTCGAAGGTGCTGTCCGAGATATCTTGGGCAACAATCTTTCTGGAAAGAGTATCGATTTTCTGGTGCAGGGCACGCTGTACCCGGACGTGGTCGAGTCCGGCGGAGGCAGCGGCACCGCGACCATCAAAAGCCACCATAACGTGGGCGGCCTGCCCGGCGACTTGAAGTTCAAACTCGTTGAGCCGCTGCGGTTGCTGTTTAAAGACGAGGTGCGTGCAGTCGGTCGGGAGTTAGGTTTACCCGAAGAAATCGTTGTGCGCCAGCCATTTCCAGGACCAGGTTTAGCGATCCGTATCGTCGGTGAGGTCACCGCACAGCGGCTGGACACGCTGCGGCGTGCGGACGCGATCGCCCGTGAGGAGCTGACCGCCGCAGGCCTGGACAAGCAGATCTGGCAATGCCCGGTCGTCCTGCTGGCCGATATCCGCTCAGTCGGCGTGCAGGGCGACGACCGCACCTACGGGCACCCGATAGTGCTGCGGCCGGTGTCCAGCGAAGATGCGATGACCGCCGACTGGACCAGGGTGCCCTATGAGGTGCTGGAGCGTATCTCCACCCGGATCACTAATGAGGTCGCCGAGGTCAACCGGGTGGTGCTGGATGTCACCAGCAAACCGCCGGCCACCATCGAGTGGGAGTGATTACCCGGTCCCGAACAGGGTTTCCCCCTTTGCCGTAATGAGCGGTTGACGTTGTCGAGGGCGGGGTGTTTACTCGACTGTATCGAACATATATTCGAAAACAGTGGAGAGTCCGGTTCCGGCTGCCCGGTGGGTCGCAGGAGGTGATGATGACGGCGGCTCTTGCCTCCGATCAACGTGATGGCGACCGTGCTGAGCAGCTGAAATTGCTACGCCGCCGGATGGCGGCGCTATCGGAGAAGGGGGGTGCCGGACGTGCCGGTCATCCCTCTGAGCGTGCTCAGAGGGATGACCTGCTGCCGGTGTCGGAGACCACGCTGGCCGTCCCGGAATTACTGACAGATGTGCTGCCTGAGGCGTTGCCACGCGGGACGGTGGCGGTACTGTCGGGAGCCCGGTCGCTATTACTGAGCATGGTGGCTGCGGTGACGGCCGCCGGCGGGAATGCGGCCATCGTCGGGCAACCGGACATCGGATTGCTGGCTGCCGTGGAGATGGGAGCGGATCTGAGCCGGCTCGCAGTGATACCCCATCCTGGCGCCGATCCGGTGGGGGTCGCTGCGGTGCTCACGGACGGGATGGATCTGGTCGCGCTTGACCTGCGCGGGCGTGCGGTGCCGCCGGCCCGGGCGAGGGTGCTGACGGCCCGTGCCCGTCACAAAGGCTGCACCCTGCTGATCACCCACGGCGACTGGCAGGGGGCGTCGATGCGGTTGGAAGCCCGGGTCTGCGGCTATGAAACCACCTGCGATACCGCTGTTCCCGGGTTCGGGCGGATCCGCAGGGTGCGGCTTCAGATTGGCCGGGTGCCCGGGCGGGGACGCACCCTGCGGGCACCGGCGGGATGAGGTGGTCCGGTGGCCTCCCGGGTGTTGGCGATCTGGTGCATGGACTGGCCTGCGGTCGCCGCAGCAGCCGCTGCAGACCTCCCCGCGACGGCCCCGGTCGCAGTCACCCTGGCCAACCGGGTGATCGCCTGCTCGTCGGCCGCCCGTTCGGCGGGAGTGCAGCGCGGCCTGCGACGGCGGGAAGCGGTGTCCCGATGCCCGCAACTGCACGTCGCGACCGCCGACCCCGACCGCGACGCCCGTTTCTTCGAGAGGGTGGTCGCAGCGGTGAACGAACTGGTCCCCCGCGCCGAGGTGCTGCGGCCGGGACTCCTGGTCTTGCCGGTGCGCGGGGCGGCCCGCGTTTTCGGATCCGAGCCGGCAGCGGCCGAGCAGCTGACCGACGCGGTGGCCGCCGCCGGCGCCGAGTGTCAAGTCGGCATTGCCGATCGCCTGTCGACTGCGGTCTTCGCCGCACGCGCGGGCCGTATTGTGGCGCCGGGGGAAGACGTCCCGTTCCTCTCCGCGCTGTCGATCCGCCAGCTCGCCACCGAGCCCAGCCTCTCCGGCCCCGGGCGAAAAGGGTTGGCGGAACTGTTGTGGCGGATGGGGATTCGCACCATCGGGCAATTTGCTGCGCTCCCGCGCGCCGAGGTGGCGTCCAGGTTCGGCGCCGATGCGCTGGTTGCGCACCGGTTCGCCTGCGGTGAACCGGAACGTCCGCCCTCCGGGGGCGGGCCGCCACCGGAACTGGATGCTGTGCTGCACTGCGACCCGCCGGTCGACCGGGTCGATGCCGCGGCATTTGCCGGACGCTCGCTGGCTGCCGCCTTGCATCACAGACTGCTCGCTGCCGGAGTGGGATGCACCCGGCTGGCCATCCATGCCGTCACCGCCAACGGCGAAGAGCTGAACCGGGTGTGGCGATGCGCTGAGCCGTTAACCGAGGACGCCACCGCCGACCGGGTGCGCTGGCAGCTGGACGGGTGGTTGCACAATCGGACTATCGACCGCCCAACGGCGCCGGTGACACGGCTGCGGCTGCAGGCGATAGAGGTGGTGTCCGGTGCGGCGCTGCAGTTGCCGTTATGGGGCGGTCTCGGTGAAGACGACCGGCTGCGGGCCCGCCGGGCGCTGGTCCGGGTGCAGGGCCTGCTGGGACACCAGGCGGTGCAGGTGCCGGTGCTCAGCGGTGGTCGCGGGCCCGCCGAACGTATCACGCTGACACCGCTGGGCGACGAGCCGGTGCCGCGAGCTGACCCACACCAGCCGTGGCCCGGTCGAATACCCGACCCCGCACCAAGCGTCCTACTCGATGATCCAGTGGAATTGCTTGACGCCCAAGATCATCCGGTGCGGGTAACTGGTCGGGGACTGTTTTCCGCCGACCCGGTGCGGCTGACCGCCCACGGTCGAGACGACCGGGTGCGCTGGTGGGCCGGACCGTGGCCGGTTGACGAGCGGTGGTGGGCCCCGGAGGGGGCGGGTGGTCCGGCGGGCCGCACCGCCCGCGCCCAGGTGCTGCTGGCCGGCCGGTGCGCATCTGATCCCGGCACCGCGCTGCTGCTGTGTTACCGCCGGCGACGGTGGTATCTGGAAGGAATCTACGAGTAACGGTTTTTGCGCCGAACGTGCAGCCATGGCGAAAAAACCGCGAAAATACCGCCGTCAGTGCACGTTCGGCGAGCCAAGCCGGCGAGCCAACACCCCGACCTGTGTGATGAACCGGTCGAAGAACACCGCCGGGTCGACGTCGATACCAATGAGCGCGTTAGGCTTTCGGCCCCAACGCCCCGACCAGTCGACAACAGTCATGCCGCGGGTCAGGGTCCCGGCGAGCTCGACGTCGACCGTCGCGGGCCGCGCCGTTACCAGCCCCGGATCCAGCGCGACGGCGGCAGCCAGCGGGTCATGCAGATGCGCCAGATACCCGTGGCCGCGGTCATCGTGGGCCTCGAAGTAGAACCGCATCGCGTCTTCGATCACCCGGATCAGCGGATTCGGCGCCGCCGACCGGGTGCCGCGCTCGTCATGCGGGCTCAGTATCGTCGTCGCCGAGTTGGCGGTGGCCGCCAACTCGGCGAGCAGCTCCGGTGTCATCGCGACCTTCTGGGTCAGGTCCAATCCGCACACAATCACATGCGGCTCGTCCCCGCCCGCTGTGGCAGCCCAGCCGGCGAACACCTCGGCAGCTGCCTCGGGGTCGGCGCTGATATTGAATTCCGCCACCGGTGTGGTGTTGCCGCGGTAGTCATATGCTCCGCCCATGATCACCAGCCGGCGCAGCAGCCTCGGCAGGTCGGGTTCGGCGCGCAGCGCGAGCGCCAGGTTGGTCAGCGGCCCAGTGGCAACACCGACCAGCGTGCCGGGATAGCTGTGCGCGGCACGCACCCAGGCCGCGGCGGAGTCATAATCGGTGAGCCGGCGGTTGCTGGGCGGCAACTCAGCGTATCCCAACCCCCGGCTACCGTGGGTTTTCTCGCCAGTGCGCAGCGGGCAGCTCAGGGGCTGGTCGGCTCCCCGCGACACCGGTATGCCGGGGGCGCCGCACAACTCGAGCAGACCGAGGTTGTTCGCGCAAACCTGCTGCACCGCAACGTTTCCGCCGGTCGAGGCGATACCGACCACATCCGCGCCGGCAAGCAGATACATCAGGGCCAGCGCATCGTCGACGCCGGTGTCCACATCGGCGAAAACCGGGGTTACCTCCACTGCGGATAACGATACCGGGCGCGGCGAGCGGTCCGAGATCGCTGTCCTACCAGTGCACTCCGGGCACCAGGCGTACCGCTTTCCGGACCGGCCGGGGAACGCGCAGCGGGTTGACCGCACGGACCGCGCGTTTCGGCCGCCGCTGCCTGGGTGCTGCACTGTCGGGGGATGCCAGCCCTTGCGCCGCCGGCGAATCGGGGTAGCCGAGATAGAGCTGGTGCAGGATCCACCGCGAGAGCCGCGGCGTGAAATAGTGGCCGATCTCGGCGAGTGTGCCCAACGGGGTGTCGATGCGCACCGGTTTTTCGATCAAAGCCCGCACCACCATCGCGGCGGCGTGCTCAGCGCTGATCGGGCGCACCGGGTTCAGCCGCCGTGACGGCACGATCATCGGGGTGCGCACCAACGGCATGTGGATGTTGGTGAAGGTGATGTGATCAGACACCGTCTCCGAGGCCACCACGTCGGCGAACATGTCCAGCGCCGCCTTCGTCGGCAGATACGCGCTGTACTGGGGATTACGGGCCAATACGCCGCCGCTGGAGACGTTGACGACGTGACCGAACCGGCGCTCGCGCCAGTGCGGCAGCAGCGCCAGCACCATCCGCACCGCGCCGAAATAGTTGACCGCCATCATCCGCTCGTAGTCGTGCAGCCGGTCGCATGCGTTGACCACCGAGCGCCGTATCGACCGGCCGGCATTGTTGACCAGATAGTCCACATGCCCGAACCGGCCCAGGATGTCTTTGACCGTATGGTCCACCGACGCGGAATCGGTGACATCGCAGGTAAACGCGTGCGCGTCGCCACCGTTGGCGCGGATCTCGGCGACCAGCTCGTCCAGCGCGGCGGCGTTGCGGGCCAGCGCGAACACTGTCGCCCCCCGCTCAGCCACCGCGATCGCCGACGCGCGGCCGATACCGCTGGACGCGCCGGTGATGATGACGTGCCGTCCGGCCAGGGGTCCCGCCGGGTCGTCGCGACGGAACCGGTCGGGGTTGAGGTGTTCGGCCCAGTACCGCCACAGCCTGGGTGCATAGGAGGAGAACTCCGGTACCTCGATTCCCTTGCCGGACAACGCCTTCTGGGTCTCATCGCAGGTGAATGTCGGCGCCAGGTCGATGATGTCGAGAACTTCGGGGGGAATCCCGAGCTGGGTGGCCGCCATGTTGCGCCACACCTTGGCCCGGCCACGCATTGTGAGCACGGGAGTAGCGACCGAACGCGGCAGTGACCCGCGCAGCGGGGGCAGACCGGCAGCTTCGGCGATGCCGCGGTAAATGCCATGCAACCCGATGCTTTGCGGTGCCGTCAGGTGAAATGTCTGCCCGTCACGGCCTTCGGCGTGCAGCAGTTCGACCAACGCGTCGGCGACATAGTCGACCGGCACGATGTTGGTGCGCCCGATGTCGGGCAGCACCACGGGGGTGAACCGCGGCAACACAGCCAGCTTCGCTAGCAGCGGAAAGAACAGCGGAAAGAAGTAGTCCGGCCCGTGGACCTTGTCCATCTCGCCGGTACGCGAATCGCCTACCACCACGCCGGGCCGATAGATGCGATAGCGCAGTGCAGGGGCCGAGCGCACCAGCAGCTCGGCTTCGAACTTCGTCTGGTGGTAGGGGGTGGGCAGCTCCTGGCCGACATCGAAGTCGGCTTCGGTGAACTCACCGGCGAAGTTGCCGGCCACCGCGATCGAGGACACGTGGTGCAGGGTGGCGTCCAGCCGCCGCGCCAGCTCGATCACCGCTCGGGTGCCCTCCACAGTGGCGGCGCGCTGCTCGGCCTCGCCGGCCCTGAGGTCGTCGACGGCCGCGCAGTGCACCACGTGCTGAACGCGGCCCAGCTCGGCAATCGCCTCCTCGGGCAACCCCAGCCCGGCCGCGGTCAGGTCACCGACCAGCGGCTTCGCCCGGTCCCCCCAGCCAGTGGCGAGGTGCTCGAAACGGCCGGCCGACCCGCGCCGGATGAGCACCCAAACCTCGGCGTCGGGCCGGGTCGCCAGCAGACGGGTAACCACGCGACGCCCAATGAACCCGGTACCGCCGGTAACGACATAGCGCATGCCAGCCATGGTGACGGCCGGCATGCGCACCCGTCAACCGCGGTGCCGTGGGCCGGCATGTCGCCGAGCCGGGTTTCGCGGCGCGGGACGGTGCCCGCAGACCGCCGTCAACCGAAGTTGCGGATACCGTCCCAGTCCACCAGCGTCCAGCCGGTCGCGGGGCTGCCGGTGATGACGACGCGGCCGACATTGGGCAGCGGGTGGCTGTGGAGCAAGCTGTCCTTGGGGTTCTTGACGTTCATCAGCGTCCAGATCATGATCGCGGCACCGTGCGAGAAAGCGACGGGTTTGGCATGGCCGCTGTCGTAGATCTTCTGCACGGCCGCGGAGAACTGGTCGTTGAACTGGTTACCGTTGACCGAGCCGGGGATGGCGTCTTGGCGATCGCCTGCCAGCCAGTCCATTGGCGCGAGCATGTAGGTCGAGGCGGCCATCGACGTGGGCTCACCGTTGAACCAGCCGGCGTCGATTTCCCGCAGCCCGGGCAAAACCTCGACCTGTTTGCCGAGTTTTTCGGCCAACGGTGCGGCGGTCTGTTGGGTGCGGACCATGCTCGAGGCGTAGATCGCGTCATAGCCGTTGCGGGCGAGCTGGCGGGCGATTTGGCGGGCTTGCTCTCGGCCTTCCTCGGTAAGACCCGGCCCGGGCACCTCGGTGTTGAGGACGCCGTCGGCGTTACTTTGTGATTGCGCGTGCCGGACAAAGGTCAGGGTGATGGTGCGAACATGCGGTACGACACCCGAGCAGGCGCCGAGGGCTATGGTCACCACGAGGGCGGCCGCCGCCCTCCACAAAACGGAGCGGTTTGGCATAGCGATAGCCTGCCTTGTCGACGGCGTCGGTGGGAGGGGTTTGCCGCCGTTGGGATGCAGAAAGGTTGGGGAGTGACCGGTTGGCCGCCAGGATGGGCAACGGCGCCGGCGCCTGTCGCCGCGTCCGAGGATCAGCGCCATGTCGGCACGGTCGTGGTCACGCCTGGAGTGGGCGCGCGAGTCAGAACGCCCGGTGCTGCGGGCACCGGCATCCCGCCGCCGCAGCGCCGGGTAGCCGCACTCCCGGCGACCGCACAATCCCGGCGGCAGCCCAGCGGCAGACCCGCCACCATTCCGGTCTGATGACCGTCAACCCAGCCCCTACTAATCGATGAGGAGAAGCCGCATGGCGATCGATCCGAATGCCATCGGTGCGGTGACCGAGCCGACGCTATTCGAGTGGACCGACCGGGACGTGATGCTCTACGCGCTCGGGGTGGGCGCCGGCACCGAGGATCTGTCCTTCACCACGGAAAACAGCCATGGAATCACGCTGCAAGTGCTCCCTACCTACGCGGTGATCTGTTGCCCGGCATTCGGGGCGGCGGCCAAGATCGGAACGTTCAACTGGGCCATGCTGTTACATGGTTCCCAGGGCATTCGGCTGCACGCGCCGCTGCCGCCCGCGGGAAAGCTGTCGGTGGTGTCCGAGGTTGCCGACATCCAGGACAAGGGGGAGGGCAAGAACGCGATCATCATGCTCCGCGGCCGCGGCACCGATCCCGACTCCGGCAAGCTCATCGTCGAGACGCTGACAACACTGGTCATCCGCGGTGCGGGGGGATTCGGCGGAGCGCCGGGTCAGCGCCCACCCGCGCCGGAAATCCCCGGCCGCGAGCCGGACGCCCGGATCTCGTTACCCACCCGCGAAGATCAGCCGCTGATCTACCGGCTCTCCGGCGACCGCAATCCACTGCACAGCGACCCCTGGTTCGCCAAAGAGATGGCGGGATTTCCCAAGCCGATCATGCACGGGCTGTGTACCTATGGTTTCGCCGGGCGCGCGCTGGTCGCCGAACTCGGCAAGGGCGATGCCACCGCCATCACCGCGATCGACGCCCGATTCACCGCTCCGGTGTTCCCCGGCGAGACGCTGAGCACCATGATCTGGCGCACCGAACCGGGCCGGGCGGTGTTCCGCACCGAAGCCTCTGGTACCGAAGGTGCCGCAGATGGGGCCGCCCGGGTGGTGCTCGACGACGGTGTGGTGGAATATAGCGCGCCCTAACACGATTTCACGAGCCGCACAGCGACGGCGGTTCGGGGTTGCCGGGCCGAGGCGCAGCGGGTCGCGGCCCGCCCCGACGCCGCGGTGCGCTACGAATCGGCTGAAGCTGGTTGACTGACGGGGAGCTGACCAGCCAGCCGCCGGGCGAACTCGCTGACCTGTGCGGGACCGTCCAGCGCGAACCGCGCGGCGGTGGCGCGGTCGCCGTCGTCAGTGTGCCGCACCACAATGCCGATACCGTCTTGGCGCACCGCGTCGAAAGCGTCCTCGTCGGTGAGATCGTCGCCGAGATAGATCGGTAACAAAGGACCCGTCCCAGCGCCGTGCAGGTGATCGATGACCCAATTCAGCGTTTTTCCCTTGTCCCAGTCGATATTTGGCCGCAGCTCGATGACCTCGCGGCCCGTTGTCACCCGAAGCGCCTCGCGCCGTCCGGCGGCGCGCACCGCCGCGGCCACCTCGCCGACCCGGTCACGCGGCGCGCTGCGATAATGCACTGCAACAGCAAATCGCTTGTGTTCCACCACAACACCGGGAATCGCGGCGAGCTGGTCGCGCAGCCGCAGGGCCACCTGCCCCAGCACCGCTATGCTCGGGGCCGCCGCCTCGTTGTGGTGGTGTGTCCCGTCGGGCGCGGTCAACTCGAAACCGTGACTGCCCGCGTACCAGATACCGGCCAGGCCGACCCGCCGGCAGACGTCGGCGAGGTCGCGGCCGCTGAGCACCGCGACCGGGCAGCGCGCGGCCAGCAGCTGAAGTGCCTCTGCCGCCCCGGCGGTGAGCCGGGCCGCGGCCGGATCGTTGACGATCTCGGAAAGTGTGCCGTCGAAGTCGAAGAACACCGCGGGTGGTACACCGGCGTCGCGGACCAGGTCAACAACGCGCATGCCATCCGGCAGCTCCGACATCCGCGGGTCGCCGGTCCGCACGCTGACCTCACCCAGATCGGTGACCACGTCGTCGGCGCCCCGGCGGCGCAGCGGGTCGGCCTGTCCGGTGCGGTCGAGGCCGATAACCAACGCGAATCCGCCCGCGCGTGCGGCCGCGACACCGGCCTCGCCGTCGGTGACGACCACGCACCGCCCGGGCCGGGCCCCCAGCCGATCGGCTGCCTCGACAAGCCGGGCCTGATCGGGTTTTTCCGCACGATCGATCACACCGGCCGGTGCATCCGCACCGCCGCGGTGCGACGGCACCACGGCGGTGCGGATCCCGGCGTCGTGCAGCCGGCCGATCAGCGTGGCGGCGGCTGCGGTCTCGGGTGTTCGTGCGTGGAGGTCAAACACCGCCGCGTCATGGTGGCGTGGGTCGATGGTGACCGGCATGGACAGCCTTTCTGGACACCGCCTACGGCGCCCCCGCTAGTCACGGTAGTGCTCACCGGCGACCGGCCCGCCCGAGACGACAGACGACACGCGAGCCGAGCTGACCGAGGTGGACGTTCCGGCTGACCTGACTAGTGGCCGGCCACGCCAGGGTTGGAGGGCACACCGCCGACAATGCCGTGCACGTCGGGCCTGTCGCTGATAATCCCGGGCACGTTCGGCAGCTGGTTGTTGCGCAGCGACCTTTCTGCGTCCGGGCAGTAATTCGATATTCCCATCTTACTAAACATCCCGGCCGTATCCGGGGCGACAGCGGTCTTTCCGTGAATATCGGACGTCGCATTGATCAGCGTGGACATTAACGACGCAAATGACGCGCCCAATTGAGTCATCATCGGGCAGACCGACTTTCCCGAGTCGTCGACCGGGTCTGCCTGCGCCGGCGCCGCCCAGACGGCAGCCGCAGCAATCAGACCGATTGACATTGCCAATCCCGCCCCGAAAGTTCGGCTGTGCCCCATAAGTTCCTCCCCTTCGTCTCGAATGGTTGACGTACGGTCACCGCGCGCAGAACTTTCAATCACATCCGAAACGATGCTATTCAATAATCACAGTTGTGACACGAAACCGTCACGAATATGACTCTATAGATTTGTTTATTTACATTAGAATTTCATTATTGTGGGGGTAGGGTGCCTCGCGCATTCAAAACCCGCCCGTCGACACGGGTGTGCCTCACCGGCGGCTTAGTGGCGATTCGTGACGCGCCCGCCACACGGCACCGCAGTGCAGTCGGCTCAGGCCCGCCATCCGATGCGGAGGTCACTTCGCGAAAAGCACAATGGGATCCTGGCTCAGCGCTTCCAGACGCGCCACCGCTGTCTCGATACCCCGGGCCAGCTTCTCCACATCCGGTGCCGTGTCGAAGTCGGCGGTGATACCGAACACCAGGTCATCGGCGTAGCTCAGCACCGCGATCCCGGTGCGCAACCGCAGCGCGATCGGGGCAATCGGCAGCAACCGCACCACCGGACGGTCCAGCAACCGTAACGGGCGTCGTGGCCCGGGAACGTTGGTCGCCAGTGTGACGATGCCGCGTTGCGGCAGCCGTGTCAGCAGCCGAATCATCCAGGAGGACACCATAAACGGAACGTGATTGGCGGCTGCCACGATGATGTTGCCGGCGTGGGCCTGCCCACCCTGCTTGGCCCGCCGCAACCGCTGGTGCACGCTGCGTAGCTGCTGAACCGGGTCGTGCTGCTCGACGGGCAGGTGCGGCAGCATGATCGAGATGTGGTTGCCCGGTGTGTCCAGCGCATCCGGTGAGCGCACCGAGACCGGCACCAGGGCGCGCAGTGAGTCCGCGCGCGGCTGCTCGCCGCGATGCAGCAAAACCGCCCGGAAGCCCTCGGTGATCGCGGCGAGGGCGACGTCGTTGATCGTCACACCGAATGTGCGGCACACCTGCTCGACATCGGCGAGCGGAACCCGCACCGCGCGGTAGCGCCGCATGGCGGTGACCGGACCCACCAGCGACGACCCGGCCGCCGGCCGCAGCAAGCCGAGGGCGATTTCCGTGGCGCCGCTGACCGTCCGCGTGGCGGCGGCGGTGACGGCGGTGCCGGCCCGCCAGAGCCCGTCAAGCGGGCCGCGCGGCGCGGCGTCGGGCAGCGGCCGCAGATGTGCGGATGGTCGTGCGGTGCGGTTCGGGCCGACGCGGCAGGCAAAGACCGAGCTGTCGAGGCCGTCGGCGTCGTCACACAGCCGGGTGAGGATGCGGGTGGCAGAGACCCCGTCGGCGACACAGTGGTGGATCTTGACCACGATCGCCCACCGGTTGCCTTGCAGCCCCTCGATGACCCAGCATTCCCACAGCGGTCGGTCCCGGTCCAGCCGCCGCTCCACCACGTCCGCGACCACCCGGAAGAGTTCCCGATCGCCGCCGGGCCGGGGAAGCGCCACCCGGCGCACATGCCGAGTGAGGTCGAAGCGGGGATCCTCGACCCAGGTGGGGGCACCCATATCGAAGGGGTGGGTCCGCAGCACCTGGGTGCACCGCGGTATCGCGTGAATCCGTTCTGCCAGTACGCTCGTGAACCGGCTGTCGCTGGGGGCGGAGCCTTCCACGATGGCGATCCCGCCGATCGCCAGGCTCACGTGCCGGTCGGAGTCTTCAGCCATGAGGAAACCGGCATCGAGTGTGTTGAGTTGCTCCACGAGCGGTCACCGCCTGGTTGGATGGGTAATGGGGATGAGTATCCGCCGTCTCTCGGCACGGGATGTGGCCGGAAGATTAAATCTTCCGAACGGCTGTTTTTCGACTGTGTGGCAATGCCGTTCGCTGGTGTTAAGGCTATGTTGCCGTCCTCGGATGGGGCGGCGAGAGCCGTTGCGGCAGCAGAAATTCGGTGAAGCCTTCCGGGCAAAGGCGGCGGGGTAGGTAATCGAACATACATTCGATACACTGCCGGATGTGGGTTGGAGCAACGGACCGCCGAGCTGGGCCGAGATGGAGCGAGTGCTGGCCGGCACGCCGCGCCGCGCCGGTGCCGGTTCGGGATCGCTGCCGGGTGACGGCGGCGACAGCCCGGCCTGGTCACGCAAGCGCGGACGGTATCAACCGCCGGACAACAGCCAGATGCTCCGCTCGCCGGTCGCCTATGCCGAGCTGCACGCGCATTCGGCGTTCAGTTTTCTCGACGGGGCCAGCACACCGGAGGAGCTGGTCGAAGAGGCCGCACGGCTGGACCTGCGCGCTATCGCGCTGACCGACCACAACGGCCTCTACGGGGCGGTGCGGTTCGCCGAAGCCGCCGCGGAACTGGACATGCGCACCGTTTTCGGCGCCGAACTGTCGCTAGGGCCCGGCGCCCGCACCGACTGTCCGGATCCGCCCGGTCCGCACCTGCTGGTGCTGGCCCGCGGCCCGGAAGGCTATCGGCGGTTGTCGCGGCAGCTGGCCGCGGCCCACCTGGCCGGAGCCGAAAAAGGCAAGCCGCGCTTTGATTTCGACGCGCTTTCCGAGGCCGCCGGCGGGCATTGGCACATCCTGACCGGCTGCCGTAAAAGCCATGTGCGCCAGGCGCTTTCCCGGGGAGGGCCGGAGGCGGCCGCGGCGGCGCTGGCCGATCTGGTGGACCGGTTCGGCGCACACCGGGTCAGCGTCGAGCTGACTCATCACGGTCAGCCGCTCGACGACGAACGCAACGCCGCGCTGGCGGCGTTGGCGCCGCGTTTCGGCGTGGGCCTGGTCGCCACCACCGGCGCGCATTTCGCCGGGCCGTCGCGGGCCCGGCTGGCGATGGCCATGGGCGCGATACGGCACCGGCAGTGCCTGGACTCCGCCGCCGGCTGGCTGGCCCCGCTGGGTGGCTCGCATCTGCGGTCCGGCGAGGAGATGGCACGCCTTTTCGCGTGGTGCCCCGAGGTGGTAAGCGCGGCAGCCGAACTCGGTGAACAGTGCGCCTTCGGGCTGGCGCTCATCGCCCCGCAGCTGCCACCGTTCGACGTCCCGGCCGGACATACCGAGGACAGTTGGCTGCGCGAGTTGGTGATGGCCGGTGCCCTACGGCGCTACGGAACGCCCGAACAGGCGCCGCGGGCCTACGCCCAGATCAGCCATGAGTTGAACGTTATTGCACAGCTTGGTTTTCCAGGCTACTTCCTGGTAGTGCACGATATCATCCGGTTCTGCCGCAAGAACAACATCTTATGTCAGGGCAGGGGATCGGCGGCCAACTCGGCGGTCTGCTATGCGCTCGGGGTGACCGCCGTCGACCCGGTGGCCAACGATCTGTTGTTCGAGCGATTCCTCTCACCCGCCCGTGACGGGCCACCCGATATCGACATCGACATCGAGTCCGGCCAGCGCGAAAAGGTCATCCAGTACGTCTACGACAAGTACGGCCGTGACCACGCCGCGCAGGTTGCCAACGTCATCACCTACCGGAGCCGGATCGCGGTGCGCGACATGGCCCGTGCCCTGGGGTTCTCGCAAGGCCAGCAGGATGCCTGGAGCAAACAGATCAACGGCTGGAGCGGGCTGCCGTCTGATGAGCCAGCTATTCAGGGCATCCCGGAGCAGGTGATCGAGCTGGCGACCCAGATCGCCAACCTGCCCCGGCACCTGGGGATTCACTCCGGCGGCATGGTGATCTGCGACCGCCCGATCGCCGACGTATGCCCGGTGGAGTGGGCCCGCATGAAGGGCCGCAGTGTGTTGCAGTGGGACAAAGACGACTGCGCGGCAATCGGTTTGGTGAAATTCGATCTGCTCGGGCTGGGTATGCTCTCCGCGCTGCACTATGCCATCGACCTGGTGGCCGAACACAAGGGCATCGAGGTGGACCTGGCCAAGCTCGACCTCTCCGAACCGGCGGTGTACGAGATGCTGGCCCGCGCTGATTCGGTCGGGGTGTTCCAAGTGGAGTCGCGCGCACAGATGGCCACTCTGCCGCGGCTGCGGCCACGCGAGTTCTACGACCTGGTGGTCGAAGTCGCGCTGATCCGCCCCGGGCCCATCCAGGGCGGATCGGTGCACCCGTACATCCGGCGGCGCAACGGTATCGACCCGGTCGTCTACGACCACCCGTCGATGGAGTCGGCGCTGCGAAAGACGTTGGGGGTGCCGCTGTTTCAAGAGCAGCTGATGCAGCTCGCGGTCGACTGCGCCGGGTTTTCCGCCGCCGAGGCTGACCAGCTGCGGCGTGCCATGGGATCCAAGCGTTCCGCGGAACGCATGCGACGGCTTCGTGCCCGCTTCTACGACGGCATGCGGGCGCTGCATAAAGCCCCCGACGAGGTGATCGACCGGGTGTACGAAAAACTAGAGGCTTTCGCCAATTTCGGGTTCCCCGAAAGCCATGCGCTGAGCTTCGCGTCGCTGGTGTTCTACTCGGCGTGGTTCAAGCTGCACCACCCGGCGGTGTTCTGCGCAGCGCTGCTGCGCGCCCAGCCGATGGGTTTTTACTCGCCGCAGTCGCTGGTCGCCGACGCCCGCAGGCACGGCGTCGTGGTCCATGGCCCCGATGTCAACGCCAGCCTGGTGTACGCCACCGTGGAGAACGCCGGGACCGAGGTACGGCTGGGCCTGGGCGGTGTGCGTCATATCGGAGACAAGCTGGCCGAAAAGCTGGTCGAAGAGCGAAAAGCCAACGGGCCGTTCACTTCGTTGCCGGATTTGACGTCGCGGGTGCAGCTTTCCGTGCCCCAGGCCGAAGCGCTGGCCACCGCCGGGGCGCTGGGCTGCTTCGGGCTCTCCCGCCGTGAGGCGCTGTGGGCGGCCGGAGCGGCCGCCACGGGCCGGCCGGACCGGTTGCCCGGGGTGGGCGTGCCGTCGCACATCCCGGCGCTGCCGGGGATGAGCGAGCTGGAGCGGGCCGTCGCCGACGTGTGGGCCACCGGTATCTCCTGCGACAGCTACCCGACCCAGTTTCTGCGGGCGGATCTGGACGCGCGGGGCGTGCTGCCCGCCGAGAAGCTGCTCAGCGTCCCGGACGGTGACCGGGTGCTGATCGCGGGTGCGGTGACTCACCGGCAGCGGCCGGCGACGGCCCAGGGCGTGACGTTTCTCAACCTCGAGGACGAGACCGGGATGGTCAACGTGCTCTGCACGCCCGGGGTGTGGGCGCGGCACCGCAAGCTGGCGCAGACGGCGTCGGCGCTGCTGATCCGCGGCCAGGTCCAAAACGCCAGCGGTGCGGTCACTGTGGTGGCTGAGCGGATGAGAAAGCTCACCTTGACGGCCGGATCGACGTCACGCGATTTTCGCTGAAGCCGGCAGAATGCCGGCAGTTGCGGCGTGTCGGTGGACAAACCCGCGCGCTCGCCGCAGGTGACACGTGCCTCGGCCGGGCCGGCGGTGGGCGCTAGTCTGCGGACATGACCTTGAACCTGTCCGTTGACCAAGTCCTGACCACGACCCGATCGGTACGCAAGCGGCTTGACCTGGACACGCCCGTGCCCCGGGAGGTGCTCACGGAATGCCTGACGCTGGCGCTGCAGGCGCCCACCGGTTCCAACGCGCAGGGCTGGCAGTGGGTGTTCGTCGAGGACGCCGACAAGAAGAAGGCGCTGGCCGACATCTACCTGGCCAACGCCCGGGGCTATCTGAGCCTGCCCCCACCCCACTACCCCGAAGGAGACACCCGCGGTGAGCGGATGGACCGCGTCCGCGAGTCGGCGACCTATCTCGCCGAGCACATGCACGAGGTGCCTGTCTTGATGATTCCCTGCCTGCAGGGCCGGGTAGAGCAGGCCCCGCAGCTCAGCGCATCGTTCTGGGCGTCGCTGTTTCCGGCGGTCTGGAGCTTTTGCCTGGCGCTGCGTTCGCGGGGTCTGGGCTCCTGCTGGACAACGCTGCACCTGTTCGGCGATGGTGAGAAGCAGGCGGCGGCGGTGCTCGGAATACCCTACGACGAGTACAGCCAGGGCGGGCTATTCCCCATCGCCTACACCAAAGGCACCGACTTCCGGCCGGCCAAGAGATTGCCGGTGGAAGCCGTCACCCACTGGAACAGCTGGTAGCACCGCACACGT
This sequence comes from Mycobacterium botniense, assembly GCF_010723305.1. NCBI lineage: Bacteria > Bacillati > Actinomycetota > Actinomycetes > Mycobacteriales > Mycobacteriaceae > Mycobacterium > Mycobacterium botniense. The sequence continues at coordinate 317,394 of NZ_BLKW01000002.1, read as the reverse complement.
GCATCGTCAGGATCCCGGCCGCGACCACTGGTGTTGTCCCCGGGTGGTGTCCCGGCCCGCGTCCTTAGCCACGGTGAGAGCTCCGGTGAAATTGTGCTGGCGCCACGCCTCGTAGACGGCGATCGCGGCGGCGTTGGACAGGTTCAGCGACCGCCGCCCGGTCAGCATCGGGATGCGCACCCGCTCGGTGATGTGTGTGTCGCCCAGGATCGCCTCGTCCAGGCCGGTGGGTTCGGGCCCGAACATCAACACGTCACCGGCCTGGTAAGCCACCTCGGTGAACAGCGTCGCCGCATGTGTGGTGAACGCGACCACCCGCCGCGGCCCCAGGGTGTTCCACGCGGCTGCCAGTGACGGGTGCACGGTGACCGACGCCAGGTCGTGGTAGTCCAGCCCGGCCCGCCGCAGCTTGGGTTCGGACAGGTCGAAGCCCAGCGGCTCGACCAGATGGAGCTCACAGCCGGTGGCCGCTGCGGTCCGGATGGCATTACCGGTATTGGGTGCGATCCGCGGCGAGTAAAACAGCAGCCGAAACATCATTCGATCATGACAGCTGCCCGCGGGCAGTTTGCCAGGCTCATCGTCGACGGTGGGTGCCCCGCGCCAACGGACTTTGTCTGTTCAGTAAGAATTGTGGCAACCGGGCCCGCGTGCTGTCATACTCGTCGAATTGCCAGGCGTAGATCGCTCGCCTCTCTGCCCTCGGGCGGGCGGATTGAGCAGGAAGTCCTATGAACGACGCGCTGACACTGCGATGGGGAGCGGTCGGTAACACGGCCGCCGCACTGTGACGATGTTTGCTCGCCCGGCTGAGAAGGTCGCGGCGGTACCGGACGAAAAATCGAATATCCCAGAAGCCGGGGCCGCTAAACGCCCGCCGAGCTGGTCGCTGGGCAACTGGCCGGTGCGGTGGAAAGTGGTTGCGATCGCGTTGATTCCGCTGCTGCTGTCGATGGTGTTCGGCGGGATGCGCATCTACAGCGCGGTCGCCGACGCCGGCAAGCTGCGGCTGGCCGCGGACCGTGCCGCGGTGGTCCCGGCGATCACCAAATACATGTCGGCGCTGGACGTCGCTTTGCTGGCGTACTCCACCGGTGGTGATCCCGAGGGTGCGAAGAAAAACTACGAAGCCCGCAAACATGAGCTGCAAACCCGGCTGGCGGAAACCGATGTCGCCCCCGATGTTCGCACCGGGTTGAACACGGTGTTGAACGGTGCTCAGGCCCTGCTGGACAAGGTCGCCGCGAACAGCATCGGTTTGCGGGACCGGGTGACCACCTATGCACCGCTGTTGATGACCGCGCAGAACGCGATCACCGGCTCGGTACGTGTCGACACCGAGCGGATCCGCGCCGAGGCGCAGGGTTTGAGCCGCGCGGTCGGCGCGCGCGGGCAGATGATGATGCAGCAACTCCTGATCACCCGCGGTGCGGACCTTCCCGAGCCGGAGCTGCGTTTTGCGATGATGACCCTGGCGGGCACCGAGCCGTCGACGCTGTTCGCGCTCGGCGAAGTGCTCGGCGTCGGCTCGCCCCAGGCCAAGACGCTGCAACAGCAGATGGTGGACCGGATGGCGATCATGTCCGACCCGGCCACTGTGCTGGTCAACAACCCCCTGCTGCTGCGCTCAATACAAACCACCGACTCGATCGCCGACAAGGTCATCAAAGACACCACGGCCTCGTTGGCCACCTCGGTCCGCGACCAGGCGGCAGCTCGGCGTGACGCTGCCATCCGCGACACCGTCCTGGTGGTGGCCGCCCTCGTGACCGCGCTGGTTGTCGTGTTCCTCGTCGCGCGATCACTGATCCAGCCGCTGCGAGTGCTCCGCGACAGCGCGCTCAAGGTCGCCCACCACGACCTCGAGCGCGAGATCGCCCAGGTGCGCTCCGGCGACGAGCGGCTTCCCGAACCGCTACCGGTGTACACCACCGAGGAAATCGGCCAGGTGGCGCATGCCGTCGACGAGCTGCACACCCAGGCGCTGCTGCTGGCCGGTGACGAAGCACGGTTGCGGCTTTTGGTCAACGAGATGTTCGAGACCATGTCGCGGCGAAACCGCTCCTTGGTCGACCAGCAACTGGCGCTGATCGACCGGTTGGAGCGCAACGAAGACGATCCGGAACGGCTCGACAGCCTGTTCCGGCTCGACCACCTGGCTGCCCGGATGCGCCGCAACGGCGCCAACCTGCTGGTACTGGCCGGTGCGCAGATATCGCGTGAGCAGCGCGAACCGATGCCGCTGTCGGCGGTAGTCAACGCCGCGGCGTCCGAGGTGGAAGATTATCGCCGGGTCGAAACCGTGCGGCTACCCGGCTGCACCGTCACCGGCGCCGCGGTGGGTGACGTTGTCCATCTTCTCGCGGAGTTGATCGACAACGCGCTGCGTTATTCGCCGCCGACTTCGCCGGTGCATATCTCGGCGGTCCGCCGCCAGGATGGGGGTGTCCTGCTGCAGATCGTCGACGCCGGGCTGGGTATGACCGACGGCGACCGGCGCGTGGCCAATATGCGGCTGCGCGCCGGCGGTGAGGTCATCCCCGACAACGCGCGTCATATGGGCCTTTTTGTGGTCGGCCGGCTCGCCGACAAGCACGGCCTGCGGGTGCGGCTGCGTGGTTCGGCGGCCAACCAGCCCGGGTCCGGGACGACAGCCGAGGTCTATCTGCCCCCGGCCGTCCTCGCCGAACGCCCCACCGACAGCCGCGGCATCCCGCGGGCACCCGTGGCCTACACCGCGACGGTCGAGCAGCAGACACGTTCGCCCGACGCGCCGCCGGCGACAACATCCGCTTCCGCGTCCCCGTCCGCGTCGGAGCGTAACGGGTCGCACCCGCCGCTCACGGTGTTACCGCGCCGTGAGCCGGGGTCCAGCGGTATCACCGACATTCCGGTCCGGCCCACGGCAGCCGGTCACTCAGTTGAGCGGCCGCGGCACCGCCGTGAGCTCCCGAAGCCGTGGTGGGAAAAGCCGACCGAACACCCGGCGGAAAAGGCGGCCCCCCAACAGGTTTCGGATACATCCGAATTTTTCTCGGCCCGGTCACGAGTCGGCGGCACGACAGCTCCGCTGCCTCAGGATGCTGAGAAGACCGCTGCCCGCTCCGGTGACGCGGCGGCCGCAGACTGCGAGCACACCTTCCCACCCCCGCCGCCGCAATCCTCCGCCGAGGACCTGATCTACCAGCGGATGCTCTCCGAATACCTGGTCGATCCGCACGAACTGGCCCGAAGCGCTGACCTGGACTGGAAATCGGTGTGGGATCGCGGCTGGTCGGCGGCGGCCGAAGCCGAAAACGTTCCCGTGCAGACCCACACCGACCACGGTCTGCCGGTGCGCGAGCCCGGTGCCCGGCTGGTGCCCGGCACGGCCGCATCGGAGCCCGCGCCGCCGGCCGGCCTCAACGGGACCGCGCAGCACCGGGCCGAGCAGAAACCAGCGGACCAGCTAGCATCGAACGGCGGATTTCGCGCCGACAGCCAGCCCCAGCACGCGGCGCGGGTACGCGACCCTGATGCGGTGCGCGCCTCCATGAGCAGTCATTTCGGCGGCGTGCGTGCGGGCCGGTCGCATGCCCGCGAGACGAAACAAGGACCCGATCAGCAATGAGCTACCCGTCGTCTGACAACTCGCTGGACTGGCTGGTGTCCAATTTCGTGCGCGACGTACCTGGGGTGTCACATGCGGTTCTGGTGTCGGTCGACGGGCTGCTGATCGCCGCCAGTGAGCACCTGCCGCCCGAACGAGCTGACCAGCTGGCCGCGGTGGCGTCCGGGCTGGCCAGTCTCGCGACGGGCGCTGCGCAACTTTTCGAGGGCGGGCAGGTGCTGCAGTCGGTGATCGAGATGCAGAACGGCTATCTGCTGTTGATGGGGGTCGGCGACGGTTCACAGCTGGCGACGCTGGCCGCGACGTCATGTGATATCGGTCAGATCGGCTACGAGATGGCCATCCTGGTCGAACGGGTGGGCAGTATTGTGCAGTCGTCCCGGCGGGCACCGTCACCTTCGTGAGCCGCGATGGGCAAACACGATCCCCCCGAAGCCGGACATGAGGCCAGCCTGGTCCGCCCCTACACGCTGACCGCGGGACGGACGACGACCAGCGTCGATCTTCCCCTGGAAGCTCCGGTGCAAACGCTGCAGTCGGCACTGTTTCACCGCTGGCCCCCCGACGATATGCGCGGCAAGATCATCCAACTGTGTGTCCACAGTCCCTCGGTCGCGGAGATCTCGGCCCGTCTGGACGTTCCGCTGGGTGTGGCGCGGGTCTTGGTCGGTGATCTGGTCACGTCTGGTTATCTTCGGGTGCAGCCGACGTTGACCGACCGCTCCAGCCGCGACGAACGTCGTGAACTTATCGGAAGGACACTGCGTGGCCTACGTGCACTCTGACAGGCGTGGTCCGACCTCGACGAAGATTGTCATCGCGGGCGGCTTCGGTGTCGGGAAGACGACTTTCGTCGGTGCGGTTTCCGAGATCATGCCGTTGCGCACCGAGGCGATGGTCACCGACGCCTCCGTCGGCGTCGACATGCTGGACGCCACCCCGAACAAACGGACCACCACGGTGGCCATGGACTTCGGGCGGATCACGTTAGACGAGGACTTGGTGCTGTACCTGTTCGGCACGCCGGGCCAGCGCCGCTTCTGGTTCATGTGGGACGATTTGGTGCGCGGCGCTATTGGCGCGGTCATCCTGGTCGACTGCCGGCGCCTGCAAGACAGCTTCGCCGCGGTCGACTTCTTTGAGCACCGCAACCTGCCGTTTTTGGTCGCCGTCAATGAATTCGACGGCGCCCCGCGATATCCGGTTGCCGAGGTGCGCGAAGCGCTGGCGCTGCCCGAGCACATCCCAATCATCACCATCGACGCGAGAGACCGCAGGTCTGCCACCGACGCGCTGATCGCGATCAGCGAATATGCGCTGGAAAGCCTTGCCACCGCCCCGCCGCGCCGCTGAGCAGCAGCCGCCGGGTCTCAGCGCTTGAGCCGGATCTTCCACCACACCACGCCGGAATACACCACCGACAACACCGTGAGCATGGCCATATCCAGCAACCAGATGCCGTCGGTGTGTTTCCACAGACCATCCTTGGGAATCTGCGGGACGTGGACCAGATTGGTGAAGTCGATTGTGGAGGCTCCCGCGGCATACCCCCAACGTCCCGGTGTCAACCAGGACAGCTGGTCAAGCCCCACCCGGCCGGTCACCGGGATCATCCCGCCGGAGAGCACCAGCTGGGACATGATCGAGACCACCAGCATCGGCATGATCTGCTCGTTGGATTGCGCCAACGCCGACAGCGCCATGCCGAGAATCGCCGAGGCGACACAGGTCGCGGCGACGGTCACGAAAAGCTCGAAGCTGACGTTGCCGAAAAATAGGGCTTTCGCCGTCGGCGCACCCTTGCCGGCGATCACGATCGCGGTCGCGATCGCCGCCTCAACCGTCGCGAACCCGCTGAATACACAAACCTTGGCCAGCAGGTAGGCCCTGGTCGACAGGCCCACCGCCTGCTCTCTTTGGAAGATCGGGCGCTCCCCGATCAGGTCCCGGATACTCAACGCGGTGCCCATGAACACCGCGCCGATGTTCAGCAGCACCATGATGTACTGCGGTTCGGTCGGTGCCGGACCGGTGGGGCTGGCAGGACCGAGCCCGGGTTTGGGACCCTTGACGGTCAGCGATAGCGCACCGATCAGAAACGGCAGCACCGCCAAAAACACCGTGTACCCGCGGTCGGAGATGACCAGCCGCACCTGGCGGCGCGCAATCGTGGAGAACTGGCGCAACACGTCGGTGCGCGGCGGCTCGCCCAGATCGCCCGGAGCCTCAGCGGTCAGCACCGGTTCTCTGCGCCGTTGTTCCCTTTCCAGGAAGCGGCGATTCGCCTCGTCCGGGTCGGCGCCCACCTGAGCGAAGATGTCGGCCCAGTTGCGGGTGCCAAAAGCGGACTCGATCTGGGCGGGCGGGCCGAAGAACGCCGTTTTACCCCCCGGCGCCACCAGCAGCAGCTGGTCGCAGACGTCGAGGTAGGACACCGAGTGCGTCACCACGAGCACGGTGCGCCCGGCGTCGGCCAGCTGCCGCAACATCAGCATCACCTGCCGGTCCAGCGCCGGGTCCAGGCCGGTGGTCGGCTCGTCGAGAATCAGCAGCGAGGGCCCGGTGAGCAGTTCCAGCGCCACCGAAGCGCGTTTGCGTTGGCCGCCGGAGAGCTTATCCACGCGGGTGCCGGCGTGCTTGGTCAGTTCGAGCTCTTCGAGCACCTGGGCGACGGCCTGGTCGCGGTCTGCCTTGCTGGTGTCCGGCGGCAGGCGCAGCTCAGCGGCATAGCCCAGCGCCTGGCTGACCGTGAGCTGACGGTGGACCACATCGTCCTGCGGCACCATCCCGATCCTGCTGCGCATACTCGCGTATTCGCGGTGGATGTCATGTCCCTCGAATGTGACATTGCCCGCGCTGGGACGCGTATAACCGGCGATAAGCCGCGACAGTGTGGTTTTACCGGCGCCCGAACCGCCGATGATCGCGGTCAGGGTGCCCGGCCGGGCGGTAAACGCGATGTGGTCGAGCAGTTGCTTCCCGTCGACAGTGAAGCAGACACTGTTCACCTCGAGGCCGCCGGTCCGGGCAGCGGCCTCGGTGCGGCGCACCAGAGTGCCCTCGCTGAACACCAGGTCGACGTTGCCGATGGTGACCACATCGCCCTCGTTCAAGATCGCCGACCCGACCCTGACCCCGTTGACGAAGGTTCCGTTGATGCTGCGGGCATCGCGGATCTCGGTGCCCAGCGGCGTGGATACCAAAAAGGCGTGGTGGCGGGAGGCCAGCACATCTTGGATGACGATGTCGTTGTCGGTGGCACGGCCAATCGTGAGCGAGTCGGCCGGTTTCTCCGGCGCCGCCGTGCTGGGCCGCAGCGCCTGGATCATCTTGGTCGCCAGGTTGGACACTTCTGGAGGTTTGGCGGCAGCGGGCGCCATCGCGGTCCGCGGCTGATACGCCGGCGGCGCGGGCGGATGCGGCGCGCTGGGCGCTCGCCAGTTCGTCGGCGCGGGCTGCGGGGAGCTGGCCGGATAGCCGACTGTTCGCTGCCCGCCGGTGCTCGGATACGCCGAAGGCGGCGGCGCCGCGGTGGTAGGCGGCACCGCGGTGGGAGGCGGCGCCGCGGTGGTAGGCGGTGCCGCGGTGGTAGGCGGTGCCGCGGTGGTAGGCGGTGCCGCGCCGGGATGCGGGCGCGGCGGCGGTGGCGGCGCCCACCCCCCGCCCGGCCGCGCGGGCTGGGGCCGCGACGGCGCCGCCCCGGGCTGCAGCACGCGCATCGACTGGGTTCGCGGCGGGCGCCCGGCCATGCCCTCGTGGCGTCCGACCTCGAACGTCAGCTGTGGCCCGTCGGGGTTGCCGATGTTGATGGTTTGGCCGTCGTGGATATCGACCACGGGTACCCGGCGACCGTTGACGAAAGTCCCGTTGAGGGAACCATTGTCGATCGCCAGCCACCGGCCCTGATCGAAACGCAGCAGCAGATGTGCCCGGGAGATCAACGGGTGCGTGATCCGGATGTCGGCGCGCAGATCACGCCCGATGACCACGTCGTGGCCGGCCGCAAATGTGCGCTGGGCACCGTCATAGCGGACGGTCAGCACGGGGGGGGCTGCTTGAGTCATCGCACCAACTGTAGCTGGTTGACCATTGCACCAACTGTATCGGTTGTGGCGCGGCGGGATCCGAACCGCCCACCACAGTGTTCAGCACTGGCACCTGTCTGGTGCGTGGGGTGCCGCGACCGCCGGCCCCGGCTGCCGATGTTTGCTAGACGGTGCGCGGCGGGCATCGTCAGCAGGTGTCCGGTGCTCCGGTGACCACGCAGCGGGTGCGGGTGTAGATCGTCGGCATGCATCGATTGCAATGTATACAGGCCGAGCGGACTGCGCTCCCGCCGGCTTCGGCTTTGATCCGGTTGACCAAGTCCGGTTCGGCCAGCAGGGCCCGGGCCATCGCAACGAACTCGAATCCTTCCGCCATGGCCAGCTCCATCGATTCCCGGTTCGTGATACCGCCCAACAAAATCAGCGGCATCGACAGCTCGGACCGGAACAGGCGGGCCTCACGCAGCAGATAGGTGTCGCGGTAGGGGTAGTGGCGCAGAAAGCGACGGCCGGTCAGGCGCAGACCCCAGCGCACCGGCGGTGTGAACGCGGCGGCGAACTCCCGGACCGGCGCGTCGCCGCGGAACAGATACATCGGGTTGACCAGCGAGCTGCCCGCGGTCAGCTCAAGAGCATCCAAACCGCCGTCGTCCTGCAGCCATTTCGCGGTGGTCAACGCTTCTTCGACCGTGATGCCGCCGCGCACACCGTCGGCCATGTTGAGCTTGGCGGTCACAGCGATTCGCCCGGCGCCGTCCTTTTCCACCGCGCCGCGGACCGCCAGCACCAGAGCGCGGGCGACTTTGGCGCGGTTCTCCAGCGAGCCGCCGAACTCGTCGTCACGGCGATTGATCAGGGGGCTCAGAAACGAACTGGCCAGATAGTTGTGGCCCAAATGGATTTCGACGGCGTCAAAACCGGCGTCGATGGCGAGCCGGGCCGCGTTGGCGTGGGCGGCGATGACCTCGTCGATGTCGTCGCGGGTCGCTTTTCTGGCGAACCGCATCGCGATCGGGTTGAAAAACCGCACCGGCGCCAGTGCCGCGGCCTTGTTGGAGCGGGCGTCGGCCACCGGGCCGGCGTGCCCGATCTGTGCGCTCACCGCCGCGCCCTCGGCGTGGACGGCCTCGGTGAGCCGGCGCAGTCCCGGCACGGCCTCGGGGCGCATCCAGATCTGATTGCCGGCTGTACGCCCGCCGGGGGAGACTGCGCAATACGCGACGGTCGTCATACCGACCCCCCCGGCAGCCGGCAGCCGGTGGTAGGTGATCAGGTCCTCGGTCACCAGCGCGTCGGGGGTGCGCGCCTCGAATGTCGCGGCCTTGATGATGCGGTTGCGCAGTATCACCGGACCGAGCTTGGCCGGGGCGAACACGTCTGGGATGGCCGGCATAGCAGCAGCCTACGGTGGCGGGCACCACGGTCAGCCGGGCAGGTGTCAGACTGTCAGGCGTGGCTGCTATCACGCTGGACGGCAAGGCCACCCGCGATGAGATCTTCGTTGACCTCAAGCGGCGGGTGGCCGCATTGACCGCATCGGGGCGCACACCGGGTCTGGGCACCATTCTGGTCGGCGACGACCCCGGGTCGCAGACCTATGTCCGGGGTAAACACGCCGACTCGGCCGCAGTGGGAATCACCTCGATCCGCCGCGATCTGCCCGCCGACATCAGCCAGGCCAAGCTCAACGACACCATCGACGAGCTGAACGCCAACCCGGACTGCACCGGCTACATTGTGCAGTTGCCGCTGCCGAAGCATCTCGACGAAAATGCCGCATTGGAGCGCATCGACCCGGCCAAGGATGTCGACGGTCTGCACCCGACGAACCTGGGCCGGCTGGTGCTCGGCACGCCCGGGCCGCTGCCGTGCACGGCGCGGGGCATCGTTCATTTGCTGCGGCGCTATGACGTTGAGATCGCCGGCGCGCATGTGGTCATCATCGGCCGCGGGGTCACGGTAGGCCGCCCACTGGGCCTGTTGTTGTCGCGCCGCTCGGAGAACGCCACGGTGACGTTGTGCCACACCAGAACTCGCGATCTTGCCGCGTTGACCAAACAGGCTGACATCATCGTGGCTGCGGTCGGTGTGCCCCACCTGCTGACCGCTGCCATGGTGCGTCCCGGCGCCGCGGTCATCGACGTCGGCGTCAGCCGCACCGATGACGGGCTCGTCGGCGACGTGCACCCCGATGTGTGGCAGGTCGCCGGTTATGTGTCCCCGAATCCCGGCGGTGTCGGGCCGCTGACCCGCGCGTTTTTACTGACCAATGTTGTCGAGCTGGCCGAGCAGCGATGAGTGTGCGTGACGTCATCCGCTCGCAGTGGCCGATCCTGGTGGTCGGGCTGATCTTCGCCGCGGGGTTCGCGCTGGCGGCGGCGAATTTTTGGCGCCGCGGCGCACTGCTGATCGGTATCGGCGTGGGCGTGGCGGCGGCCCTGCGGCTCGCGTTGTCCGAGCAGCGGGCGGGCCTACTGGCGGTTCGCAGCAAGGGAATTGACTTCGTCACGATGGCGACGGTCGCCGCCGCGGTGGTATACATCGCGTGGACCATCGACCCGCTGGGAACCCGCTAAATACCCGGTGCGCCGGGCAGCTGCGGAACAGTGGGCACCTCGCCGTGAGCCAGTGACTGCATCATCGACGGACAGTACATCGATATCGCGATGCTGGTGAACATGTCTGCCATTGCCGGGGATATCCCGTCTTTGCCGGCAATACTTGACGCGGCGGCGGCGAACGTCCCGCCCGGCTGGGCCAGCATCGGGCAAATGGACTGCCCGAGTGCGGCCGTGCCCGCGGGGTCTTGGTAGTCGACCCCCGCGCTGTTCAACGCGCCCAGGAACTGATCGTCGATCGCGTCCGCCCGGGCCGGCGCCGCCATGGCCGCCGCAACGCCCAGACCGGCGGTCACCGCCACCGCGATCCGCATGAGACAGTTATGGGACGCCACCGCCGACCGCTCCTCACCGCTATCTGTTCGGGCTTTCCACGAACTGTGCTGCACGGCGGTCACGCGGACAGCACGGGGGGGTAAAAGTTTGCGCACAGTTCCCTGGACGGCTCCCGTCACGTCCCGATCACCCCGGCGCCGCGCCTGCCGGCGCTGGCGCAGGTCAGCGCAGCGTGGCGCGCACGCACACCGTGATGTAGGGCAGCGCCAGGCCGGTGCGGTGCGCCAGCGCCGGGTGAGTCGCCAACAGCTCGCGCACCCGTTCCAGGGTTTGGGCGCGCACGTGATCCGGTGAGGTGATGCAGTAGCTGCGTGACGCCACCAAGTCAATAAGGGCTTGCGGTGTCAAGTAATTCGTCCATTCCACGCGGTGGTGTTCCACATCGCGGAACGGTTCCGGCAGTACCACGCGATCGCGGACGGGGTCGCCGTCGCTGCCGATAATCCGCCCCAGCTCGCGCACCCAGCCCAGCCGCTCATCGCGGGTATTCCACACCAGACCCAGCCGCCCACCGGGCCGCAGCACCCGCACCACCTCGGGAACAGCGCGCGCCGGGTCGAACCAGTGCCACGCCTGCGCAACCAGGACGGCGTCGACGCTGCTGTCCGGCAACGGAATCTCTTCTGCGGTGCCCAACAACGCCGCGGTGTCCGGCAACGAGCTGCGCAGCACTTCGAGCATCTCCGGAATCGGGTCGACCGCCGCCACGTTCAAGCCGCGTTCGACCAGCCGGGTGGTCAACTTCCCGGTTCCGGCGCCCAGGTCGAGCACATCACACGCCCCGGCCGGCAGCAGCCAGTCGATCACCTCCGGCGGGTATGACGGACGGCCACGTTCATAGGCAGCCGCCTCCGCGCCAAACGACAACGAGCGCACCTGCCGGGAGCCGGTCACCGCGGACGCGCACCCTCGGCAGCAGCTAGTTTCAGTGTCTGCCGGATCAACTCGCCGACGGCCTCGGATTCCACCAGGAAACCGTCATGGCCGTAGATGGACTCGACGACGTGTAGGCCACCACATCCGGGTAACAGGTCGGCCAGCTCCTCCTGCAGACGCAACGGGTAGAGCCGGTCAGAGGTGATGCCCGCGACCACCGCCGGCACCGGGCAGCTGCGCAGCGCGGCGGCCACCCCGCCCCTGCCGCGGCCGACGTCGTGGCTGTTGAGCGCCTCGGTCAACACCACATAGGTTCCAGCGTCAAACCGCGACACCAGCTTTCGGCCTTGGTATTCGAGGTAACTTTGCACCGCGTAGCGTCCGCCGGTCAGCGGGTTTTCGTCACCTTGCGGGTTGTTGGCAAACCGGGTGTCCAGCTCGAGCTCCCCGCGGTAGGTCAGATGCGCGATCCGGCGCGCGATCTGAAGTCCGTCGTCAGGTGCTCGCCCGGTGCCGTGGTAGTCACCACCCTGCCAATTCGGGTCGGCCTTGATGGCCGCGATCTGGGTGGTTTGCGTGCCGATCTGGTCGGCGGTGGCTCGCGCGCCGACGGCCAACAGCAACGCCGAGCGGACCCTGTCAGGGTGACTGACGATCCATTCCAGCGCGCGCGCGCCACCCATCGACCCGCCGACAACGGCGGCGACGTCGGTGATGCCGAGCGCGGCGAGCGCGGCCACGTCCGCCTCCACCTGGTCGCGCACGGTAATCCGGGGAAACCTTGAGCCCCAGGGCTTTCCGTCACGGGCCAGCGAGCTGGGCCCGGTTGAGCCGCGGCAGCCGCCCAGGACATTGGTGGCCACCGCGCACCAGCGGGTGGTGTCGATCGGCGCACCCGGCCCGGCTACCCCGTCCCACCAGCCCGGGGTGGGGTGCCCGGGGCCGGCCGGCCCGGTGATGTGTGAATCGCCGGTCAGCGCATGCAATACCACCACGACGTTGTCACGCGCGGGCGACAACGTGCCCCAACGCTGCACGGCGATACAGACATCATCGATCACCGCACCGCTTTCCAGCGTCAGCGCGCCGATGTCGACCAGTCCGACCTCGCCCTCGGCGGGCAGGGTCTGGGTTGGTGCGTCGGAGATCGTCACGCCAGAGCTCCTTTAAAACGCCGCCGCGGCCAGATCGGTGTGGGCGGAGCGGTGCGCCCGGGCGGCGGCGAAGCCGAGTTCGAGATCGGCCAGGATGTCGTCGATACCTTCCAGGCCGACGGCCAGCCGGATCAACCCGGGGCCCACACCGGTGGCACGCTGTTCGGCGGGGCTCAGCTGGGAATGCGTCGTCGACGCAGGGTGAATCACCAGCGACCGCACATCGCCGATGTTTGCCACATGGCTGTGTAGCCGCAGGGCGTTGACGAACGCTTTTCCAGCCTCCACACCACCGGCGAGCTCGAATGCCAGCACAGCTCCGGTTCCCCTGGGCGCCAGCCTTTGTGCCCGCTCATACCATGGTGATCCGGGCAGCCCTGCGTAATTGACCGACAGCACGTCGGGGTGGTTGGAGAGGAACGCGGCGACCCGGCGCGCGTTGGCGACATGCCTTTCCATGCGCAGGCTCAGGGTTTCCAGACCTTGGGCCACCAGAAACGCGTTGAACGGCGAAGCCGCCGAACCGTAATCGCGCAGCAGCTGCACCCGGGCCTTGGTCACAAACGCCGACGGACCGAGTTCGGCGTAGACCACCCCGTGGTAACTGGGGTCGGGTGTGGTGAATCCCGGGAACCGGCCCTGCGTCCAATCGAAACTGCCGCCCTCGACAATCACCCCGGCGATCGCCGTGCCGTGCCCGCCCAGGTACTTGGTCGCCGAATGCACCACGATGTCGGCGCCCTGGGTGATCGGCTGGATCAGATAGGGGGTGGCGATGGTGTTGTCGACGATCAGCGGCACACCGTTCTCGTGAGCGACCGCCGACACTCCCGGCGTGTCGAGGATATCGATCTGGGGGTTGGAAATGGTCTCACCGAAAAACGCTTTGGTGTTGGGTCTCACCGCCGCCCGCCACGAGTCCGGATCGTCGGGATCATCGACAAAGCTGACGTCGATGCCGAGCTTGGGCAGCGAATGGCGGAACAGGTTGTAGGTGCCGCCATAGAGCCGTGGGCTGGATACGATGTGGTCGCCGCTGCCGGCCAGGTTGAGGATCGCGAAGGTTTCCGCGGCCTGCCCGGACGCCACGAACAGGGCCGCGGCGCCGCGTTCCAGCGCGGCGACCCGCCGTTCAACGACCTCAGTGGTCGGGTTGCCGATCCGCGTGTAGATATTGCCCGGAATCTGAAGACCGAACAGGGCCGCGGCCTGAGCGGTGTCGTCGAAGGTGTAGGACGTGGTCGCATAGATCGGCAGTGCACGTGCCTTCGTCGCCGCGTCCGGCTGCTGGCCGGCATGGATTTGTGTGGTCTCGAACGACCAGTGCGCAGTCGGGTCGGTGTTGTCCTCAGAGCTCATCGGGATGCTTTCTGCTGGAAGTCGGACGGCTGTGCGGTGTTCGCAGCCGCTGTTGACGTCATCGGTGATGACGTCAACCGGCGACATGTGTTCAGCGACACCAACACATGGCGGGCCAGCCCAAATAGGCGCGCATCAGGTTTCCCTGTCTACTCCGGGGGGCCCGTCATGGCGGACCCGCGCTTGCCGCGTAGCCGGTGGTGGCTACTCAACCTGGTCATCACCCGGGGCACCCCACCGCGGTTGGAGGGTTGCCGACCAGCAAGCCGGGGCTTGGCGCTGGCGCTCATGACCGATAGACAGCCTATCGTATGACGCCGGCCGGATGCCAGCCGGGATCGGGCCGGCGGTGACGCGCTGAGCGCCGCCCCGGGGCCGCGCATCGTTACCGGTGAGTAGACATAACAGCGCCACGCTCGGCTGCTGGCGGCGGAATCGCTGCTTGTAGTCTGGCCAGCGAGTGACGAAGCGCGACAGCTTCGGGTGGCCGATCACACGCGCTCACAAGGCGCTGATCATTGCGGAGGAGGACGGGGGCTCACATGTCCGGCGGATCCAAGATCAAAGTCGCAGGCACGGTGGTGGAGCTTGACGGCGACGAGATGACACGGGTCATCTGGAAGCTCATCAAAGACATGCTCATCTTTCCGCACCTTGACATCAACCTGGAGTATTACGACCTGGGCATCGAGCATCGCGACGCCACCGACGACCAGGTGACGATCGACGCAGCGTATGCCATCAAGAAACGCGGCGTCGGCGTCAAGTGCGCAACGATCACCCCCGACGAGGCGCGCGTGCAGGAGTTCAACCTCAAGAAGATGTGGCCGTCACCGAACGGAACAATTCGCAACATCTTGGGGGGCACCATATTCCGCGAACCCATCATCATTTCGAATGTGCCGCGGCTGGTGCCGGGCTGGACCAAGCCAATCGTCATCGGCCGGCATGCTTTCGGTGACCAGTACCGGGCAACCAATTTCAAGGTCGACCGGCCCGGCACAGTCACGTTGACCTTCACCCCGCACGACGGCGGCGAGCCGATCGTGCACGAAATGGTGGACATCCCCGAAGACGGCGGTGTGGTGATGGGGATGTACAACTTCAAGCAGTCCATCCAGGATTTTGCGCGTGCCACGTTCGCTTATGGGCTGCAAGAAAACTACCCGGTGTATTTGTCGACGAAAAACACCATCCTCAAGGCCTACGACGGCATGTTCAAAGACGAGTTCCAGCGTATCTACGACGAGGAGTTCAAGGACAAATTCGAGGCCGCCGGGCTCACCTACGAGCATCGATTGATCGACGATATGGTGGCCGCCTGCCTGAAATGGGAGGGCGGTTATGTCTGGGCCTGCAAGAACTACGACGGCGACGTTCAGTCCGACACGGTTGCGCAGGGCTATGGTTCACTGGGGCTGATGACCTCGGTACTGATGACCGCGGACGGCAAGACGGTTGAGGCCGAGGCTGCGCACGGCACCGTCACCCGGCATTTCCGCCAGTATCAGGCGGGAAAACCGACGTCCACCAACCCGATCGCTTCGATTTTCGCCTGGACACGTGGACTTCAGCACCGCGGCAAGCTCGACAACACTCCCGAGGTGATCGATTTCGCCGAGAAATTGGAGCAGGTCGTGATCGGCACGGTCGAGGGCGGGCAGATGACCAAGGACTTGGCTGTGCTCATCGGGCCGGATCAGCCCTGGCTCAATACCGAGGAGTTCCTCGGCTCAATCGCGGACAACCTGAAAAAAGCGCTCGGCTAGCTCACCTGCGCGCCGACCGCCCGGCTCGGCTGCGTGTGCCGGTCAACGAAGTCGGCGATGAGCGCGGCGACTCGTCCCGGCGCCTCGAACATCGGAATATGCCCGGCACCGTCCAGCACGGTCACCGTCGTTCCCTCGGGCAGGTGACGGGTGAAATGCCCGCTGAACCTGCGCGGAGGCAGCACCCGGTCCTTTTCGCACCACACCAGATGCGTCGGCGTCGCGGTGCGGCCCAAATCCACCAGGCCCGGCAGCAGCAACGACTTGGCGAGCAGCTGGAAATAGGCGGGGCAGCGCACCAGGTCGTCGAGGACAGCGCTGAGTTCGCGTTCGCTCACCCCGTGCGGTGATCCGCTGATCGGCAAGGTGCCAATGCGGCGGCTGGCCGGCAGCACCAATATCCGCGGACCCAGCCAGCGGGCCAGCACCCAGACCGGTAAGCCGCCGGCGAACTTGCCGATGACCTCGAATTTGGTCAGGCTCCACCGCGTCCAGCCCCCGGCGGGTGCGATCGCGGTGACGGTGCGCGCCCGTCCGCGGCTTTCCAGCTCGAACGCCACCCAGCCGCCCAGCGAGTTGCCGACGAAATGAGCGGTATTCCAGCCCAGCTCGTCAAGTTGTCGTTCGACGTGGTCGGCCAGGACTGCAGGGCTGAGGAACCGGGTTCCGCTCGGCGGGCCGCCATGGTGGCCCGCCATCGTCGGGGCGAACACCTCATAGCGGCCGGTGTCGGCCAACTGCTCGGCCACGGTTTCCCAGACCATCTGCGACATCAGGAATGGGTGCAGCAGCACAATAGGCTCCCCGGCACCCCGGTGGATCGGCGCCCGCGCCCACGGCGCCGGGGAGTGGGCGCAACGCACACGCGGGGAGCCGAGCAGACCCATGGCGCCGACACTAGGGCCGATACCGCCGGTACCGCAACAAGGGGCGCGGCGTGTCGCGGGCGCGCAGCGGTTGGCAACCGCCGGCAGCAATCGATTAGGGTCGCTGCCGGTGATCATCAGCACCGTCAACGTCAACGGCATCCGCGCGGCGGTCCGGCAGCGTTCGGCCGCCAACCCGGGCCTGTTGGGGTGGCTGGCCCGCAGCACGGCCGACATCGTTTGCCTGCAGGAGACCCGTGCCGACGACGATCAGGTGGCGTCGGCGCTGGCGCCGGTGATCGACGAGGGCTGGCATCTGGTTTCGGCAAGCGCAAATGTCAAGGGGCGCAACGGAGTAGCAATACTATCGCGGTGGCCATTCGCCGCGGTGCGGGTCGGTGTGCACCCCGATGACGAGTTCGCGGCTCACGGCCGGTATCTGGAAGCCGATCTGGACGGGGCGCCGCTTGCAGGCAGGCTGACGGTGGCCAGCGTCTACATCCACACCGGGGAGGCGGGCACACCCCGGCAGCTGGAGAAGGAGCGCTTCATGGCGGCGCTCGCGAAGCGGATGGCGCTCCTTTCCGGGGAATCCCACGATGTGGTGGTGTGCGGCGACTGGAATATTGCGCACACCGAAAACGACATCAAAGCCTGGAAGGCCAATGTGGCCAAGTCGGGCTTTTTGCCCAGTGAGCGCGCGTGGCTGACTGAACTGTTGGCGGACGGATGGGTGGACGTGGTGCGCCGGGCCCACCCGGGTAGGGCCGGTCCGTACAGTTGGTGGAGCTGGCGGGGCCGGGCCTTCGACAACGATGCCGGCTGGCGTATCGACTATCAACTGGCGAACACGCGGCTGGCGGAGCGGGTGGTTGGCGCACGCGTCGAGCGTCCGGCGGCTTATGCGCTGCGCTGGTCGGACCATGCGCCGGTGACCGTGGAATACGGTCCGGTCCGGCCATGACAAGATCGAGTCATCATGAGCAGTGTTACCGGATCCCGCCGGGTGTTTTCTGGTGTGCAGCCCACCTCGGAGTCGCTTCACCTCGGCAACGCCTTGGGCGCGATCAGCCGCTGGGTCGAGCTGCAGGATGACTACGAGGCGTTTTTCTGCGTGGTCGACCTGCACGCCATCACCGTCCCGCAGGATCCCGACACACTGCGGCGGCGCACCCTGGTCACCGCCGCACAGTACATCGCGTTGGGTATCGACCCTGCCCGCAGCACGATCTTCGTGCAAAGCCATGTGCCCGCGCACACCCAGCTCGCCTGGGTGCTGGGCTGTTTCACCGGTTTCGGCCAGGCATCGCGGATGACGCAGTTCAAGGACAAATCGGTGCGACACGGCAGCGAATCCGCCACGGTCGGCTTATTCACCTACCCAGTGCTGCAGGCGGCCGACGTGCTGGCCTACGACACCGACCTGGTGCCGGTGGGGGAGGACCAGCGCCAGCATCTCGAACTGGCCCGCGACATCGCGCAACGGTTCAACAGCCGCTTCCCGGACACCTTCGTGGTTCCTGACGTGCTGATTCCGAAGACCACCGCCAAGATCTATGACCTGCAGGACCCGACAGCGAAGATGAGCAAATCGGCATCCACGGAGGCCGGATTAATCAACCTGCTCGATGATCCGGCCCTGTCGGTCAAAAAGATCCGCTCGGCTGTGACCGACAGCGAAAAAGATATCCGCTACGACCCGGACAGCAAGCCGGGCGTGTCGAACCTGCTGTGCATCCAGTCCGCGGTGACCGGTGTCGAGATCGACACACTCGTGCAGCGCTATGCCGGGCACGGCTACGGTGACCTCAAGAAAGACACTGCCGAGGCTGTCGCGGAGTTTGTGGCACCGATCAAGGCCCGAGTCGACGAATTGATCGCCGACGCCGCCGAATTGGAGGCGGTGCTGGCCGCCGGAGCAGCGCGGGCCGCCGATGTCGCCGCGAAAACGGTGCAGCGGGTGTATAACCGGCTTGGGTTCCTGCCACGACGCCGGTAGTGCGGTGAGCAAACCGGCCAAACCGACCATTGTGGCCCGGATGCGGGCACGGTACGGCTGGTTCGACCATGTCCTGCGCGCCAACGAGCGCTTCAACGCGGGGAATGGCAATTTCTTGGCCGCCGGCCTCACCTACTACACGATCTTCGCGTTGTTCCCGCTGCTGATGGTCGGTTTCGCGGTGGTGGGATTCATGCTGTCCCGCCGCCCCGATCTGCTCACCCGCATCGACGGCCGCATCAGAGCATCGGTGTCAGGCGAGCTGGGCCAGCAGCTTATCGGGTTGATGAATGCAGCGATTGACTCGCGCACATCCGTCGGTGCGGTCGGTCTGGCCACCGCGGCGTGGGCAGGCCTGAGCTGGATGGCCAACCTGCGGGAAGCGCTGAGCTGCATGTGGAAATGCCAAGCCAGGCCAGCGGGTTTGGCGCGGACAAAACTATCCGATTTGGCGGCGATGCTGTCGGCGTTCCTGGTCACGGTTGCCGCCATCGCGCTGACAACGCTGGGCGACGCGACGGTGATGGCGAGGATGTTGCGGTGGGTGGGTATCCACGACCTGCCCGGGTTGGGTGTGATCCTTCGTGGTGTTTCACTGCTGATGTCGGTGCTGGTGTCGTGGCTGTTGTCCACCTGGATGATCGCCCGGTTACCCCGGGCTCGGGTCAGCCTCGCGATCTCGGTGCGGGCGGGGTTGCTCGCAGCGGTCGGTTTTGGGCTGTTCGCACAGATTGCCTCGGTCTACCTGCGGGCCGTTCTCCGCACACCCGCGGGTGCCACGTTCGGGCCGGTGCTGGGCGTGATGGTGTTCGCCTATATCACCGCCCGGTTGATTCTGTTCGCCGCCGCGTGGGCGGCAACCTTGGCTGAGTCTGCAGCGGTCCCCGATCCCCGCGGTGCTGGGAACAGCTGCGGCACGGGGTCTTTCCCTGCTGGCCCGGCTGCGTAGATCTCGCGGGACGCGGGTCAAGGGCACGCAAGCTCGCGGCGAACCTTCGAGTGTGTGATGTCCGTCAAGACCTTGGGCTCGGTTCCCGGTACGCCGACCGGCTGGAGATCAAACACGTGCTTTCCCGTGAGCCACATCGCAATCCGCCGCTGACCGGGCGGATCGATCGCCCCAGATTGCGGACCTGGCTAGCCGAGGAGCTGCGCCCCGGCGAGGTGGACGAGTGGTTCTTGTGTGGTCCACCGGGGTTAATCGAAACCGCACGCGAAACGCTGCTGGCGCACGGTGTCGACCCTAAACGGATCCATCTGGAGCTGTTCTACGGCTATGACACCACTGGCGTGAGCAATCCGGCGGTGCATGCGGCACCTGCCGGGCCAAGCTGCTCAACGGTACGGTGGTGATGGAACACAACTTCGCCCTTGGGCACGACGCCCTCGATCAGGGCTGCGTGCTGACCTGCCAGGCAGGTCCACGGCGGCGGATGCTCCAATACCGCGGCCGCATAGGCACCAACGTGAGCGCCATGGGCGGAGGCCTGGCGTTGCAACGTGTTCAGATCACGCATGGCGTAGGCCGACACCTGCGCGGGCAGATCGGCAGGATCAGTGCGCCGACGGCCCGGACCCACCACGGGATGGACCTTGATCAACTCACCACGCCAATACAGTTTCACCGTGCGCGTATCGACACGGGCATCCAGCCGCCGCCCGACCAGCTGGCCAGGAACGCTGTCAAGCGCCCGAGCGATCTGCACGTGTCGATCCGAAGCGACCTTGGGATGAGTCCAGGTCGGGATGTCAAATGGCTCGTCAGGCAGCGGCTTGAGCTTGGGCTGTTCTTCGATGGCGAAAACCTCGGCCGGGCGACACCGGGTGGTGCCGTGTTTGCGCATCCCGGCCACCTCGGCGCACCACCGCGCGGCGCGGGCCCGGCAGGCGTCGATGTCGCGAAACTGTTCTCCGGCAAAGAAACTCGACCGAACATACGGCACACAACGCTCGACGCGCGGCTTGGCCACCGGAATACCCTGTCGTTGCAGGTGGGCCCACATCTTGGTCGCGCCGTAGAGTGACTCGGGCTTACGGCAACCATCAGCATCGGGGATGTAGTGGCCCGGCCAGGATCTCGGCGACCGTCATGTCCCACAAGGCTTTCGATGGTCGGCGAGCCTGCCCGGCGTAGAAGGTTCTCGGGGCAATCGTGCAGCCGTGCTCACTGAGCATGCGGCAGATCGGAGCGACCCCGAACCGAGCACGATGCTCGGCAATGAACTCACAAATCAACGGTGTCGCGGGTCGCTCCCCCGCGCGAAGAAACTTGTTGCCGCCTTCAGGATTTCGATGGTTTGCTCAAGCTAACGGTTCTTCTTGCGTAGCTCACGCAACTCCCGGCTCTGCACGGTCGACACCCCAGTGGCCTGGCCTTCGTCGATCTCGACCTGGCGCACCCACTTGCGCTGGGTCTCCGGCCCTCATCCCAGCCGGGCCGAGATGGCCCGCATCGCCGCCCACTCGGTGTCGTACTCGTCGCGATGCTCCCGGACCAGCCGGACCGCCTTGGCCTTCGCGTCCTGATCGTACCTCGTTGCCATCGTGGCATCCTTCCCTCAAAAGAAGATGTGCACGAAACCCGGGATGGTCCGGGTGGTGTTAACGGGGTTGGACGGTAACGCGTGACGAGTTGAGTTATTGATCACGAGTTGATAACGATTCTGGGGTTGTGGCCCATATCGGGGTGATCAACTTTTTTAGCCTTAACATCCGTTAAGAATCGGTGTGGGTTTTCTCAGCCTGTTGTCGGTGAGGAGTGGGTATGGCTCGGCGGGCCGGTAAGCGTAATCGGCGGTCGTGTGGGGTGCAGCGGTGTTGTGGGGCGGCAGGGGTGGGTGCGACGGTGGGGGTGTTGTGGGCTGGGGTGATGGCTCCGGTGGGGGGGGTGGCGGTGGGGCGCGCTGATGTGGTGGATGTGCTGGTGGATCCGATTGTGGAGTCGGTGTTGGCGGCGCTGGGTGTTGGGGGGCTGGCTGATGTGGGGTCGGCCACGTCGATGCCGGCCGATGTACTGGGGGGGTTGGATGCGGCGCTGGTGGGGGTGGTGCAAGACCTCAACAACGTGGTGAACGGGGTGGCCCAGGATTGGATTACCAGCCCGATCGGGGGGCCTGTTGATGAGGTGATCAACACCCCGTTTGTGTTGTTGTTTGGCCGGGATTTGATTGGTAACGGGATCAATGGTTTCACCGGGACTAATGATTCGCTGTTGGGTAGCTCGGGGTTGTTCGGCAATCTGAGTGATGGCGGGTTTTTGATCGGTAACGGCGGCACCGGGGCCACGGGGGTGGCCGGGGTTGATGGGGTGCCGGCGGGATTGGGGGGTCGGCCGGGCTGATCGGTGATGGGGCGCCGGCGGGGGGTTGATAGGGGTGCTGGTGGTGCAGGGGGCACCGGTGGGTTGCTGCTGGGCAATGGTGGTGAGGGGGGTGCTGGTGGGGACGCTGTCACCGCAGGTGAGCCAGCAGGGCCAGTGGTGCAGGTGGTTCGGCGGTGTTGTTCGGTAACAGCCGGTGGCGCCGGTGGGGCGGGGGCGAGTGGTGGGGCGGGCAGTGCGGGGGTGGCTGGTGCGGCCGGCACACTGGATCAGGTTAATGGGGGTGTGGGCGGTGCCGGGGGTGTGGGCGGTGCCGGGGGCGCCGGTGGTGCGGGGGGTGCGGGGGGTGCGGCCGGGTCGTTTATTGGTGACGGTGGTGCTGGTGGTTCTGGGGGTGCTGGCGGGGCCGGTGGTGTTGGAGGTGTGGGGGGTGCGGGGGGTGCGGGGTACACCGCAACCGGGCACGCTGGTCTTAGCGGCGGCGACGCGGGTACCGGTGGGGCCGGGGGTAATGGGGGGGCTGGCGGTAATGGCGGTGCCGGCGGCGATGGGGGTGTCGGCGGTCTTTTCGGTTCCACCGGCACTGGGGGTAACGGCGGGGCTGGTGGCGCCGGTGGTGATGGCGCAAATGGTGCGGCGGGCACAGCGGGTGGTAATGGGGCTGATGGTGCGGAGGGAACGGCGGCGGATCCCACCGGGGGCGCTGGCGCTAATGGCGGTACCGGGGGCGCCGGAGGTGTCGGGGGTGCTGGCGGTGCGGGGGGTCAAGGGGGCGGCGGGCACCGGCAGTGTTGATGGGCAGCCCGGGGCCGGCGGGATCGGTGGTAACGGCGGGGATGGCGGTGCCGGCGGTGTCGGGGGTACCGGCGGGAACGGGGGCCGGGTATTCGCAGACAACCGCTGGCCTGGCCGGCGGTAACGGCGGCACGGGCGGAACCGGGGGCAATGGGGGTGCCGGCGGGGCGGGCGGCGCGGCCGGTGAGGGGGGTCTTAACGGGGCCGGGGCCGATCGGGCAGCCTCCGGGATGGCGGGGACGGCCGGTAACGGCGGTAACGGCGGCGCCGGCGGCAACGGCGGCGCCGGCGGCTCCAGCACTGTCGCTGCCGGCAGCCCAGGCGAGAAAGGCAGCCCGGGCGGCAGCCCCGTCGGCAGCACCGGCGGCACCGGCGGGGCCGGCGGGACCGGCGGAGCCGGCGGGGCCGCTGGGGCGACCAGCATCCCCGTGGGCTCTGAGCCGGAAGGGGTGGCGGTCGCCCCCGGCGGCGTCACCGGCGCCGGTGATGTCTACGTGGCCAATTCGGGCTCTGGCGACGTGTCGGTGATCGACCCCAGCACTGGTGCCGTGGCCGCCACCATTCCCGTGGGCTCTGAGCCGTATGGGGTGGCGGTCGCCCCCAGCGGGGTCACCGGAGCCGGCGACGTTTATGTAACCGGAGAAGGTGGGGAGGTGTCGGTGATTGATCCCAGTACCGACACGGTGATCGCCACCATCCCCGTTGGTTCTTCGCCGAGCCCGGGGGTAGCGGTGAGCCCGCAGACCGGTGACGTCTATGTGACCGGCGTTGACGATGTATCGGTGATTGATCCCAGCACTGATACCGTGATTGCCACCATCCCCGTCGGTGGAGTTGGGGTGGCGGTCGCCCCCGACGGGGTCCCCGGCGCCGGCGACGTCTACGTGGCCACTGGCGATGTGTCGGTGATTGATCCCAGCACTGATGCCGTGATCGCCACCATCCCCGTGGGCGATGGAGCGCACTGGATAGCGGTCGCCCCCGACGGGGTCCCCGGCGCCGGTGACATCTACGCAGCCAACACCAGCGATGTAGTGTCGGTGATCGATCCCAGCACCAACACCGTGATCGCCACCATCGACATGGGGACGTATACCACGGGCACTTATGGCGTGGCGGTGAGCCCCCAGACTGGTGATGTCTACGTCGTCGACATTGGTGATAAAGCTGTGTCGGTGATCGATCCTGCCACCGACACCGTGATCGCCACCATCGGCGTGGGAAGCGCGCCACAGTTCGTGGCGGTCAGCCCGACCGGCCCGCAGGCCGGCGACGCCTATGTCACCAACTTGGCTAATAACACGGTGTCGGTGATTTCTGCTGGTTGAGAGGCTCTTCCGGAAATGCAGTGCAGCTGAGGGTGTGTGATTTCGAAGATTCGGTCGTGTCGGTGAGCTGAGACAGGCAATGGGGGGCAGAGGATGCAGGTGTCGAATCCTCATCGCCTAGCGGCCATGGATCGCTAGCGACCAAGGATCACTGGGTTCTTCAAGGGTGGGTCACGATGACGGTAAACCGGTCGGGCGGCGAGTACAGGGGGTCAGGAACCGGGCTGCACCCGCCACTCGCCGTTGGCCATGACGGCCCTCACCTGCAAATCGCGGTCCAGCACCACCAAGTTGGCGTCGAAGCCGGGGTGCAGCCTGCCCAGGTTGTCCAAGCCCAGCGCGCGCGCCGGGGTGGTCGCGGTCATGCGCACCGCGGCGGCAAGCGCGGCATCCGAACCGTCGCCGAGGCCGACCGCCGCGCGGAAGAGCTGGTCCATGGTGCTGGTACTGCCCGCGATGGTTGCCGTGCCGTGCACCCGCGCCACCCCTGAGACAACGTCGATAGGCAGCGCTCCCCACCGAAATGAACCGTCACCGAGTCCGGCCGCCGCGGTGGCGTCGGTGATGACGGCGACCCGGGCTGGCCCGGCAGCATCGATCACCGCGCGCATCAGCGCGGGGTGAACATGCACGCCATCGGCGATGATTTCGACGGTCACCTGCTCCTCTTGCAGCAGAGCAAGCGCCGGTCCCGGTTCGCGTTGATGAAGCGGCCGCATCGCGTTGAACACATGCGTTCCCACCGTCGCGCCGGCGCTGATCGCGCGCCGCGTCTGCTCGTACGTCGCATCGGTATGCCCGACGGCCACCACCACGCCGGCGTCGCGGAAGCGTTTGATGGCCGCGGCGCAGCCGGGCCGCTCCGGGGCCAGCGTCACCATCCGGATCGCGCCGTCGCCCGTCGTAAGCACGGTGTCGATCTCGTCGGGCTCGGGATCACGCAGCTGTCCGCGGTCGTGTGCCCCGCAGTGTGCCGGGCTGAGCCAGGGCCCCTCCAGATGAATCCCCGCGACAACACCCTGGCGTGTTGCCTCGGCGAGGGTGCGCACCGTTGCGAGCAGATTTTGTCGCGATGCGGTGAGCAGGCTGGCCATCGTCGTGGTGGTGCCGTGCCGCAAGTGAAACGCCGCGGCCCGCGCGATAGCGGCTGGGTCGTCATGGTAGAACGCGCCGGCGCCGCCGTGCACATGCATGTCGACGAAACCGGGCACCACCACCGCATCGGGCACGTTGACGTCGGCCGGCCGCGGGGGCGGGCCCGGCCCGCACGCGACGATCTGCCGCCCGGACGTCTGCACCCACCCGGGCCGGCAGATCCGGTCGTCGATGGCGACGATCCCGGCGCCGATCAGCGTCATAGCGTCGCGGTGACCTTGTGCAGGCCGCGCGGCTTGTCCGGGTCGCCGCCGCGGGCGATCGCTAACTGCAGCGCCAGTTGTTGCAGCGGAAGGATTTCCAGTAACGGCGACAACTCCTGGGGTATCCCGCCGGGCAGGGTGATCCGGGTCGCCAGCTGATCCGGTATGGGGCCGGCGCCGACGCCGACGATATCGGCGCGGCGTTCTGCCAAGCGGGACAGCACCGGCAGCATCGCCCGCCCGGCGACGCCTTCGGGGACGACGGCCAGCACGGGCACCTGGGTGTCGACCGTGGCAAGAGGACCGTGCAGCAGGTCCGCGCCCGAAAAAGCCTGCGCCGACAGGTAGCAGGTTTCCATCAGCTTGAGCGCGGCCTCACGTGCCGTCGCATAGGAATAGCCGCGTCCGGTGGTGATCAGCCGCTGCGCGAACCGGTAACGGTGAGCCACCGCGTCGACCTCGCCGGCCAGCACACGGTCGGCCACATCGGGCAGCGGCGTGGCGTGCTGACCGTCACCGCCGCGCAGACGGTCGAACAGCAGATACAGCACCAGCAGCTCGGCGGTATAGGACTTGGTCGCCGCCACTGACCGTTCCGGCCCGGCGAGCATGTCAACGTGCATCTCGGCCGCACCGGCCAGCGCGGAGGCGGGGTTATTGGTCACGGTCAGCGTCAGCGCGCCCTGCCGGCGGGCGGCCTCAACGCAGCGCACCAGATCGGGCGAGCTCCCGGATTGGCTCACCGCGACGTAGAGCACATCGCGCAGCTGCGGACGCGCCCCGTACACAGTTGTCGCGGACGGTGACACCAACCCGGCCGGCAACCCGTGGACGACCTCGACGAGGTACTTGGCGTACAGCGCTGCGTTCGCGCTGCTTCCGCGGGCGGCGAAAAGCACGAATCGCGGTGCGGCAGCAGCGATGCGGGCAGCCGCGGCGGCGATCGGCTCGACGGCCCGGGTCAACACCCGACGCCACACCCGGGGTTGTTCGGCGATCTCGGCGGCCATCAACCGGCCGCGGACAGCGGCCGCTGGGCTCACCGCCCCGCCTGGATGTGGACTGCGCTCATCATTGCCGGGATCCCGACAGCGCAATGACCGGCTCAGCGCCTGGTTTACCGCCGTTTTCCCAGAAGTGGCGGATATCCTCGAGCTGCCTGCCCTTGGTTTCCGGAGCCAGCCGGTACACGAATGCGAAACTACCGGCCGCGAGAAGACCGAACAGAGCGAATGTCCCTGCGCCCAGCGCATGCAGCATGGTGAGGAAAACAGCGGCGACGAGCGCGTTGGCCACCCGATCCGCCGCCAGCATCGCGCCGGACCCGATGGACCGCAGCCGTGAGGGCAGGCTCTCGCCAGCATAAACGCATATCAGGGCGCCGAAGCCGAGGTTGTAGCCGATCGTGAACACCAGCACGGCAAGAAACCCGAATGTTGTGGGCACAGCGCCCGCGCTTGGAACGACGAACACCCAGATCAGCAAGAGGTTTGCTGCCAGCATCATCGCGATCCCTGATAACAGGATCGGTCGGCGGCCCAGCCGGTCGACCAGGTCCATGGCGACGAACACCGCGGCCAGCGCGATGACCTGCACGAGAGCCGGCAGGACAAGCAGGGCGAAATTGCCGGTGAAATGCATCGCCTCGAAGAGCCGGGGGCTATAGCACACGATCGCGTTGATACCGGTGGCCTGGGAGAGAAACCCCAGCCCGAGGACGAAGATCATCGCGCGCCGGTAGGGGCTGCGCAGCATCTCGGTGAGCGCGCCGCCGCGTTCTTCTTCGACTGCGCGGCTGATCTCGGCGAGTTCGTTCTCGACGTCTGTGTCGGGCTCGATCCGCTGTAAGGCGTGGCGGGCTTCACGGACCCGGCCCTTGAGCATGTACCAGCGAGCGGTGCCGGATAGCCGGCGCAGCAGCAGCAGCACCAGCACGGCCGGCACGGCCGCCAGGCCCAGCATCGCTCGCCAGTTTTGCCAACTGGCGAGCAGGTAGGCGACCAGGTAACCGGCGATGATCCCGAGGACCGTCGCCACCTGATAGGCGACCAGCACGGAACCGCGTATCGCCGCCGGCGCGGACTCGGCGATGTAGACCGGAACCACGACGAGCGAAACACCGATAGCCACACCGACCAGCAGCCGAACCACCAGCAGCATCGTCACCGACGTCGATATTGCGCTCAGCACGGCGAATACCGCATACGCGGTGACCACCAGCACCATCGACGTCTTCCGGCCGATCGCATTGGCGAGCACGGCACCGCCCAGTGCTCCGGCGATCTCGCCGATCACCACAACCGTGATCACCAGTTCCTGCTGGTGTGTGGTCAAGCGGAACCCGTCGGTGAGGTACAGCAGCGCACCGGCGGTGCTGGACAGGTCATAGCCGGAGATGATGCCAACGCTGGCCGCGGTGAGCCCGACCACAAAACCCTGCCGGGAGCGTCGCAACTCGTCGATTCGGCCCACTCGCGTCCCCTCTCAGTGGGTGGGGTCTGCTATCCACCAATACCTGAGAGGCGCTCCGGCATGTCGGCGAGGGGTACGCCGGGGCGCGCGCTCAGGGCGCCGGTCGACGGTTTAGTGAGCGGGCGAGCATGATCAACGCCGCGACGATGACCGTCCCGATGACCGTCACACCCACCCGGATCGGCACTGCGTCGGCGGGGTGCGCAAGCGGGCCGCCGCGGGCGAGGGTTCCGGTGTCGTCGGCAGCAGCCTTGGCCGGTGACAGGGCGGGATCGGGTTCGACGAGTGTTCCGATCTGGGTGCCCGGGGCGGTCGCGAACCCGTAGTCCAGCAGGTGCGCCGCCTGCTGCCACGGGGGTATGGGTTCGCGGGTGCCATGTAACAGCACCACCAACAGCCGGCGCCCGTCGCGGCCGGCGGCGCCCACAAAGGTCTGACCCGCGTCATCGGTGTAGCCGGTCTTGCCGCCCAGCGCACCCGGGTAGTTGTAGAGCAGCTGATTATCGTTTTCCAGCTGGTAGCCGGGGTGATCGCCGTGCCCCGGGAAATCGAAGGTCCGGGTGGCCACGATGTCGGCGAAGGTCGGGTTCTGCCAGGCGTAGCGGTAGAACAGGGCGATATCGTAGGCCGACGTGCTCATGCCCGGCCCGTCCAGCCCGGACGGCGTCGCCACCCGGGTGTCGCGCCCGCCCAGTTTGGTGGCCAGCACATTGATCTTCGTTAATGCCGCCTGCATTCCGCCGAGCTGCCTGGCCAAGGCGTGCGCGGCGTCGTTGCCCGAATGCATTAACAGCCCATGCAGCAACTGGTTGACGGTGTAGGTGCCCTCCGGGGCGACGCCGACTTTGGTGCCCTCGGCGGCGGCGTCCTCGGCGGTGCCGGCCACCGTGGTGTTGAGGTTGAGCTCGGTGAGCGCCACCATGGCGATCAGCACCTTGATGACGCTGGCCGGGCGGTGACGCCCGTGCGGGTCTTTGGCGGCGATGACGGCGCCGTTGTCCAGGTCCGCCACCAGCCAGGCCTCCGCCGAGATATCACCGGGCACCGGCGGTGTGCCGGGCGCGGTGATGAGTCCGCACTCGCCCAACGCCTTTCCGCCCACCGGAGTCGCGGGCACCGGCAGCGGAAGCGGTGGATCTCCGGCGTGCGGGACCTCCGAGGAGTCCACCGCGGGCGGAGTGGACACCTTATAGGGGCAGTTGGCCGGGGCGGCATTCGGTTCGGCGCCGGCAGCCGGCAGGCCAAGCAGCACCAGGTACACCGTGGCTGCCAGGCACGATGCGGAACGTAAGAAGGCCATCTCTGTGCAGGGTAGGCGACCGGCGGCCGGATTCCCGGACGCCGCGCTGTGACGGGTGGGGTAGAAGTTAATATCGAGTCGAGGGGTGGCTCGGCCACTGCCGCATCGTGCCGCCTAGCGACGGCTGAGCACGGCGCGCAGGATGGATTCGATGGCGTCGAACTCGGCCGGGCCGCTGATCAGCGGCGGCGCCACCTGGATCGCCGGGTCACCGCGGTCGTCGATGCGGCAGTACAGCCCGGCATCGTAGAGCGCCGCGGACAGCTCGGGCAGCAGCCGGCGGCGTTCGTCGGCGGTGAAGGTTTCCTTGCTGGCCTTATCCTTGACCAGCTCGATGGCGTAGAAATAACCCTCGCCGCGGATATCACCGACGATGGGCAGGTCATCCAGCTTCTCCAGGGTGGCGCGCAGCTTCGGTGCGTGGTGCTTGACGTGGTCGTTGAGGCGCTCCCGCTCGAAGATGTCGAGGTTGGCCAGCGCGACGGCCGCCGACACGGGGTGTCCTCCGAAGGTGTAGCCGTGCGGGAACATCGTGTCACCGTCACCGAACGGTTCGAACAGTCGGTCGCTGGCGATCATCGCGCCGAGCGGTGCGTAACCCGATGTCAGGCCCTTGGCGCAGGTGATCATATCGGGCACATAGCCGAAATCGTCGCAGGCGAACATCGACCCGATCCGCCCGAAGCCGCAGATCACCTCGTCGGAGACCAGCAGCACGTCGTAGTGGTCGCAGATCTCGCGGACCCGCTCGAAATAACCTGGGGGAGGCGGGATGCAGCCACCCGCGTTTTGCACCGGTTCCAAAAACACGGCGGCGACGGTGTGCGGCCCTTCGAAGTCGATCGCTTCGGCGATGCGGTCGGCGGCCCAGCGCCCGAAGGCTTTGGCGTCGTTGTGCAACGGCTCGGGTGCGCGGTAGAAGTTGGTGTTGGGCACCCGGACACTGCCCGGTGTCAGCGGTTCGAACGGCGCCTTGTACTCGGGCACGCCGGTGATCGCCAGCGCCCCGTGCGGGGTGCCGTGGTAGGCGACCGTCCGCGAGATCGCCTTGTACTTACCCGGTTTGCCGGTCAGCTTGAAGTACTGCTTGGCGAGCTTCCACGCGGTCTCCACGGCCTCGCCGCCGCCGGTGGTGAAGAACACCCGGTTCAGATCACCGGGCGCGTAGTGCGCGATGCGCTCGGCGAGCTCGATCGCCGGTGCAGTGGCATAGGACCACAGCGGGAAGTACGCCAGCCTGCGGGCCTGCCGTGCGGCGGCCTCGGCGAGCTCGGCACGCCCGTACCCGACCTGCACCACGAACAGCCCGCTCAGCGCGTCGAGGTAGCTCTTGCCGCGGTCGTCGACAATCCGCACACCCTCACCACCAGTGATGATCGGCGGGCTGATGCCCGCACCGTGACGGGCGAAATGGCCCCACAGGTAGCGATCCGCCTTGGCCGACAAATCGGGGAACTCCATCCCCGCCATCTTGCCCGCGAGTGTCTCGTCCGGTGTGGACCGGGCCTGCCTAGACTCGGGGGTCAGTGACGGTCCCGGCACGGTGGCCCGCTGCTGCCGCGATCCTCGCCATCATGGTGCGCGACGAAAAGGTTTGCGCCCTATGGGATATCGCCAACCCCGCATTCATTCGTGCCCGCATGTTCTGCACGCCGATCCGATCGCTCGATCACGCCGGCGTCGTTTGGCGTACCGGCACATCGCGCGGATCCCCAGCGGTGCGCGTTTCGGGGACGGGGTTCGACGCGGATCGTCATACCCGTCAGACGCGGTAGCCGCGGAATATGTGACGGCACGCGGACGTTCGGGCCGAAGGTTCAGCGTGCAGCACTGGTGCTTCATCTGTCACACGCGTCACCGCTTCGGTCAAGTGGGGATGTGCCCGCCTTCGAGCGATTTCACGATGATGTCGTACCAGCATGCGATGGTCTGACGATGAACGACGTGCGGCGCCTGCGTTTGCGTGGAATCGAACTCCGCTACACCCTCACGATGCACCTGTTTGACCACGGTCCCACGACCATCACGAGCCTGGTCGAGGCGCTCGCCGCGCAGGGTTTCGACGTCGGTCGGCCGGCGCCGAAATCGGTGTCGGACGCGTTGCGGTGGGAAATGCGACGGGGCCGGGTGCGCCGACTCGGGCGGGGCCGCTACGGTCCGGGGCAGATGCCGCGTGGCACCGAGCATCGCATCCATCAACGGGTGCTGGCACTGCGCGCCGAAAATCGCTCAGAGCCGGGCACAGAGCACGGTGACTTGGGCGGTGACTCTTGTGGCAGACGTGGCGGATGTTAGCGGCGCCGGCGGTGTGCTCGTGCCACCCCGCAGTGGTGGACAGCCGCTCAGCGCGTGAACAGCGCGCGCTTGACCTCTCCGATCGCCCTGGTGACTTCGATGCCGCGTGGGCAGCACTGGGTGCAGTTGAACGTGGTCCGGCAGCGCCACACCCCGTCGGCCTCGTTGAGGATATCGAGGCGCTCGGCGGTGGCCTCGTCGCGGCTGTCGAAGATGAAGCGATGCGCGGTGACGATCGCCGCGGGGCCGACGTAGCTGCCCGCATGCCAAAACACCGGGCAGCTGGTGGTGCAGGCCGCGCACAGGATGCAGGTGGTGGTGTCGTCGTAGCGGGCCCGGTCGGCCGGGCTTTGTCTGCGCTCCCGCGCCGGTGGCTCCCCGCTGGTGATCAGGTACGGCTTGACTGCGCGGTAGGCGGCGAAGAACGGCTCCATGTCGACCACCAGGTCCTTCTGCACCGGCAGCCCGCGGAGGGGTTCGATCGTCACGGTCACTGGCTTGCCCGGTTTATCCGGCAGCACATCACGTATCAGCACCTGGCAGGCCAGCCGGTTGACACCGTTGATCCGCATGGCATCGGAGCCGCACACGCCATGCGCGCACGACCGGCGGAAGGTAAGTGTCCCGTCGAGATAGTCCTTGATGTACATCAGCAGGTTGAGCACCCGGTCGGTGGGCAGGCCCGGCACCCGGAAGCTTTGCCAGCCGCCGGTATTCGCATATTTGTCCGGCTCTTCCGGGTTGAACCGGGCAATCTTCAGCGTCACCATCACCGCGCCCTCGGGAATCGGAGGCAGGTCGCCGGCTTGTGCCGCGAGAACCATCAGTACGTCCGCTCCCCGGGCGCGTAGCGGGTCTGCACGACGGGTTTGACGTCCAGTCGGATATCGGACAGCAGCTCACTGCCTTGTTTGTACGCCATGGTGTGGCGCAGGTAGTGGGTGTCGTCGCGGCTCGGGTAATCCTCGCGGGCATGCCCGCCGCGGGATTCTCGGCGGTGCAATGCACCCACCACGGTGACCTCGGCCAGCTCCAGCAGGAAACCCAGCTCGATCGCCTCCAGCAGCTCGCTGTTGAAGCGTTTCCCTTTGTCGTGCAGCCGTATCCGGGAGTAGCGATCCTTCAAAGCGTGAATGTCTTTGAGTGCGTGCTGAAGAGTGTCCTCGGTGCGGAACACCGCGGCGTTGGTGTCCATCGTTTGCTGCAGCGCATGACGGATGTCGGCGACGCGTTCGCTGCCGTGCCCGGAAAGGATGGTGGCGAGCCAGCCGAGCACCATCGCCTCCGGTTGCGGCGGCATGTCGACGAAATCGTGCCCGAGCGCGTAGTCGGCCGCGGCGATACCGGCCCGCCGGCCGAAGACGTTGATATCCAGCAGCGAGTTGGTGCCCAGCCGGTTGGCGCCGTGCACCGACACGCACGCGCATTCACCCGCGGCGTACAGCCCGGCCACGGTGGTGGTGTTGTCGCACAGCACCTGCCCGGTCACGGTGGTCGGGATCCCGCCCATCAGGTAGTGACAGGTCGGGTAGACCGGAATCAGCTCGGTGAGCGGGTCCACGCCCAAGTAGGTGCGCGCGAACTGGGTGACATCGGGCAGCTTGGCGCACAGCACGTCCGCGCCGAGATGGCGCACGTCGAGGTAGACGTAATCCTTGCGCGGCCCGGCGCCACGGCCTTCCAGCACCTCGCGCACCACCGAGCGGGCGACAATATCGCGCGGCGCCAAATCCCGGATGCTCGGCGCGTAGCGTTGCATGAACCGCTCGCCTTCACCGTTGAGCAGCCACCCACCCTCGCCGCGCACGGCTTCGGAGACCACAATGCCCAGCCCCGCCAGACCGGTCGGGTGAAATTGGTGAAATTCCATGTCCTCCAATGGAAGTCCCTTGCGGAATACGATGGCGATGCCGTCACCGGTCAGGGTGTGCGCATTGGAGGTGGTCTTGTAGATACGGCCCGAGCCGCCGGTGGCGATCACTACGGCCTTGGCGTGAAAGACATGTATGTCGCCGGTGGCCAGTTCGTAGGCGACCACCCCGGTGCTCACCGGCCCGTCCGAGGTCTGCGTCAGCGCCAGGTCGAGTACGTAAAACTCGGTGAAGAACTGCACATCGTGCTTGATGCAGTTCTGATACAGCGTCTGCAGGATCATGTGGCCGGTGCGATCGGCCGCGTAACACGCACGGCGCACCGGGGCCTTGCCGTGCTCGCGGGTGTGCCCGCCGAAGTGGCGCTGGTCGATGCGGCCGTCGGGGGTGCGGTTGAACGGCATCCCCATCTTCTCCAGGTCGAGCACCGCGTTGATGGCTTCTTTGCACATGATCTCCACCGCGTCCTGGTCGGCCAGGTAGTCGCCGCCCTTGACGGTGTCGAACATGTGCCATTCCCAGTTGTCCTCTTCGACATTGGCCAGCGCCGCGCAGATGCCGCCCTGGGCGGCGCCGGTGTGGCTGCGGGTGGGATACAGCTTGGTCAAGACCGCGGTGCGCACCCGCGGACCCGCCTCGATCGCGGCCCGCAACCCGGCACCGCCGGCGCCGACGATCACTACGTCGAAGCGATGGTGGTGAGTCATGCGATATTCGGGTCGAAGGTCAGCAGCACGTAGCTGCCCAGCGCTAAAACGAACACCATCGAGGCCGCCAGCACAGTATTCAGCCAGAACCGGGCGGAGCCCGTGCGGGCGTAGTCGTCGATGATGATGCGCAGGCCGTTGCCGCCGTGCAGCTGCGCCAGCCACAACAGCAGCAGATCCCAGATTTGCCAGAACCCCGAGTGCCAGCGCGCCGCCACGTAGTTGAAGTCGATGCGGTACACCCCGTCGTCGGGCACCAGCATCACGAACAGGTGCCCGAGCGCCAAGAACACCAGCACGACACCGGACAACCGCATGAACAGCCAGGCGTACTTCTCGAAGTTGGGTATACGCGCCGGCCGGCGCCGCGGTGTCCGCGGATCGCCCAGCCCGGCAGGCCGGTTGTCGCTGCACCCCGGTACCGGGCCCCGAACAGGTGCGCTCATCCCCACCGTCCCAGCAGGCGGACACCGATCACCACGCTGGCCGGGACCATGATCAGCAGCCACACGATGCCGACCCCCCACAACATCAGCCGCTGGTAGCGCGGCCCTTGCCCCCAAAAGTCGATCAGGATGATCCGGACACCGTTCAGCGCGTGGTAGAGCACCGCGGCCACCAACCCCAGCTCCATCAGGCCCACGACCGGTGTCTTGTAAAGCTCGATGACCTCGTCATAGGCCTGCGGACTCACCCGGACCAGCGCGGTGTCCAGCACGTGCACGAACAGGAAAAAAAAGATGGTCACTCCGGTGATGCGGTGCAATACCCACGACCACATGCCGGGATCACCGCGGTACAGGGTCCGCGGGACCGGGCGAGCGGGCTTTGCGGACATCGTCGTCATCGGCCCTCCCCAACGTGTCGTGGGGTGGACTTTAAACCCTTCCGGGTTGCAGAACCACTCCGCGGCCGCCGCCGGGCACCGCCGCGGCGCCGCTAGGGTGGCTTGCAGAGATCGGCGACCAAGCCGCCGAATGCACTGAGAAACCATCGGATATGGCGACGACGGACCGGGCAATCGATTGGAAGATGCTGCGGGACAAAGCGATCCAAGCAGCATCGAGAGCATACGCGCCGTATTCACAGTTCCGGGTAGGGGCGGCGGCGTTGGTTGACGACGGCCGGGTAGTCACCGGATGCAATGTGGAGAATGTCTCATATGGCCTAGGTCTCTGCGCTGAATGCGCAGTGGTGTGCGCCCTGTATTCGACCGGGGGCGGCAGGCTGGTGGCGCTGGCGTGCGTGGATCCCGCGGGTTCGCCGCTGATGCCGTGCGGGCGGTGCCGTCAGGTGCTGTGGGAGCACGGCGGCGCACAGTTGTGGATCGACCATCCAGACCGGCCCCGCCGGCTTGGTGAGCTGTTGCCGGATGCGTTCGGCCCCGGCGATCTGGCAGGGCGGTCCCGGTGAGCTTCGACGCACCGGCGGTGATCAAAACCAAACGTGACGGGGGCCGGCTCACCGACGCCGAGATCGACTGGGTGATCGACGCCTACACCCGGGGCCGGGTCGCCGAAGAGCAGATGGCTGCGCTGCTGATGGCGATCTTTTTGCGCGGCATGGACTACCGCGAAACCGTCCGCTGGACCACGGCGATGGTGT
Organism: Mycobacterium botniense; assembly: GCF_010723305.1. Lineage (NCBI taxonomy): Bacteria > Bacillati > Actinomycetota > Actinomycetes > Mycobacteriales > Mycobacteriaceae > Mycobacterium > Mycobacterium botniense. Next base: position 281,711 of record NZ_BLKW01000002.1, on the reverse strand, counting down.
CCTCAGGCGATCGGCTCGACCTGCGCGGTCTTCGACGCGCCGGCCACCCGCTGGCGACCGTCGACAAGCACTCCACCGGCGGGGTGGGAGACAAAATCACGCTGACGGTGGTGCCCGTCGTCGCCGCCTGCGGTGCCGCGGTGCCGCAGGCGGCCGGCCGGGGGCTTGGCCACACCGGGGGGACCCTGGACAAGCTGGAGTCCATCGCCGGCTTCACCGCGCACCTCCCCAACGAGCACGTGCGTCAGCAACTGTGCACTGTCGGGGCCGCGATCTTCGCGGCCGGCCAGCTGGCGCCGGCTGATGCCAAGCTCTACGCGTTGCGCGACATCACCGGCACGGTCGAGTCGCTGCCGTTGATCGCCAGCTCCGTGATGAGCAAAAAGCTGGCCGAGGGCGCGGGCGCGCTGGTGCTCGACGTGAAGGTCGGTTCCGGGGCGCTGATCAAATCTGTGGCACAGTGCCGGGAGCTGGCGCACACCATGACCCGGCTCGGCGCCGCCCACGGGCTGCGCACCCGCGCGTTGCTCACCGACATGAACCGCCCGCTGGGCGGCGCGGCCGGCAACGCCGTCGAGGTGGCCGAGGCGCTGGAGGTGCTTGCCGGTGGTGGGCCGCCCGATGTGGTGGAGCTGACGCTGCGGTTAGCCGCCGAGATGCTCGAGCTTGCCGGGGTCGACGACCGTGATCCGGCGCAGAGCCTCCGTGACGGCACGGCGATGGACAGGTTCCGCGCGCTGGTGACCGCGCAAGGCGGTGATCTGTCGGCACCGTTGCCGATCGGGGCGTGTTCGGAGACCGTCACCGCCGCCCGGGGCGGCACAATGGGCGACATCGACGCGATGGCAATAGGGTTGACGGTATGGCGGCTCGGTGCGGGCAGATCGCGTCCGGGCGAGCGGGTGCAGCCCGGCGCCGGGATCCGCATTCACCGGCGGCCCGGTGAGCCGGTCGCGGCCGGTGAGCGGTTGTTCACGCTGTACACCGACACGCCGGAGCGTTTCCCGGCTGCGATGAGCGCACTCGACGGCGGCTGGCGCGTGGTTGACACCCCGCCCCGCCCGCAACCTTTGATCCTCGATCGGATGACCTCATGACCGCATCGTTAACCCTGGAGATGATCGAGAAAGCCCCGAAGGCGCTGCTGCACGATCACCTCGACGGCGGGCTGCGCCCGGCGACCGTGGTGGACATCGCCGGCCGGATCGGCTACGACGATTTGCCCACCACTGATGTCGACGAGCTGGCCCGCTGGTTTCACACCCGCTCCTACAGCGGGTCGCTGGAGCGCTACCTGGAGCCGTTCTCGCACACCGTAGCCGTGATGCAGACACCCGAGGCGCTGCACCGGGTCGCCTATGAGTGCGTGGAGGACCTGGCCGCCGACAACGTGGTGTACGCCGAGGTGCGTTTCGCCCCCGAACTGCATATCGAGGGCGGATTGTCGTTCGATGAGGTGGTCGACGCGGTGCTGGCCGGGTTCGCCGACGGCGAAAAGGCCGCGGCGGCCGCCGGTCGCACCATCACCGTGCGTTGTCTGGTCACCGCGATGCGCCACGCCGCGCTGTCGCGGGAGATCGCCGAGCTGGCGATCCGGTTCCGCGACAAGGGGGTGGTCGGATTCGACATCGCCGGCGCAGAAGCCGGCTACCCTCCCTCCCGGCACCTGGACGCTTTCGAATACATGCGAGACCACAACGCCCGCTTCACCATTCACGCCGGTGAGGCGTTCGGCCTGCCGTCCATCCACGAGGCGATCGCGTTCTGCGGCGCCGACCGGCTCGGCCATGGTGTGCGCATCGTCGACGACATCCACGTCGACGACGACGGCACTGTGCGGCTGGGCCGGCTGGCTTCGATTTTGCGGGACAAGCGAATTCCACTCGAACTATGCCCCAGTTCCAACGTGCACTCCGGGGTGGTCGACAGCATCGCCGAGCATCCGTTCGACTTGCTGGCCCGGACCCGGTTCCGGGTGACGATCAACACCGACAACCGGCTGATGAGTGACACGTCGATGAGCCGCGAAATGCACCGGCTGGTTGAGGCATTCGGCTACAGCTGGAGCGATTTGGAGCGGTTCACCATCAACGCGATGAAATCGGCGTTCATCCCGTTCGATGAGCGGCTGGCGATCATCGACGAGGTGATCAAGCCGCGGTACGCCGTGCTGATCGGCTGACCGCCGGCCGGCGCCGGCGGCCACGCAGCGGGTGGGCATCGGCTATTCGCGTCGGAGCCGCGATTCGACGAACCGTTCCAGCTGCTCCCACTCACGCACCGCGTCGGCGTAGGGGCCCGCGGGTTTGCTGACAGAGCTGGGGTCGAGCACGTAGGCCACCAGCTTGCCCAACGGCCGGTCCGTCGCCAGCGCCTTGTCGACGGTGCTGTCCTCGGCGTAGTCGCCGACGTCGCGGAGCAGCTCGACAGCCAGGTCGAGCTGCTCGCGATCCACCGCGGCGGGTCCCTCGGCGAAATCGTCGGCCAGCCCCGTCAGCACGTAGACGTTGTCGTCGGTGATGTCGATCGTCAATGAGCCGTCGGTGGCGGCGGTGCGGATGTCGTCATAGGTGCTCAAATCGGACAGGTCATGGTCGTGCTCATCGGCAAGGTAGCGGGCCAGCGCCCGCTCGGAGGTGAACACGCTGATCCGTCCGTTACGCCCTAAAAAGATCGGACGGTCATCAAAGTAGCAGCGCAGGGTGTAGAAGGTGCCAGCACCCGTCATGATCTGGATCGGGTCGATGCCCACCTTCAGCCAGAAATCCTCGTCGCTACCCAAGACGACGCTCTCGGCGGCCGCGGGGGTTTCTGTGTCGGCGCCGCCGGTGTCGTCGTCACCGGTGTCGACGGGCGGGGTGTCCTCAGCGGTCTCGTCATCCGCCTCGGAGCGCTCCGTCTCCTCCTGCGGTTGGGCCAGCTCCTCGGCAGCGCGGGCCGACAGCTGCGCATCGACCTCGGGAGTACACACAATGTCCTCGATGGCGGCCAGCACATCATCCCAGCCGCGCCCGATGATCTCGGCGATCGCATTCCAGCGTTTGAGCCCGGCTCTGCCGTGGAAATGCTCGATCCCCCCGGCGAGCGTCCCCACGATGGGGTTGCCGTTGAAGAATTTCGAGACCGCCGCCAACTCACAGACCGTTCCGAGGGACGACACGATCGTCAGCGTGTCCGCCAGCCGGCTGACCGATTCGGCGGTTGGTTTTTCCGAGACCAGCTCCTCGACGGTGATCAGGTCGAACTGCTTATCCTCGGCCGGAGCCAGCCGGTGCGCGTTGGCCTTCGTCAGGTCGTTCCACGCCGGATGGTCCACAAGGTCGTTGTCGGTGCCGCTGCGCACAAAGGCGACCAGGTCGGCGACGCTGCCGAAACCGTAGAGATCCTCGTCTTTGCCCAGAAACGCCTCCCATTCCTCACCGGAGTCACGCCAGCGCGGCGCCCACAAGGTGTACCGGTCCCCAACAGTCAGGCTCAGCCGGATGGGCACGAGGTCAGCAGCCATGCGGCACAGAATAGCGACGGTGGGCGCGGGCCCCGGATCGAGTCCGCACCGGCCGGGCCCCGCCGCGCGGCCGGCGGGATAGCTGCCCAGAGCCTAGACTTCCCAAATAGCTGTGAGCGGAGGAGCTTGCGCCGCGTAGCCGGTCTTGGGTAGCTGGTACATCTGCTCCAGGGTGGACAACACGGTGTAGTGACTGATCGGCTGACCGTAGGCACCTGTCTTCACGTTGGCGCCGTAGAAAATGGTCGGGATCTGATTGCGAGTGGTGTTGTCGTCTTCGTCCCAGGTCAGAATCAGCAGGCTGTTGTTGGTTTTGGCCCATTGCGCGTACGCGGACAGGTTGTCGCGCAGCCATGTATCACCCTGGGCGATCGAGCCGTCGTGCATGTCGTGGTCGAGATTGGGGATGACGAACGACACGGTGGGCAGGCTGGCGTAGTTGGCGGGACCCGGAAATGCGGAGAACGGCACCGAATAGCCGCGCGGCACATTGGTGAAGCTGACCCACGGCGCATGCTTGCGCGCATATTTGCCCGAGCTGCAGGCGAGCGAGCCGACAGCGGGCAGGTCTTCCGCGAAACCGATGAACGTGTACCCGGCGGCGAGCAATTCGGATGCCAGGTTCGGCGCTGCGCCGGCGTTGACAGGGCAGCTGTTGTCTTTCAGCCCGAGTGTGCTGCCGGCGAACAGGGCGAAGTAGTTCGGCTCACTGGGGTGGGTTTCGGCGAACGACTGCGTCATCATCGCACCGTTGGCGGCCAGCGCATTGATGTAGGGCGCCGACTTGTTGCCGATGATCGCGCTTTGAGAGCGGTTCTCCTCCACCACGATCACCACGTGCGCGGGTGTGGGCACAGCGGCCGCCGCGAGACCCACGCGAGTCACGTGAAACGACGGTGACGACGCTACCGCCGCACCCACCGCCAGCACCCCCAGCAGCCCGAGAGCTCGAAATCCCCTGATCCTCTCCCGTCGCAGGCGCCTCATGCCCGGAGTATAGGAGCAGGTGTGTGGGGCGCCGGGCACGCAGACGACCGTGTCCAGCACGGAAATCAATTAGTGTCGGACCGTGCAGGTGTGTGTCGTGGACCACCCGCTGGCCGCCGCTCGGCTGACCACACTGCGTGATGAGCGCACCGATAACGCCGCGTTTCGTGCAGCCTTGCGCGACTTGACGCTGATGCTGGTCTATGAGGCCACCCGAGACGCGCCTGCTGAAGCGGTGCCCGTCCGCACTCCGCTGGCCGAGACGCTGGGCGCACGATTGGTGAAACCGCCGCTGCTGGTTCCGGTGCTGCGGGCCGGGCTGGGCATGGTCGACCAGGCACACGCGCTGATACCGGAGGCTCGGGTGGCCTTTGTCGGGGTGGCCCGCGACGAGCACACTCATCTGCCGGTTCCCTATCTGGAGGCACTGCCCGACGACGTGAGCGTCCAGCCGGTGATGGTCCTTGACCCGATGCTGGCGACCGGCGGCTCGATGATCCATGTTATCGATCTGCTGCGCTGCCGCGGTGCGACGGACATCACCGTGATCAGCGTGATCGCTGCGCCGGAAGGCATTGCCGCGCTGGAGAAATCGGCGCCGAACGTGCGGTTGTTCACCGCGGCTGTCGACGACGGGCTTAACGAGATCGCGTATATCGTGCCAGGGCTCGGCGACGCCGGTGACCGCCAGTTCGGGCCGCGCTGACACTACCAGCGCCGCACTGCGCTGACCAGTTCGTCACGCAGTGCGGCCGCCCGCTGCCGGCCGTCGCGCAGATTGGTGGACGCAGGACAGCGAACCTCCAAGTAGAACTTGATTTTCGGCTCCGTACCGGAGGGGCGCACCACCACTCGCACTGACATGTCGCCGCCGCTGCCGCCGAAGATCAGCACGTCGGACCGAAGCCGTCCCGGGTGATTGAGCAAATCGATTGTGGTGAGATCGAATCCGGCCATCTGCTGCGGGGGATGGGCCCGCAGCCGCCGCATCAAGTCCGCGGCCTCGGCGGCGCCGGCGACGTCACGTGACACCAACGCACTCTCATGCACACCGTGCCGTCGTGCGAGCTCGTCGAGCGCGTCGAGCAGCGAGGCTCCCTGCTCTTTGCGCATCGCCGCCAAATCGCAGATCAGCACCGCGGCGCTGATACCGTCCTTGTCGCGGACGGCGTCGGGGTCAACACAGTAGCCGATCGCTTCCTCGTAGGCATAAATCAAGGCAGCTCCGGGTAGATCCGCGTCGGCACGGGCAAGCCATTTGAAACCGGTGAGCGTTTCGACGTAGGGCGCGCCGTAGTAGGCGGCGATCGCCGCCAGCATCCGCGACGATACGACAGTGCTGGCCACCGCTCCCGGAACCGGGGTCCGTGACAAAATGTAATCACCCAGCAGCCAACCTGTTTCGTTTCCGGAAAGCATCCGCCATCCCGCGGGTGTGGGGATTCCCACCGCGCAGCGGTCGGCGTCGGGATCCAGTGCGATCGCGATATCGGCGCCAACGTCGGCGGCCAGGGCCAGCACGGCGTCGGTGGCGCCGGGTTCCTCCGGGTTGGGGAACGCGACCGTGGGAAAGTCCGGGTCCGGGGAAAACTGTGATGCGACGCAGTGCACATCGGTGAACCCGGCGCGCCGCAGGGTTTCGACGGCCACCGCGCCGCCGACACCGTGCAATGGTGTCAGCGCGACCCGAAGGGTGCCCGCGCTGCGCCGGATGTGGGCGGCCCGTTCGATGTAGCTGCCGACCACACCGGTATCCGCGGGTTGCACCGGGCTTCTGGCGATCCGGTCAGCGAACGGGGCGGCGGTCATCGCGGTTTCGATCTCGCGGTCGACCGGGGCCGCGACCTGCATGCCGCCTTCGACATACACCTTGTAGCCGTTGTCGGTCGGGGGGTTGTGCGAGGCCGTGATCTGGATGCCGGCGGCGGCGCCGATCTGCCGCACCGCGAACGCCACCACTGGCGTGGGCACCGGATCGGGCAGCAATAGAACCGAAAATCCTTGTGCAGCAAGAACTTCAGCGGTCGCCACGGCGAATTGGCTTGATCCGTGCCGGGCGTCGCGGCCCACAATCACCGGCGAACCACCATGGCCGTGACGGGTGAGGACCTGTGCGACCGCCCAGGTGGCGCGCAGCACCACGGCCAGGTTCATCGCGTCGGGCCCGCCGCGAAGCGGCCCGCGCAGGCCCGCGGTGCCGAACGACAGTGGGTGCGCAAACCGTGCGGACAGTTCGTCAGGGTCGCAGCGGGCGAGCTCGGCGGCTGTCACCGGGTCGGGGTCGTGGGCGATCCACTGCTCAGGTGTCACGGCGTGTGTGCTCAGATCCGGGTGATCACATCGGCCAGCAGCGAACCCATCCGGGCAGCCGATGCGGCGCCAACCGCGAGTACCTCGGTATGGCTGAGCGGTTGGCCGGAGATCCCGGCGGCCAGGTTCGTCACCAGCGAAACACCGAGCACCTCGGCCCCGGCGGCTCGCGCCGCGATGGTCTCGTGCACGGTGGACATTCCCACCAGATCAGCGCCCAGCAGGCGCAGCATCCGGATTTCGGCAGGTGTCTCAAAGTGCGGTCCGGGCAGGCCGGCGTAGACGCCTTCGGTCAGCGTCGGGTCGGTCTCGCGGGCGAGGGTGCGCAGCCGCCGCGCATACGCGTCGACCAGGTCGACGAAGTGCGGCCCGACCAAGGGCGAACGCGCGGTCAGGTTCAAGTGGTCGCTGATCAGCACCGGCTGGCCGACCTCGAGGTCATCGCGAAGCGCTCCGGCCGCGTTGGTCAGCACAATGATGCGAGCTCCCGCCGCGCACGCCGCCCGCACCGGGTGCACCACGTGGCGCAGCTCATAGCCCTCGTAGGGGTGCAGGCGACCGGCCAGCACAAGCACCCGGTGCGCCCCGACCGGCACCGAGCACACCTGTCCGCTGTGTCCCACTGCGGTTGGCGGGGTGAAACCCGGCAGTTCGGCCATCGGCAGCACCGCGGACGGCGAGCCGAGCGCTGCGGCCGCCGGCGCCCAGCCCGATCCGAGAACGATCGCAACATCGTGTTCAGCGACCCCGCTGCGTTGCGCGATCACCTGTGCGGCCGCGCGCGCTAGTGTCTCGGGATCGGGCTGGCCACTCACAGCCATCGAGGCTAGCTGGCCACGCGCGTCGGGGCGGAACCCGCCGTGACCGGGGACGACGGGGAGACGCAGCCGAGCAGTGAGATACTGCGAGAATGTCCGCCGCCCCCGCATCGAATCCCGCATTGGAGAGTGTGGAACAGGCGGTGCGGCGCCGCGGCGCCGAGCTCGTCGAGTTATCCCACGCCATCCACGCCGAGCCGGAGTTGGCCTTCGCCGAACACCGCAGCTGCGCCAAAACGCAGGCACTGGTCGCCGAACGCGGTTTTGAGATCACCGCGTCCGCCGGTGGTTTAGACACCGCGTTTCGCGCCGATTTCGGTAACGGGCCGCTGGTTGTCGGGGTGTGCGCCGAATACGACGCATTACCCGGCATCGGACACGCCTGCGGCCACAACATCATCGCGGCGGCCGGGGTGGGCGCGGCGCTGGGGCTGGCTGAGGTCGCTGACGAGCTGGGACTGAAGGTGGCGTTGCTGGGCACGCCTGCCGAGGAGTTCGGTGGCGGAAAGGCATTGATGCTGCAGGCTGGGACGTTCGACGACATCGCGGTGGCGGTGATGGTGCACCCCGGGCCGATCGATATGGCGGGGATGCGGTCGCTGGCGCTGTCTGAAGTGACCGTGCACTACCGGGGCCGGGAATCGCACGCCGCGGTCGCGCCTTACCAGGGTGTCAACGCCGCGGACGCTGCGACGGTCGCGCAGGTAGCGGTCGGCTTGCTGCGCCAGCAGCTGGCACCTGGGCAGCTGGTGCACGGCATCGTCATCGATGGCGGGCAGGCCGTGAACGTCATTCCCGGGCATGCGGCCCTGCAGTATGCGATGCGGGCCAAAGACTCGGATTCGCTGGGCGAACTGCGGGCCAAAATGGTGGCCTGCTTCGCCGCGGGTGCGCTGGCAACCGGCTGCGACTACGAAATCAACGATGCTGCTCCGGCATACGCGGAACTCAAACCCGATCAGTGGCTCGTCGAGGTGTGTCGCGAGGAGATGCGCCGGCTCGGGCGCCACCCGGTTCCCGCCGATACCGAGGCGGCGATGCCGGTGGGCAGCACCGATATGGGCAACGTGACCCAGGTGTTGCCGGGCATCCATCCGATGATCGGCATCGACGCTGGCGGCGCCACCGTGCACCAGCCGGGCTTCGCCGCTGCCGCGGCCGGCGCCAGCGCCGACCGCGCGGTCGTCGAAGGTGCAATCATTTTGGCGCGCAGCATAGTCCACCTTGCTCAAGATCAAAGTCAGCGTGAGCGGGTGCTGTCGGCTCGTGACCGGCGGGCGGTGTCATGAGTCTGGTCGACAGCGCCGAAGCGTGGCTGGCCGCGCACTACCACGACGTGATCGCCTGGCGGCGGCATCTGCACCGCTACCCCGAATTGGGGCGCCAGGAATTCGCCACCACGCAGTTCGTCGCCGAACGGCTGGCCGACGCCGGTCTCAACCCGAAGGTGCTGCCCGGCGGGACCGGTCTGACCTGCGATTTCGGCCCCGAGCAGGAGCCCAGGATCGCGTTGCGGGCGGACCTGGATGCCCTTCCAATGACCGAGCGCACCGGTGCGCCGTACGCCTCGACCACGCCCAATGTCGCGCACGCGTGCGGCCACGACGCGCACACCGCGATCCTGCTGGGTACCGCGCTGGCGCTGGCGTCGGCGCCCGAGTTGCCGGTCGCAGTGCGGCTCATCTTTCAGGCTGCAGAAGAGCTGATGCCCGGAGGCGCGCTGGACGCGATCGCGGCCGGCGCGTTGACCGGGGTCTCGCGGATCTTCGCGCTGCACTGTGATCCCCGGCTCGCGGTTGGCAAAGTGGCGGTGAAATCAGGCCCGATCACCTCGGCGGCCGACTCGGTCGAGATCAGTGTGTATTCGCCCGGCGGGCACACCTCGCGTCCGCACCTGACCGCTGACCTGGTGTACGGCCTGGGCACTGTGATCACGGGGCTGCCCGGTGTGCTCTCGCGCCGCATCGATCCGCGGCACGCCACGGTCATGGTGTGGGGTGCGGTCAAGGCCGGCACGGCCGCCAACGCCATACCCCAAGCCGGTGTCCTGGCCGGCACCGTGCGCACCGCCAGCCGCCAAACCTGGCTGGATCTGGAAGACATTGTCCGCGAGGCGGTTGCGGCGCTGCTGTCGCCGCTGCGCATCGATCACACGCTGCAGTACCGCCGTGGAGTGCCGCCGGTGGTCAACGAAGAGACCTCGACCCGCATTCTCACCCACGCTATCGAGGCCGTCGGCCCCGATGTGCTCGCCGACACCCGGCAATCCGGCGGGGGCGAGGACTTCTCGTGGTATCTGGAGGAAGTTCCCGGCGCTATGGCGCGACTGGGGGTGTGGTCGGGCGATGGGCCCCAGCTGGATCTGCATCAACCGACATTCGACATCGACGAGCGTGCCCTGGCCATCGGTGTGCGGGTGATGGTCAACGTGGTCGAGCAGTCAGCGCTGCACTAACCCCTTTCCGGCGAGCGTGCGTGTTTGTGCACCGACACGCCGCGGGACGTGGCATTCTCTGCACGCTCGTCCGTCGGCCGGACTGTGCACAACGCTGAATTTATGCACAGGTCGGTGTCGAACAACCAGTCCGCTGGGGCACGGTCGAATCCGCGCGCCCACGATAAACGGCATGAACACGGAACTCAGTGGGCTGCTCGACGAACAAGGCGGGGTCGTCACCGCGCGCCAGGCGTTGACATTTTTGACCCGCCGCCAATTGGAGTACGAACTCAATCACGGTGGGCTGCAAAAAGTCTGGTACGGCATTTATGGTCGGGGCGACGTCGATACCAGTGTGCAGCTGCGTGGGCTGGACCTGGCGACGGGCACCACCGTTGCGGTGTGCCTGGGCACGGCCGCTGCAATATACGGCTTCGACACCGAACAAACCGGGGACCTGCACGTGCTCAACCCCGACGGTCGGCAACTGCGGCCCACCGACGGTCTGGTCGTGCACCGGCGTGAAGGGGCGCCGCTGATGCCGGTTGCGGGACGACCAGCCACCACGCCTGCGTGGACCGCGATCGAGGTGGCTCGCGGTCTGCGTCGGCCTCGAGCATTGGCGACGCTCGACGCTGCGCTGCGCAGCGGTACGTGCGATCGCGACGACCTGCGGACGGCGATCGACCACCAGTCCGGCCGGCGCGGAATCGTGGCGGTGCGTGGGCTGCTTCCGTTGGCTGCGCCTGAGGCGGAATCCCCCATGGAAAGCGAGGCTCGCTTGGTCATGATCGACGCGGGGCTGCCGACGCCGGTGCTGCAGTACGAGGTCATGGACGCGAACGGCAAGACCTGGCGGCTCGACTTCGCGTGGCCTGAGTACCGGGTCGCTGCTGAGTACGACGGCGTCGCCTGGCACAGCGGTCCGGAAGCCTTCTTCCGGGATCGACGCCGTTCCGCGGCACTCCAAGACCTCGGGTGGGTCATCGTCTCCATCGTCGCCGAGGATGTGAGGTACCGTCCGTGGGACCTCATCGGCCGTATCGAGGCGCAGCTGCACCGTGCCAAGGCGGCCTAGGGGTCTCGCGAGAGTGCACAGAATGGCGTCGGCGACGGCGTGTCGGTGTGCAAACACGCACGCTCGCGGACAAAGACCGTGACGGACGCGCGAGCGTGGTCAGCGGCCGATGTTGCGGGCCGGGCGGGTACGCAGGTCATGCACGTAATCTGGTGGCGCGCCTGCGATTTCGGCGGCATCGGCCATCACACCCAGGTAGTGGGCCGACGGCAGCCCGCCCTCCCACGCGTCCAGCACATACAGCCACGCCAGCACGGGATCGGTCGTCGTGTCCGATGACACCCGCTCCACCCGGCACCGAATCTTCTTGTGGATACCCAACTCCGAGCCTTCCCACCGGTCCAGGTTCTTCTCGTCGGCAGGTGTCACGTCGTAGAGCACGACGAACACCTTCGAGCCCGGATCCTCGACGATGGTGGCCAGCGCCCCTTCCCAGCCGATGTCCTCGCCCCCGAATGTCAGCCGCCAGCCGTGCAGCCAGCCGGTCCCGGCCATCGGTGAGTGGGGTGCCCGCTGCGCCATCTGCTCGGGATCCATGTTGGATCCGTACGCGGCGTAGAGCGGCACGCAGAAAGCTTAGACGCCGACCGCATGCCCCGTGGCGATCCCGCGACCCGGTTAGGTTAAGGCTGTGGTGACCCGCATCGTGATCCTCGGGGGAGGGCCGGCCGGATACGAGGCCGCGCTGGTCGCGGCCGCGCGCGGTCCCGATGTCGCTCACGTCACCGTCATCGACTCCGACGGCATCGGGGGCGCGTGCGTGCTGTGGGACTGCGTGCCGTCCAAGACGTTCATCGCGTCCAGCGGACTGCGCACCGCACTGCGCCGCGCACCCCAGCTGGGTTTCGACATCGACATCGACGATGCCAAGATCTCGTTGCCGCACATCCATCACCGGGTTAAGACGCTGGCCGCCGCGCAGTCGGCCGATATCACCGCCCAGCTGCTCGCTTCGGGAGTCGAGGTGATCGCCGGGCGCGGCGAGTTGGCCGACCCTGCTCCCGGGCTGGCGCGTCACCGCGTCCGGGTCACCACCGCCGACGGCGCCACCCGCGACTATGACGCTGACGTCGTGCTGATCGCCACCGGCGCCAGCCCGCGGATCCTGCGGTCGGCGCGGCCGGACGGCGAGCGCATCCTGACCTGGCGGCAGCTCTATGACCTCCAGTCGCTGCCGGAGCACCTCATTGTGGTGGGCTCGGGTGTCACCGGCGCCGAGTTCGTCAACGCCTACACCGAATTGGGGGCCGCGGTCACCGTGGTCGCCAGCCGGGACCGGGTGCTGCCCTACGAGGACGCTGACGCCGCGCGGGTGCTGGAGGAGTCGTTCGCCGAACGCGGTGTGCGGCTGGTCAAAAACGCCCGCGCTGAATCGGTCACCCGGACCCGCGCCGGTGTGCTGGTGACGATGACCGACGGGCGCACCGTCGAGGGCAGCCACGCCCTGATGACGATCGGGTCGGTGCCCAACACCGCTGGCCTTGGCCTCGAACGGGTCGGCATCCAGCTCGGACCGGGCAACCATGTGACGGTCGACCGGGTGTCGCGGACCTCTGTGACCGGTATCTACGCGGCAGGTGACTGTACGGGCCTGCTGCCGCTGGCCTCGGTGGCCGCCATGCAGGGCCGCATCGCGATGTACCACGCCCTCGGGGAAGCCGTCAGTCCGATCCGGTTGCGCACCGTGGCGGCGACGGTGTTCACCCGGCCCGAGATCGCGGCGGTCGGCGTGCCACAGACGGCGATCGACAGCGGCTCGGTGCTGGCCCGCACCATCATGTTGCCGCTGCGGACCAACGCGCGGGCCAAGATGTCGGAGCTGCGGCACGGCTTCGTCAAGGTGTTCTGCCGGCAGGCCACCGGGGTGGTGATCGGTGGGGTGGTGGTCGCCCCGATCGCTTCCGAGTTGATCCTGCCGATCGCCGTGGCGGTGACCAACCGCATCACGGTCGATGAGCTGGCGCAGACCCTGGCCGTCTACCCGTCGCTGTCCGGTTCCATCACCGAGGCCGGGCGGCGGCTGATGGCACACGACGACCTGGACTGACGCCAACGTGTGCTGCGGGCGCGGACGGTCCCGGCCCGCAAGCCGGGCGGTCACCGTGCGCTCCACGTAGCCTGGGGGAGAGCAGTGTGCTACCGACGAGTAACCGACAGGAGTGCTGAGGTGAGCGAGCTGATCCGCGCGCCGGATGGTGTGCAGGCGTGGCCGGCGTCCTCGTTGAGACCGCAACAACGCAGCGTGGCCTGGGACCGGCTTGGTGCCGAGCAATTCGACGTCGTGGTCATCGGCGGCGGCGTGGTGGGCTCCGGGTGCGCGCTGGACGCCGCCACCCGTGGCCTGAAGGTGGCTCTGGTCGAAGCACGCGACTTCGCCTCCGGCACCTCGAGCCGCTCGTCGAAAATGTTCCACGGCGGGCTGCGCTACCTCGAACAGCTGGAGTTCGGGCTGGTGCGCGAGGCGCTTTACGAGCGTGAACTGTCGCTGACCACGTTGGCGCCGCATCTGGTGAAACCGCTGCCGTTCTTGTACCCGCTGACCCGGCGCTGGTGGGAACGCCCCTATGTCGCGGCCGGCATATTTCTCTACGATCGGCTCGGCGGCGCGAGATCGGTTCCGCCGCAAAAGCATTTGACTCGCGCCGGCGCGCTACGGTTGTGTCCGGGTCTTAAGCGCAGCTCGTTGATCGGCGGTATCCGCTACTACGACACCGTGGTGGACGACGCCCGGCATACGCTGACGGTCGCGCGCACAGCCGCCTATTACGGCGCTGTGGTCCGGTCCTCCACCCAGGTGGTGGCGCTGCTGCGTGAGGGTGACCGGGTGACCGGTGTACGGGTCCGCGACTCCGAGGACGGTGCGGTCACCGAGGTCCACGGTCACGTGGTGGTCAACGCCACCGGGGTGTGGACCGACGAAATCCAGGCATTGTCCAAACAGCGCGGGCGGTTTCACATCCGGGCGTCCAAAGGTGTGCATATCGTTGTGCCACGGGACCGGATCGTCAGCGATGTCGCGATCATCCTGCGCACCGAGCGGTCGGTGATGTTCGTCATCCCGTGGGGAAGCCATTGGATCATCGGAACCACCGACACCGACTGGGATTTCGATCTGGCGCACCCGGCAGCCACCAAGGCCGATATCGACTACATCCTCACCACCGTGAACGGCGTTCTGGCGACCCCGCTGACCCACGCCGATATCGACGGGGTGTACGCGGGACTGCGCCCGCTGCTCGCCGGGGAAAGCGACGACACCTCCAAGCTGTCACGGGAGCACGCCGTCGCGGTGCCCGCGCCGGGCCTGGTGTCCATCGCCGGGGGCAAGTACACCACCTACCGGGTGATGGCCGCCGACGCGATCGACGCGGCAGCGGAGTTCATTCCGGCCCGGGTCGCCCCGTCGATCACCGCGAAGGTGCAGCTGCTGGGTGCCGACGGATACTTCGCATTGGTGAACCAAGCCGAGCACGTCGGCGCGATGCACGGGCTGCACCCCTACCGCGTGCGCCACCTGCTCGATCGCTACGGGTCGCTGCTCAGCGAGGTGCTGGCGCTGGCCGCCGACCGGCGTGAGTTGCTCAGCCCGATCACCGCGGCCCCGGCGTACCTGAAGGTGGAGGCCCTCTACGCCGCGGCCGCCGAAGGTGCTCTGCACGTCGAGGACATCCTGGCCCGGCGCATGCGGATCTCCATCGAATACCCGCACCGCGGGCTTGATTGTGCCCGCGAAGTGGCCGAGCTGGTGGCCCCGGTGCTCGGGTGGGGGCCTGCGGACGTTGACCGTGAAGTCGCCACCTATATTGCCCGGGTGGAGGCGGAGATTCTCTCGCAGACCCAGCCTGATGACGCGTCGGCCGATGCGTTGCGCGCCAGCGCACCCGAAGCCCGGGCCGAAATCCTCGAGCCGGTGCCGCTGACGTGAGAGCAGCGCCGCTTCCGGTTCGCGACGGGTTGGGGCCGGCGCGGGTGCGGTTACGCGGTGGTCCGGTGCTGGCGGAGCTGAGCGCCCGCTTCGGTGCGTCCGTCCGGGACAAACTGCTGGCCGGAGAGGTGGTCGATGCCGCGGGCAATGTGCTCAACGAAACGGCGGTACTGCCGCGCGGTTCGAGCGTGTACCTGTATCGCGAACTACCCCGGGAGCCGTTGGTGCCGTTCGATATCCCGGTGCTGTACCGGGACAGCGCCATCGTGGTCGTCGACAAGCCGCACTTTCTGGCCACCATGCCGCGCGGCCGCCATGTCGCTCAGACGGCGCTGGTGCGGCTACGCCGGGAACTGGGGTTACCCCAGCTTTGCCCGGCCCACCGGTTGGACCGGTTGACCGCGGGGGTGTTGCTGTTCACGGTCCGGCCCGACGTACGCGGCCGGTATCAGACACTGTTTGCCCGCGGCGCTGTGCACAAAACGTATCTGGCGCGCTCAGCCGCGCAACCCCTGATCGACCTGCCGGTACGGGTGCGCAGCCGGATTGTCAAACGTCGCGGCTGCTTACAGGCGGTCGAGGAACCCGGTGAGCCGAACGCCGAGACGCTGGTGGAGCGGGCCGGCCCGGACGGACTGTACCGGCTGACCCCGCGCACCGGACGCACCCACCAACTTCGGGTGCACATGGCCGCGCTGGGACTGCCCCTCATCGGCGACCCGCTATACCCCGACATCCTCGACATTTCCGGTGACGACTTCGGCGCCCCGCTGCAGTTGCTTTCGCACAGCCTCGAATTCGACGATCCGTTGAGTGGGCGGCGGCACCGGTTTGTCAGCCGGCGCTCATTGGGTGACATCGGCGCGCCGCCGGCACGGACGGCCGGTTGAGGCGGGGTCCGGGACTCACGGTGGTGCCGGACCGGGGGTGCTGAGCGTCAGCAGCGCTCGACACCGCGCGGGATCCGCGGCAGGTGGCTGTGTGGCGCGGGCACATCGAGCTCGGTCGGCGCGGGATCCCTCTGATGCCGGTCGGGCTGGGCATCCGGCTCGGTGTGCTCCGGCTCGGGGTGCCGGGGTTGCAGGCTGCGCGCCACGGTCTGCGCCACCGCGCAGGCGCGTGCCCGCAAAAAGTCAACCCCGGTGAAATCGGCCAGTGATTTGCCGATGCGGTCCTGCAGTGTTGTCATGGTGAGTCCTTCACAAGTCGGGTCGTTCTCCTGATGCGGGTGGAGATTTCCGATGCGCACCGCTCGCCAGTGAGCACTGCGAAAGCCATCGCGCCCCACCACCCCGGCCGGCAACCGGACGTGCGGCAGACCGGGTGGGCGCCGCTCCCAAGTTTACGTGGCGCCGGCAGCGGCAAGCTGGCCGACACTTCACGATCCGGTAAACACGTTCGCATTCCCGCCGTTCGCCGGGCTAACGCTGGCAGGACGGACACCAGAATGTCACCCGCTCGCCGGTGGTGTCTCGGCTGATCAGCGTGCCGCAGCGACGGCAGGGCTGCCCAGCGCGCCCGTACACCCAGAGCCGGCGGCCGGCGCGAGTGTCACCGGTGGTGCAGCGGCTCCAGCGTCGACGGTTGGCCCATAACATCGCTCGCGCCAGCTCTACCAGCCGTAACGGATCGGCAACGGCGCTGACCGGCGCGGTCGGCAGGTTTCCGGTGACGAAACACAGCTCGGTGCAGTAGACGTTGCCGATCCCGGCCAGCACCCGCTGGTCCAGCAGCGCCTCAGCGATCGGCCGGTCGGGGTCGATGGTGAGGTTGGCGGCGGCGCGTGTGGGGTCCCAGTCCTCACCGAGCAGGTCAGGTCCCAGATGCGCGACGACATGCTGGTCGCGGTCTCGTTCGAGGATCTCCAGCACACCCAGGTCGATGCCAACGGCCCGGACATCGGCGGCGTCCAGGATGACCCGGATTCGGTGATCCGCAGGCAGCGGCCCGGCGCGGGTGACGCGCCAGCTGCCGTCCATTTTCAGATGCGAGTGGATGCTGGCCGGGCCGATGCGCAGGAACAGGTGTTTGCCCCGGCTGAGCACCTCATCGACCACCTGCCCGGTGAGGTCGACGGTCGCGAACCGCGGCACCCGGATATCGCAGCGGGTCAGCGTGCGACCGGCGAGCGCCCGCCGCAGGGTGGCGGCGGTGCGCCACACCGTGTCGCCTTCAGGCATCGCTGGCCGGCGCTCGGGTTAGCGCAGCCGCAGGCCGCGCGGGGTGCGGACGAAACCGGCCGCCGATAACGCGGCCACCGCCGGGCTCACCGTATCGGCGCGCGCATCGAGGACCGGGACGCCGTTGACGCGCTCGACGAGAATCGAGTCGACCCGGCGCGCGGCGACCAGCCCGGCCAGTGCGCCCGCTGCCGCGTGGTGGGCTTCGGCATCGCCGGTGAAGCTCAGCAGTGACCGCCCACCGCGTTCGAGGAACCAGGCCAGCTCGCCGTCCACCAGGACGACCAGGGCCCCGGCCTTGCGGCCCGGCCGGGCACCGCTTGTGCTCAGCGACGCGGGGGCCGGCCAGGGTAAAGCCGCCCCGTAGGGGTTGGCCGGGTCAGCGGCGGCCAGCACCACGGCCTGGTATCGCCGCTGCTGCGGGTCGATGCCCTCGACATAGCCGCGCAGCCGGTCGACCGTCGACGCGACAGCGAACTGCGCCCCACCCAGCGACTCGATGAAATAGCCGCGCTGGCAGCGGCCGGCGTCCTCGAATGCGCTGAGCACGGTGTAGAGCGCGGCGAAGCCGCCGGGTATCCCTTCGGCTGCTACCGCCCCCCTCGTCACCACACCGTGGCGATTCAACAACAGCTCAGCGTGGAAGTGGGCGCGCAGCGTGGAATCCGGTTCGGGTTCGGGCAGCGCCGACCACCGGCCGGCCACCGTCGGGTCAGGGGCGCGGGTCTGAGCGTGCACAACACGGTACCGGCTCAGCCGCGGCGGGTGCCGGCGCCGGTGCGCCGGCACGGAACGCGTGTGGGTGCTCAACCCTGCGCCGAGCATCGCCCGCACCGGCGCGAACGTGTCGCCGGTGACCCAGCCGGCCCACACCAGATCCCACAGCGCCGCTTTGAGCGACGCCTGATCGATTCCGGGCTGGATGAGCTGGCGAAAGAAGTAGGCGCCGCCACCGGCCAGGGTGTCGAGGATGCGGCGATGGGTGTCGGTGAACTCGATCGGGCTGGGCGCTGCCAGCGTCAACGGCGCGGAATCGCTCAGGTGCAGCACGACCCAGCCGTCGCTGCCCGAGATCGTCCCGGCGCCCGACCAGGTGACCTCCCCCGACGCCAGCAGCTCGTCGAGCAGCGCGGGCGAGTAATCACGGACCCGCGGCGCCAGCACCAGCGGTTCGATCGCCGAGGCCGGCAGCGCGACCCCGGCGAGCTGCTCGACGACGGCGACCAGCCCGTCGGGGCCGCTGGTGCTCGCCGAGCCCACCTGCTGCCAGGCCGGCAGGAAACGCGCGTAAGCGGCGGTGCTGACCGGTTCCACCTGGGCCCGCAGCGCCGCCAGCGAACGGCGGCGCAGAATCCGCAGCACCTCCGCGTCACACCACTGATCCCCGGGTGCTTTGTCGCTGACGAAGTCACCGCGCACCAGCCGCCCATCGGCGGCCAGCCGGCCCAGCACGTCAGCGGTGACCCGCAGCCCAAGCCCGAATCGGGCGGCGGCATCGGCGGTGGTGAACGGGGTGTGCGTGCGCGCGTAGCGGCCCAGCAGTTCAGCGAGGGGGTCGGCGACGGCCGCAGTGAAACTGGCCGGCACCCCGACCGGGACCGCCACCCCCACTCCGTCGCGCAGCCGGCCGAGGTCCTCGACGGCCACCCACCAGCGGCGGCCGGCAAACGACACGGTGAGTGCGCGCTTGGCGGCTCGTAAACCCTCCAGCCAGCCGCCGACATCGTCGGCGGCGGATCGGGCGGCGACCTCCTCCGCGGTGAGCGGCCCCAGCAGCCGCAGCAGATCCGCGACACCTTCGGCGTCACGTGCCTGCCGATCGCCCGACAGATGCTGCAGCTGGCGCGCGGTGGCGGCGACGACCTTCGGGTCGAGCAGCTCGCACAGCTCCACCCGGCCGAGCAGCTCGGCCAGCAAGGTGGTGTCCAATGCCAGCGCCGCGGCGCGCCGTTCCGCCAGCGGACTGTCGCCCTCGTAGATGAACGCGCCCACGTAGCCGAACAGCAGCGACGCCGCGAACGGTGACGGTGTCGCGGTCTGTGCCTCCACCACCCGCACCCGGTGGGCGGCGATATCGGCCATCAGGGCGGTCAGCGCCGGCACGTCGTACACGTCCTGCAGGCATTCGCGCACCGTCTCCAGCACCATCGGGAAATCGGGGTAGTTGCGGGCCACGTCCAGCAGCCGGGCCGCCCGCTGGCGTTGGTGCCACAGCGGTGAGCGGCGGCCCGGGTGCCGGCGCGGCAGCAGCAGGGCACGGGCCGCGCATTCGCGAAACCGCGCCGCGAACAGCGCCGAACCCCCCACTTCGTCGGTGACGATCGCGTCGATCTCGTCGGGGTCGAAGACGAACAACTCGGCGCCCGGAGGCGTGCCGGCGAGATCGTCGGCATCCGGGACGGTGTCGGGCAAGCGCACCACGATGCCGTCGTCGGCGGCGGCCGGTTTCTCGTCGATACCGTAGCGTTCCCGCAGCCGCCGGCTCACCGCCAGCGCGAGCGGGCCGTGCACCCCCAGCCCGTAGGGTGAGTGCAGGATCACCCGCCAGTCCCCTAACTCGTCGCGGAACTTTTCGACCACCAGTGTGGTGTCGGTGGGTACCACTGTTGTGGCGCTGCGCTGATCCTCGATCAGCCGCCACAAATTGTCAGTCGCGTAATCATCGAAACCCACGTCGGCGCAGCGTCTCTGAAATGTGTCGTGATCGAGGCCGGCTAGCTCGGCGGTGAACGCGCCCAGCGCGCGGCCCAGTTCGGCCGGGCGCCCCGCGTCGTCTCCCCGCCAGAACGGCAGGCGGGCCGGCTGCCCCGGCGCGGGTATGACCAGCACCCGGTCATGGGTGATCTCGGTAATCCGCCAGCTGGTCGCCCCCAACGCGATGACATCACCGGGCCGCGATTCGTAGACCATCTCCTCATCGAGTTCACCGACCCGCGACAGCTTTTCGGAGTCGGTGGCCAGGTAGACGCTGAACAGCCCCCGATCCGGGATTGCGCCGCCCGACGTCACGGCCAGCCGCTGGGCGCCCGGGCGCGCCGTCACCATGCCGGTGTCGCGGTCGTAGACGAGCCGCGGCCGCAGTTCGGCGAACGCGGTGGACGGGTACTTACCAGACAGCAGGTCCAGGACCCCCTCGAAAGCGCTGCGCGGCAGCGTCGCGAACGGGGCGCTGCGGCGCACCGTGTCGAACCACCGGTCGGCGTTGAGCGGTTCCATCGCGGCTGCCGCCACGGTGTGCTGGGCCAGGATGTCCAGCGGGTTGGCGGGCACCCTCGTTGTCTCGATCTGCCCGGCGAGCATGCGCTGCACGGCCACCGCGCAGCCGATCAGCTCGGTGCGGTGCTGAGGGATCAGCACCCCGCGCGATACCTCGCCGACCTGATGCCCGCCCCGGCCGGTGCGCTGTAAACCGCTGGCCACCGACGGCGGGGCGCCCACCTGGACGACCAGGTCGACCGCACCCATATCGATGCCCAGCTCCAGGCTCGAGGTCGCCACCACGGCTTTGAGCTGCCCGTGTTTGAGAGCCTCTTCAACGGCGGCGCGTTGCTCTTTGCTGATCGAACCGTGATGGGCGCGGGCCAGCACCGGCGGCGCTCCGCAGGTTTGGCCGCTGCCCAGCAGCTGGGCGGGCGCACCGCCGGCCACCTGGGGGTTCGCACCCGCCGCCGACGGGATTCCGCACCGTTCGGCGTGAATTTCGTTGAGCCGCGCGGTGAGTCGTTCGGCGAGTCGTCGCGAGTTGGCGAACACAATCGTCGACTGGTGTGCGTCGATCAGGTCGGCCAGGCGCGCCTCCACATCAGGCCAGATGCTGCCGGAGGCCAGGTTGCCCATATCGGGGACCGGCACTTGCACGGTGAGCTCGATGGTCTTTGGCGCGGGCGGCATGACGATGGTGGCCGGGGACTGGCCGCACAAAAACCGCGCCACCTCCTCGGGCGGACGTACCGTGGCCGACAATCCGATGCGCTGCGCGGGCCGGTGCAGCAGGTCATCGAGCCGCTCCAGGGACAGCGCCAGATGCGCGCCGCGTTTGCTGCCGGCAATCGCGTGCACCTCGTCGACGATGACCGTCTGCACGGCGCTGAGGGTGCGCCGGGCCGCCGAGGTCAGCAGTAAAAACAATGACTCGGGGGTGGTGATCAGCACATCAGGCGGCTCGGCGATGAGTTGCCGGCGCCGCGCCGGCGGAGTATCGCCCGAACGCACACCCACCCTGATCTGCGGCCTGGCCAGGCCGCGTTGCTCGGCGATTCGGCTGATCCCGGCCAGCGGGGCGCGCAGGTTGCGCTCGACGTCGACCGCCAGCGCCTTAAGCGGTGACACGTACAGCACCCGGGTGCCCGGGCGCCGCTCGGCAGCGCCGGCCAGGCTGTCGATGGCCCACAGGAATGCCGCCAGGGTTTTCCCGGACCCGGTCGGCGCGATCACCAGCGTGTGGTCACCGTCGGCGATCGCGGCCCAGGCGCCGGCCTGCGCTGCGGTGGGCGCGTCGAAGGTGGTGGCGAACCAGGCGCGGGTCACGGCGCTGAACCGGCTCAGCGGGTCAGCAGACGCAGTGCTCACTGCGCCATGGTGCCAAGCGTCACCGCCGCTCGCGGGCAATGGCGTCGGCCAGCGAGGCAGGAATCCCGGGCACTCGGCCGACCGCGTCCAGCAACGCGTGGGCGCAGGCGTCGGCGAGCTGACCCGCGTCGGTGGACGGGTGCATGATCCGCTGCCGGCACAGCTCGAAAGTGAACGCCAGCCAGCCGTAGACGATCACCTTGAGGTGCTGCTCGACCTTCGGATCCAGTTCAGTTCCGGGACCTTCGACCTCGATGATGCGGGTCATGATATGCGCTAGCTGGCGATCCTTGGCCTCGTCGTCGATGCCGAGCAGGACCGGATCTGAGCGCCCGATGCCCACATAGGCCGCCCACGCCGAATGCGGATGCTGCTGTTGGTACTCCATATACGCCAGAACGCCGGTCCGCACTTCCTCGAAGAGCGTCATACCCGGCAGCGGCAGGTGGCTGGTGGCCTCGATCAGCTGGTCGGCCTGGTGCTTCACGACCGCCACAAAAAACGACCGCTTGTCGGGGAAATAGTGATACATCAGCGCGCGCGACACACCGGCACGCTCGGCGACCTCGTCGATACGGACCTCGTCGTAGGGCTGCTGACCGAAAACCTCCGCCCCCAGCGCGAGCAACTCCGCGCGGCGATCCTCGGGGGAGAGCCGCCGCCGTGTCGCCCGCATGTCGCCGATACTACTGGTCTCCGCTTTTGGTCCCCGCTTTTTCGTTGTGCGTATGTGACGATCGTGACCAGCGGTCCGGCACCTGGGGAGCCGCGCATGTCGTGTGCCGGCGCCCGCAGCCCCGCCCCGGACGGCGCCGGATTAGAGTCGGTGCAGCGATTGGATCGTCGACACCACGGCCGAGATGTCGGGCTCTGGTCGCGGCCGCGGCGGTGGGCCCAGCGGATCGGTCGGGGGCTCGCCGAGCAGGATGCGCGCCACATTGCTCACCCCGTCACGGAGCGCATCCGGGTGGTAGCCGCCTTCCAGCGCGAAAACCACCCTGCCCGCACAACACCGCTGCGCAATCCGCATCACCTCGGCGGCAAGATGCGAATAGCCGCTCAATGTCAGCTGCATCCCGGCGAGCGGGTCGGCCCAGTAGGCGTCGAAACCCAGCGACACCAGGATCAACTGCGGGCCGAAGCGCTCGGCGGCAACCGAGACAATCCGATCGAACACCGTCGCGTAGCCGGTGTCGCCGCTTGCGGGCGGAAGCGGGATATTGAGGGTGTATCCCGCGCCCGGGCCGGCACCGATGTCGGTGGCTGCGCCGGTGCCCGGGTAAAGCGGCTGCTGATGCACCGAGATGTACAGCACCGACGGATCTTCGTAAAACATCGCCTCGGTGCCGTTGCCGTGATGCACGTCGTAGTCGATGATCAGGACACGGTCGACGTCGTGGTGGGTCTGGGCGTGGCGCGCGGCGATCGCGACATTGCCCAGAAGGCAAAACCCCATGCCCCGATCGGCAACGGCGTGATGCCCCGGCGGGCGGATTGCCGCCAGCCCGTTGTCGGCTCGTCCGGTCAAGACCGCATCGACCGCGCCGACGACACCGCCGGCCGACAACCGCGCGATCGTCAGCGCGTCCGGGCCGACATAGGTGTCGGCGTCGAGGAACGTGATGCGATCCAGGGCGCTGACGCGGCCGAGCATGTCGAGATACTCGGCGCTGTGCACGGCGAGGATGGCACCGGTATCGACGGGCTCCGGCTGCAGCGACTGCATGCGCGCACTCAAGCCGCTCTCATCTAATCCCCGCCAGACGGCTCGAATTCGGTCTGCGTTTTCGGGATGGCCGCGAAAGTCATGGTCGGTATAGCGCGGATGGGTGGCATAGACCGTCCGACGCTGCGCCATACCGTGAGCATAAGAGGCCTCGCCCAGCACATCGATGCGGGCGAAAACGCCGCGCGCGAACGTTACCCGAACTGCACACCCTGCGCGAGGGGCATCTCACCGGAGTAGTTGATGGTGTTGGTTGCCCGCCGCATATAGGTTTTCCAGGCGTCCGACCCGGCTTCCCGCCCGCCACCGGTGTGCTTTTCGCCGCCGAACGCGCCGCCGATTTCCGCGCCCGATGTTCCGATGTTGACGTTGACGATCCCGCAGTCGGATCCGTCGATGAAGCGCTCCGCTTCGCGCAGGTCGGTGGTGAAGATCGCCGACGAAAGACCCTGCGGAACAGCGTTATTCAGAGCAATCGCCTCATCGAGGTCATGGTAGGTCAGCACGTAGAGGATCGGCGCGAACGTCTCGGTGGCCACGATGGCGGTCTGCGCGGGCATCCGCACCACCGCGGGCGCGACGTAGTAGGCACTCTCGCACAGCCCGGCGAGGTGGCGCTCGCCGCCGATGACCTCGCCGCCGTCGGCGGCCGCCTGCTGCAGCGCGCCCACCATGTCGCGGTAGGCCCGCTCGTGGATCAACGGGCCGACCAGCGTGCCCTGCTGCGACGGATCCCCGATGCGCAGCTGCCGGTAGGCCGAGACGATGCGCTGCACCACCTCCTCGGCCACCGAGTGGTGCACGATCAGCCGGCGTAGCGTGGTGCAGCGCTGCCCGCAGGTGCCGGCCGCGGCGAACACTATGGCCCGCACCGCCAGGTCCAGGTCGGCCGCGGGCGTGACAATGGCGGCATTGTTGCCGCCCAACTCCAGCAGCACCCGGCCGAAACGTGCGGCGACGCGGGGACCGACCTGCCGGCCCATCCGCACCGAGCCGGTCGCCGACAGCAACGCGACGCGCGGGTCATCGACCAGCTGTGCGCCGACGTCGCGCCCGCCCAGCAGCAGGCCGGCGACCTGCGGCGGCGCACCGACATCATGGGCGGCCCGGACCGCCAGGGCATGGCAGGCCAGCGCCGTCAACGGGGTCAGCTCGGAGGGTTTCCACACCACGGTGTCCCCGCACACCAGGGCGACCGCGGTGTTCCACGCCCACACCGCCACCGGGAAGTTGAACGCGGTGATCACCCCGACCACACCGAGCGGATGCCAGGTCTCCAGCAGCCGATGTCCCGGGCGCTCGGAGGCGATGGTGCGCCCGTAGAGCTGGCGGGACAGGCCCACCGCGAACTGGCAGACGTCGATCATCTCCTGCACTTCGCCCAGCGCTTCGGAGGTGATCTTGCCCACCTCGACCGTCACCAGCCCCGCCAGAGCGTTCCGGTAGGTGCGCAGCAGCTCGCACAGACGGCCGACGAGCGCACCGCGCACCGGCGCCGGGGTAGCGCGCCAAACCGGAAAAGCTTGTGCCGCATCGGATATCACACAGTCGGCGTCATCGGTTTGCGCGACGGTGAACAACACGTCGCCGGTGATCGGCGTGCCGGCCGGCAACCCCTGTCCCCCCGGTTCGCCGAGCCGGGCGGCCGCTGATCCGGCGGCGCCGATCACGTCGAAGACGCGCAGCACCCGCGTGCGCAGCTCGTCGGCGGTCGGCAGCCGGGCGGCCGGCGCGTTCGGATTCTCGGTCACGACGCTGCCTCCCGGGAAAGCGTCTCGTAGAGGGCGTCGGGGTCGTAGATGGGACGGCCGACGGCACCGGCCATCCAGCTCGCGGTGTAACCGGACTCGTCGGCGCCCGCAGCGGCCTCGCTGTCGCGATCCAGGTTGGAGCGGAAGATGCCCGCCGCTGAGGTGGGCAGGAAGTCCTCGTACACAATGGGTTTGGACGGGTCACCGCGGTGGTAATAGGCCAGCTGCTGGGCGGCCATCTGTGCATCGGTCGACGGGAAGTAGTCGTCCCACACCTGCGCCGGATCGGGTGCGGCCATCGCGGCATCGTAGCGCCCGCGGCCTTTCGGGGTGAGCGCCACGCCGCGCGCCTCGACCTCGCCGAAGCGGACCCGCACCGTCTGCTCGGCGAGGGTTCCGTCGCGCATGCGGAATCGGCGTGGTTCGGCGAGGGCGCGAAACGACGTCTGACGCAGCAGCACAGCGGGGCCGTCGGTACGGGGCGGGCCGTGAATGGCATCGATCATGGTGACACCGTGCGCGCTCATCCGCCGATAAAGTGCGTCGATGTCGAGCACCCGCGGCGTCAGGTGGTTGATGTGGGTGGAGCCCGTCGCGGCGATATCGGCCGCCACCGCGGAAACCCGCGACAGCTCGTCATACCAGGATTTGTCGATCGGCTCACGTGACAGGGCGAACGCCGCCACCGCCTGCCCGACGAAGGTTTCGGCCGCGTCGGCGTCGGCACCGCCGTCGGCGGCGATCGACCGGGCTTGTGCGATCAGCGCGGGGTCGAACAGCTGCCGCCGGTCGAGGAAAGCCTGCACCCGTGCACGCAGATCGGTGCTGAAAAACCGCGAGTCGCGCAGCGCCAGCATCGAGGTGAAGACCCGAAACGGGTTGCGCGCCAACTCTTCTGCGTCGACAGGGCGGAAAGCTGTTGACACCACCGGAATAGGCGAGGCGGCGTCACGCAGATCGTAGTAGCCCACCGGCAGCATGCCGAAAGCGGCGAACAGGTCAGCGACGTCGGCCAGTTCGGCCGGGCTGCCCACCCGGATGGCGCCGTGGCGCTCGGCGGTCACCCGGTGCAGCGAGCCCAGCCGCTCGGCGGCCGGGTTGCGCGCCGCGTACTCGTGGTTGACCTGCGCGCATACCCGCAGCAGCGTGGAATAGGCGGGTACCTCGCGGGCGTACATGGCCGAAAGCCCGGCGGCAAAACGCGCCCGCAGCCGCCATGTGGGTAACATCTTTGCGGGGCTCATCGGCCGCCGCCGCTGCGATAGTCTCCGCCCATGGGTGACGCACTGGACGAGATCGACAGGATTCTGGTGCGCGCGCTGGTCGCTGACGGCCGGGCCACCCTGTCACAGCTGGCCGCGAGCACCGGCCTGTCGGTGTCGGCGGTCCAGTCGCGGGTGCGCAGGCTGGAATCGCGCGGTGTGGTGACCGGGTACACGGCGCGGATCAACCCCGAAGCGGTGGGCCAGCAGCTGTCGGCGTTCGTGGCGATCACCCCTCTCGATCCTTCTCAGCCCGATGATGCGCCCGCTCGTCTCGAACACATCGAGGCGATCGAGTCGTGTCACTCGGTGGCCGGTGAGGAAAGCTACATCCTGCTGGTGCGCGTCGAATCCGCGCGCGCGCTCGAAGATTTGCTGCAACGCATCCGCACCACGGCGAACGTGCGCACCCGAAGCACCATTATCTTACAGACATTTTACAGTGGCCGACAGTATATACCGTAATAGTTACGGTGTGCCATCAGAATTCCGTAAAAATACGCGGTATCATGGTGATCATGGCTGTTGTGGCGCCGGTCGCACGCCCAGTCGAACCCGGCCAGGTTCAGGTGATCCTGGCGCGCAGCATGCTGGTCGACGGGTTCGACCTGGTGCTCGACCTGCGCCGCTCGCGCGGCTCTTATCTGGTCGATGCCCGGGACGGTCGGCGCTACCTGGACATGTTCACCTTTGTCGCGTCCTCGGCGCTGGGCATGAACCACCCGGCACTCACCGATGACGACGAGTTCCGTGCCGAACTGGCCGAGGCCGCGCTGAACAAGCCCAGCAACTCCGATGTGTATTCGGTGCCGATGGCCCGTTTCGTGGAAACCTTTACCCGGGTGCTGGGCGACCCCGCGCTGCCGCATCTGTTCTTCATCGAAGGCGGAGCCCTGGCGGTGGAGAACGCGCTCAAGGTGGCGTTCGACTGGAAGAGCCGGCACAACGAGGCACGCGGTATCGATCCCGCGCTCGGCACGCGGGTCTTGCACCTGCGCGGGGCGTTTCACGGCCGCAGCGGCTACACCCTGTCGCTGACCAACAGTGGTTCCACCGCCGTCGCACGGTTCCCGAAATTCGACTGGCCCCGGATCGACGCGCCGTGCATCGGTCCGGACGTCGATGTCGCCGCGGCCGAAGCCGAGTCGTTGCGGCAGGCCCGCGCGGCGTTCGAGGCGCATCCGCACGACATCGCCTGCTTCATCGCCGAACCCATCCAAGGCGAAGGTGGCGATCGGCATTTCCGGCCCGAGTTCTTCGCCGCGATGCGCGAGTTGTGCGATGAATACGATGCGCTGCTGATCTTCGACGAGGTGCAGACCGGCTGCGGTTTGACCGGAACCGCATGGGCCTACCAGCAATTCGGTGTGCTGCCCGACGTGGTGGCATTCGGCAAAAAGACACAGGTCTGCGGGGTGATGGCAGGCCGGCGCGTCGACGAGGTCGCCGATAACGTGTTTCGTGTCCCGTCCCGGCTCAACTCCACCTGGGGCGGCAACCTCGTCGACATGGTCCGGGCGCGGCGCGTCCTCGAGGTGATCGACGCGGAGGGGTTGTTCGATCAGGCCAGTGAGCACGGACGCTATTTACAAGCCCGGCTCGGCGAGTTGGCCGCCCAGTTCCCGGGATTGGTGCGCCATCCCCGCGGGCGCGGCCTCATGTGTGCGTTCAGCCTGCCCACCCGCGCCACGCGGGATGAGCTGATCCGTCGGCTGTGGCAGCGTCAGGTGATCGTGTTGCCCAGCGGAGACGACAGTGTGCGGTTTCGTCCGGCACTGACCGTGTCGCGCGCCGATATCGACGTGGCGGTAGCCGCTCTGCACGCGGCATTGCGCGACCTGGCCTAGCCCCGACTGGCTGGCGGTTTACCCTGCTGGCGTTCGGGGCACCGGCCCTGTGCTGGGCGGCGGGCGTCTGGGCGCTCGTGCGCATTACCGCGTGTGGCGTGAGCGCGGTAGCTGGTGGGCATGGCAGGGGCCGGCTGGTTTGTGCCGATGGTGCTGGCACGGACGATGGGTGCACCTCCGATCGCGGGCCCGGCCCTACTCGGCTGACGTGGATCCGGTGCGCTCCCCGCTCCGGCTGTCTGGACCGGCCGCCTGCCAGCGCTGCTCGATGCGCAGGACGCGGCGCCGCTCGGACATGAACCACAGCACCGCGGCGACGGTCGCGAGTGCGGTGATCAGTCCCGTCGTCGCCAGCCACTCGTAATGGTGGTAGGCGGCGGCCGCCACGGTGCTGACCGCCCCCAACAATGCGACCGCGAGCAGAATGAACCCCGGCCAGAAGAAGTTGTCTTTCATCGTGATACCGGCATGCGGTTGCGTGGTGCGGCAATGGTCGATCGGGTCGTGATGCGTGTCTCCCATCAGCTCCCCTTCCGGGCGGCCTCTGACGAATGCCCCGGGCAGGCCATGCGGCTATCCGCGCTGTCCGCGCGGCCCGGAGCGCTCTTTTCCCTCGCTTTCTTCGGTCGCGGCGGCTTCGCCGCGAAACAACGCGTCGGGCACCGAAATCGCGCCAACCGTTGTCACCAGCCACACGACAACCGTGACAGCGACCCAGGAGGTCATGCCGCCGATGTGGAGGCCCTCAGTCAACACCGCGGCGAGACTCAGCGCGGCGAGGGTCAACACCAGCCCGGCGCCCCCCAGCGACAGCGACGCATAGGCGCGGGGCAGCTTCAACAGCACCAGTGAAAGCATCGCCTGCGCGGCCGAGAACACCACGACGGCGACAGTGAACCCGGGTGCCGACACCGAAACACCGGGAACCAGCCACGCCGCCACCCGCAGTCCAATCGCCCACGAACCCAGGAAGACGGCTGCGCGCAGCAGAACGTGCCTCACACCACCAAGCGTAGGTGTGGCGGGCCGGGATTATCCCCGGTACTCGTCGCGGTCGTCATCACCGAATTCCAGCAGTTGCTCATGCCAGTCACGCGGATCGGCCTCAGTCGGCGGGTCGGGCGTGTCGGGCGCGTCTGGCACCGGCGCGGTTTCTTGGTGTTGCTCGACGGCGTCGGCGATAGGGATTTCGTCGGAACGTTGGTCGCGGTTGTGCATCCCGATCTCCTTATCCGTCGGTCGATCCGTCGGTTGATCCGTCGGTCGGCTGCCCTGACAGTGCAGCTGTGTGGTTGTTTGAGCCGCTGCGGTGAGCGGGTATTACCTGGGACCATGACTTGCACCGAGCCAGCACGCACAGCACTAGCGAGCGACAGCCCTCATCCCATCATGGGGGAAACGATCACAACAGCCATCACGTACACCATCACTGCGACCGAGATCAACACCAGCAGCATGACCCCTGCGATCACGGCTGTTCGCCCCGGCCGCCATGCCCGATGCGGTTCGGTCTGGCCGGTGTCGTCTCTCACCAGCCGAGTACCCGGCGGCTATTATGACTAACCCGGTGCAGCCCTGGGGTAGTGTCGGTCCGGTACGTCCGGGAGGCCACATGACCGCCGAATTGCCGGGTGGCAAGCATCGACGGGGTGAGCGCGCCGTGGAGCTGCGGGTCGCGGCGCGTCTGGAGAATCTGGCGATAGTGCGCACGCTGGTCGGTGCGATCGGCACCTTCGAGGATCTCGATTTCGACGCGGTAGCCGATGTGCGGCTGGCGGTCGACGAAGTCTGCACCCGGTTGATCCGCTCGGCGACCCCCGACGCCACGCTTGTGGTGGTTGTGGATCCGCGCGCAGACGAGGTGGTGATCGAAGCCTCCACGACCTGCGCGACCTTCGATGTGGTGGCACCCGGCAGTTTCAGCTGGCATGTGCTGACATCGCTGGCCGACGACGTACGAACCTTCCACGATGATCACCGGCCCGGCGCAGCCGGCGGGGTATTCGGCATCACCCTGACGACCCGACGGACGGGCTCTGCCAGGTGACGTCGCGGGCTGGCGGTAGCTCGGCTTCGCGACCTCAGGAACGGCCTCACGACTACGCCGATGTTGTGGACATGTTTGGTGAGCTGGCCGCGTTTGATGCCGGCTCGCCGGAGTTTCAGCGTCAGCGCGACAAGATCGTGGAACGCTGTTTGCCGTTGGCCGATCACATCGCGCGGCGCTTCGAAGGCCGCGGCGAGCCGCGTGAGGACCTCGTGCAGGTGGCACGGGTGGGGCTGGTGAACGCGGTCGCGCGGTTCGATGTGGGCGCGGGATCCGATTTCGTGTCTTTTGCGGTCCCGACCATCATGGGCGAGGTCCGGCGCCACTTTCGGGACAACAGCTGGTCGGTGAAGGTTCCGCGGCGGCTCAAGGAGCTGCATTTGCGACTGGGCACCGCCACTGCGGAGCTGTCGCAACGGCTCGGGCGGGCGCCCACCGCCTCAGAACTGGCCGAGGAACTCGACATGGACCGTCTTGAGGTGGTCGAGGGCCTGGTGGCGGGCAGCTCCTATAACACGTTGTCGATCGACAGCGGCAGCGGCGGCGGTGACGACGACGTCCGCGCCATCGCCGACACCCTCGGCGACGTCGATGCCCGGCTGGAGCGGATCGAAAACCAGCAGGCGCTGCGTCCCTTGCTCAGCGCGTTACCCGAGCGCGAACGAACAGTGGTGGTGCTCAGGTTCTTCGAGTCGATGACCCAGACCCAGATCGCTGAGCGGATCGGGATCTCCCAGATGCACGTGTCACGCCTGCTCGCCAAATCCCTCGCACGGCTGCGAGACCAGTTGCAATAGGCGCCGCTGCTCCCAGGGGTCCGCCGGCGCCACCGCCACTGTTTCGGCCACTGATTCCACGGTCGGCAGGAGGTGGTCGGGGTCGCAGATCTGCAGTACCCGCGACACGGCGCGGCTGGGCACCACAGTCCACGACACGTCGGCGTCCGCGCAGCGCGCACTGATCATGTGCAGAGCTGAAAAACCAGCTGTACCAAAGAATTCCACGCCACTGAGATCGAGTATCAGCCGCCTGCACTGCGCGGCGCAACAGTGCACGTACTCGGTGAACTGGGCGGCATTGCATGCGTCGAGTTCACCGTGTGCGGTGACCAGCACCGTTGACCGACCTCGGTGAACGGTCCAGCGGGCGGTCCGGCTGTGCCGCGGCCGGGACGGAAAACCCGCATCCGCTCCGGCCGCCGCGGATGCTGCGATAAGGGGAGAAAACATCCGGTGACTCCATCAGTCGACGACACATTCGTACTGTGGATCACGTCGAGCGCTACAAGCCCTCACGGCGGGGAGTGCGTGCGCCCCCACACCTCAATGACGCTGCTCCGGGCGGCTGTGAACTCAACCTGTCTCGACTGTACCCGCGTCTTGGCCGGCCCGCTAACGAGCCCCGCCCCGGTCGGTAACAGCCCTGGCCAGATCGCGTGCCCGGCGCCGAGATCGCGCCGTCCCGTGCCCGGGTGGTTTCCGGCCGCCGGCTACTTGATTTCGGCGAGCACAGTGCCCTGGGTGATCGCAGCGCCGGCCTCGACCGCCAGCCCGGTGATCGTGCCGTCTTTGTGCGCGGTGACCGGGTTCTCCATTTTCATCGCCTCGAGCACCACCACCAGATCACCGGCGGCGACCTGCTGCCCCTCTTCGACAGCGACCTTGACCACGGTGCCCTGCATCGGCGCGGTCACCGCGTCACCCGAGGCTGCCGCGCCGCCGAGCCCGCCGCGTTTGCGCGGCTTGGGCTTTTTGCGGATCACACCAGCGGGTTCGCGGCTGCTGCCGTCGGAGAGTGCGAGGTCGGCGGGAAGTGACACCTCGAGGCGTCGGCCACCGACCTCCACAACGACCTTCTGCCGTGGGCGGGCGTCCTCGTCATCGAGGGGCTCGCCGCCGCTGAACGGCTCGACAGTGTTGTTCCACTCGGTCTCGATCCAGCGGGTGTGCACCGAAAAGCCGTTCTCGTCACCGATGAATGCCGGGTCGCGCACGATGGCCCGGTGAAACGGAATCACCGTGG
This sequence comes from Mycobacterium botniense, assembly GCF_010723305.1. NCBI lineage: Bacteria > Bacillati > Actinomycetota > Actinomycetes > Mycobacteriales > Mycobacteriaceae > Mycobacterium > Mycobacterium botniense. The sequence continues at coordinate 249,247 of NZ_BLKW01000002.1, read as the reverse complement.
CCAGGCCCTCGACCTCGAACTCGTCGAGTGCCCGGCGGGCCCGCGCGATCGCTTCCTGACGGGTCGCGCCGTAGACGATCAGCTTGGCCAGCATCGAGTCGAACTGGCCGCCGATCACCGAGCCGGTTTCCACCCCGGCGTCCAGCCGCACCCCCGGGCCGCTGGGGGGGTGGAATTTGGTGACCGGACCCGGCGCGGGCAGGAAGTTGCGCCCCGCGTCTTCGCCGTTGATCCGGAATTCGATCGCGTGTCCGCGCGGAGCCGGGTCCTCGGTGATATCGAGTTTCTCGCCGTTGGCGATCTTGAACTGTTGCAAAACCAGGTCGATGCCGGCGGTTTCCTCGGTGACCGGGTGCTCGACCTGCAGGCGGGTGTTGACCTCCAGGAAGGAGATCAAACCGTCCTGGCCGACCAGGAATTCCACGGTGCCCGCGCCGTAATAGTGGGCTTCACGGCAAATCCGCTTGGCGGATTCGTGGATCTCTTTGCGTTGCGCGTCGGTCAAAAACGGTGCCGGCGCCTCCTCGACGAGTTTCTGGTAGCGCCGCTGCAGTGAGCAGTCGCGGGTACCGGCGACCACCACGTTGCCGTGCTGGTCGGCGATCACCTGGGCCTCCACGTGGCGGGGCTTGTCCAGATAGCGCTCGACGAAACATTCGCCGCGCCCGAACGCGGCGGTCGCCTCGCGCACCGCCGACTCATAAAGATGCGGGATCTCCTCGAGGGTGCGGGCGACTTTCATCCCCTTGCCGCCGCCCCCGAACGCCGCCTTGATGGCGATCGGCACACCGTGCTCACGGGCGAAGGCCACCACTTCGTCGGCGTCTTTGACCGGCTCCGGTGTCCCGGGCACCAGCGGAGCCTTGGCCCGCGCGGCGATATGCCGTGCAGTGACCTTGTCCCCGAGGTCGCGGATCGACTGCGGGCTGGGCCCGATCCAGATCAGCCCGGCGTCGATGACCGCCTGCGCGAAATCAGCATTCTCGCTCAAAAACCCGTAGCCGGGATGAACGGCATTGGCACCGGACTTCTCAGCGGCGTCGAGAAGCTTGGCGAAATCCAGGTAGGACTCCGCCGAGGTCTGGCCTCCCAGCGCAAACGCCTCGTCCGCCAGCCGGACGTGCGGTGCGTCGGCATCGGGCTCGGCGTAGACCGCCACGCTGGACAAGCCGGCATCCCGGGCCGCACGGATCACCCGAACCGCGATCTCACCGCGGTTGGCGACCAGCACCTTGGCGATCCTCGAGCTGGCGTGAGTGGGCACTGCGCCTCCTGTGTCGTTCGCTAGCGGACGTTAAGACTCTAAGAGAATTTCTTACAACAGCGTCGGGGGAAGTCTAAGCACCGCGCCGTCACCCGGGCGAGGGGGTGCCCGGCATCAGGCTGCCGCCCGCAGCTGCCGCTTGATCCGCGCCAGCATCGCCGACATGCCGCGCAGCCGCAGCGGGCTGATCAACGCCGCCAGGCCCAGCTCGGTGTAGAAATCGTCAGGGACGGCCAGGATGGCAGCGGCGGGCTGCTCGTCGAGGCCGGCGGCCAGGATCGAGGCGAGCCCGCGGGTGGTGGGCGCTTCCGGCGGCGCGGAAAAATGCAGCCGCACCCGCTGCGGGTCGCGGGCGTCGACGTGCAGGAACAGCGGGGACTGGCACTCGGGCACCGGTTCCAGCGCCGCGTCGTGCAGCTCGGGCGGCAACGGCGGCAGCTCGTCCGCGAATTCCAGCAGCAGCTTGAGCTTGTCTTGGCCCTGGACTTCGGCGAACTCGGACACCACGTCGGCCAGGGGCGCGGGCAGGGTCATCGGGGCGGTGCTTCTCCGGGCTCGGCGCCGGCGACGATCGGTACCCGAACGGTGTTGCCCCATTCGGTCCACGAGCCGTCGTAGTTGCGTACCCCCGGCTTGCCGAGCAGATGTGTCAGGACGAACCAGGTATGGCTGGAGCGCTCCCCGATGCGGCAGTACACGATGGTCTTGTCCTCGGGTGTGACGAAGCCGTAGAGCTGCTCAAGCTCCTCGCGACTGCGGAACCGCCCGGTCTCGTCGACCGCCTTGCCCCACGGAATGTGCACCGCGGTGGGGATATGACCGGCACGCAGCACGCCTTCCTCCGGGTAGTCGGGCATATGGGTGCGTTGACCGGTGTACTCCTCGGGGGAACGCACATCGATCAGCGGCTGGCGGCCCAGGCTGGCGAGGACGTCGTCTTTGAAGGCGCGGATCGGTGCGTCGTTGCGCGGCACGACGGGATAGCCGCTTGACGTTTTGGTCGGCACGTCCAGCGTGGTCTCCCGGCCTTCAGCCAGCCACAGGTCCCGCCCGCCGTTGAGCAGTCGCACATCGGGGTGGCCGAACAACGTGAACACCCACAGCGCGTAGGCGGCCCACCAGTTGCTCTTGTCCCCATAGATGACCACGGTGTCATCGCGGGCGATACCTTTTCGGTCCATCAACGCGGCGAACTGTTCACCGTTGATGTAGTCGCGCACCCTCGGGTCGTTGAGGTCGGTGTGCCAATCGACCTTCACCGCGCCGGGAATATGGCCGACATCGTAGAGCAAAACATCTTCGTCGGATTCGACGATGGCTAAACCGGGTTTGCCCATGTTTTCGGCCAGCCAGTCATTGGTGACCAGCCGTTCGGGGTGGGCGTACGACTGCAGGCTGGGGTCGGGATCTGGTGGTAGCGGCACACTGCAAGCCTACCCACCACGGCCTTTTCGGGGCCAGACGCCGAGATCGTCAGCAGCGCGCGACAATCGCGATTCAGCCGACGGGGTTGGCCGCCCAGAGCGCAGCGATCGACAAGCCGGCGCGCTGCAGCAGGGAACGCGTCACCGGCAGCCCGATCCCCACCACGGCCGACGGATCGCCGTCGACGCCGTCGATGAACCAGCCGCCCAGCCCGTCCAGCGTAAAACCGCCGGCGACCTGCAGCGGCTCCCCGCTGGCAAGATACGCTTCGAGATCGCCAGGTGAGGGTATTCCGAAATACACTGTGGTAACTGATTTTTCACTACCGATAAACGTGATCTTCTTGTCCAGCAAGCGGATAACGCAATGGCCGGTGTAGAGCTGGCCGGCGCGGCCGGATATCGACTGCCATTGTGCCCGCGCGTCGGCGACCGATTGCGGTTTGCCGCACAACCGGCCGTCGATGTAGAGCATCGAATCGCAGCCGACGACAACGCAATCCGCGCCAACTGCGCTGTCGACATCAGCAGCGACCCGCTCAGCCTTGGCCCGGGCCAAGGCGCAGACTATGTGGCCGGGTGACACGTCGTGTCCGAGACTGGCAGCCACCGCCTGTTCATCGACGCCGGAAACCATGACCAGCGGGTCGATCCCTGCCTGGCGGAGCATTTTGAGCCGGCCTGGAGAGGCCGATCCCAGCACCACCCGGGTCATCGCGCCGCTGTCCCGGCGGTCATCGCTGCATATGGATCCGTTCCAGCAGGGTGACTCGCTGCCAGCTGAAGATGGGATAGCGCAGTTTGTCAACCGGATGCCCCCACATATTGCGCTCGGCGGGGCGTTGTTGGGCCGGGCCGCCGCCCGCGCTGCCGAGCACCGCGATCAGGGCGGCCAGCTCCTCGTCAGTCGGATCACCCTTGACGATCTTGATGTGCGGTTCGTGACCGTCTGTGGTGGCCGGATCGTTCGTCATAGCGGAATGTTCCCATGTTTTTTCGGCGGTAGCTGCGCGATCTTGCGCTCCAGCAGCCGCAGCGCGGTGGCGACATAGCCGCGGGTATGTGACGGCGGGATCACCGCGTCGACATATCCCCGCTCCGCGGCGATGTAGGGGTTGACCAGGGTGTCCTCGTACTCTTGTTGAAGCTTGAGCCGCAGCGCGTCGACGTCCTCACCCTTCGCGGCGGCCTCGGCGAGTTGCTGGCGGTACACGAATCCGACCGCCCCTGAGGCGCCCATCACCGCGATCTGCGCGGTCGGCCACGCCACACAGACATCGGCGCCCATGTCCTTGGAGCCCATCACACAGTAGGCCCCGCCGTAGGCCTTTCGGGTGATCACGGTGATCTTGGCGACGGTGGCTTCGCCGTAGGCGTAGAGCAGCTTGGCGCCTCGGCGGATGATGCCGTTGTACTCCTGGTCGGTGCCCGGCAGGAAGCCGGGCACGTCGACCAGCATCACGATCGGGACATTGAAGCAGTCACAGGTCCGGATGAAGCGGGCCGCCTTCTCCGAGGCGTTGATGTCCAGGCAGCCGGCGAAATGCGTGGGCTGGTTGGCGACGATGCCCACACTGCGGCCTTCGATCCGACCGAAGCCCACCACGATGTTCTGCGCGTAACCGGCCTGGATTTCGAAAAACTCGTCGTCGTCGAGCAGGCGGGTGATCACCTCGTGCATGTCGTAGGGCTGGTTGGGCGAATCGGGGATCAGCGTGTCCAGCTCGAGGTCCTCGGCGGTGAGGTTGTCTTCAATGGGGCCCTCGGCCACGGCCGCCGGGTAGCGCGGCGGGTCGGCGTAGTTGTTGGGCGGAAGGTAGCTCAGCAGGTCACGCACCCACTCGAAGGCGTCCTGTTCACCGGATGCGACGTAGTGGGCCGTGCCGGATTTCGCCATATGGGTGTGCGCCCCGCCCAGCTCCTCCATCGTGACGTCCTCGCCGGTGACGGTCTTGATGACATCGGGGCCGGTGATGAACATCTGGCTGGTCTGGTCGACCATGATCACGAAATCGGTCAACGCGGGCGAGTACACATGCCCGCCCGCGGCGGCGCCCATGATCAGCGAGATCTGCGGGATCACCCCGGAGGCCAGGATGTTGTTGTGGAAGATGCGGCTGTAGAGGCCCAGCGAGACCACACCCTCCTGGATGCGCGCGCCCGCGCCGTCGTTGATGCCGATGAGCGGGCGCCCGGTCTTGATCGCCAGCTGCTGCACCTTGACGATCTTTTCGCCGTACACCTCGCCGAGGCTGCCGCCGAACACCGTGGCGTCCTGGGAGAAGATGCACACATCGCGCCCGTCGATGGTGCCGTAGCCGGTCACCACGCCGTCGCCGAGCGGACGCTTCCGGTCGAGCCCGAAGTTGGTGCTGCGGTGGCGGGCCAGTGCATCGAGTTCCACGAACGAGCCCTCGTCCAGCAACGCGTAGATGCGTTCGCGGGCGGTCAGTTTGCCCTTGGCGTGCACCTTCTCGACCGCGGCCTCCCCGACCGGGTGCAGTGTCTCGGCGGCCCGCTTGCGCAACTCGGCCAGCTTGCCGGCCGTGGTGTGGATGTCGATCGTGTGCTCGGCGGCCGGTTCGGCGTGATGATCGGTAACGCTTGTCATGGCCCCCGAGCTTAGCCCCGCGGATGCGCTGCTCCCTAAGCTGGGCGGCGATGGTGTGTGCTCAGTTCAGGCCGCCACTGGATGCCTCGGCGTTATGCGACGGTCTGGTCGGGCCGGGGCTGTCGTGGCGCCGGCTCGATGTTGTCGACGAAACGGGGTCCACGAACGCCGATTTGCTTGCGCGGTGCGCCTCCGGTGCGGATATCGACGGGTCGGTGCTGCTCGCCGAATACCAAAACGCCGGCCGCGGGCGCCACGGCCGGCGCTGGTCGGCGCCGCCGCGTGCGCAGATCGCGTTGTCGGTCGGCGTCGACGCGTCCGCGGTGCCGAAATCGCGGTGGGGCTGGTTGCCGCTGGCGGCGGGTCTGGCGGTGGTCGACGCGCTGGCCGGTGCGGCGAACCTGCGGGCCGGCCTGAAGTGGCCCAATGATGTGATGGTCGGTGACGGCAAGCTGGCCGGCATACTGGCCGAGGTCGCCGCTCCCGCACCGGTGATCGTGGTGGGGCTGGGGCTGAACGTGACGTTGACCGCCCACGAAGCACCCGATTCGGCGGCGACGTCGCTGGCCATGCTGGGATCACCGGTCACTGATCGGACCATGCTGGCACGCTGCATCCTTCGCGAACTGGCTGCTCGCATCGGCGCCTGGCGGGCGGCCGGGGGCGTGAATCAGGCGCTGATCACCGACTACCGGTGTCACAGCGTGACCCTGGGCCGCCGGATTCGGGCCACGCTGCCGGGCGACCGGCACGTCGCCGGCATTGCCCAGGCCCTCGACGACATGGGACGGTTACAGATCGACACCGGGGCGCAGACCGTGACGATATCGGCGGGAGATGTCGCCGGGGTGCGCCCGCTGGATGCCGGGGGACCCGGATGATCGTGCGGTACCCCGACAGCGTGCTCGCCGACGACGAGCAGCTGGTTGTGCACCGGCACCCGCACTGGAAGCGCCTGATCCCGGCGGTGGTGATCTTCATCCTGACGAGCGGGCTGGCGTCCTTCGCCGCGGCGGTGGTGACCGCCACCACCTGGGATCCGGCTGCCAAGCATGTGATCTGCGGGGTCATCGGCGCGATCTGGCTGGTGGTGGTCGGCTGGCTGACGCTGGGGCCCTTCCTGAACTGGCTGACCACGCATTTCGTTGTGACCGACCGGCGGGTGATGTTTCGGCAGGGAGTGCTGACCCGCAGCGGTATCGACATCCCGCTGGCCCGCATCGAGCACGTGGAGTTCCGGCACGGGATCGTGGACCGGTTGTTGCGCACCGGCACGTTGACCATCGAAACGGCAGCCCAAGATCCCTTGGAGTTCTCCGATATTCCACGGGTGCGGCAGGTGCACACGCTGCTCTATCACGAAGTTTTCGACACTCTCGGATCGGAGGATTCGCCCAGCTGAGCGAACCGGTTACGCCGCGAACGCCACGCGCGCAGCAGGGTGACGTTGCCGCCGTTTTCCAGGTTGTCCTCGAAGACTTCCGCGAATCCGCCGGCGGTCAGTGCCGATTCGAGCGCTTTTTCCGGGTTGCGGCCGAACTCGTCGGGGAATACCCAGCGCCGGAAAGCCCAGAAGCGGAACGCCATTTGCAGCAGGTTGCCGATGATGTAGGCCGAGATGAAGTCGGCGATGTTCTCCACGGTCAGCGACACGGTCGGCACCCGCAACTGCAGGACGTAGCTGGAGATCCACAGCGGCGCCATGGACAGCAGCACACCCACGCCGCTGAACGCGAAAAACAGCAGCGCTTCGTGGTGGCGCTCACGTCCGCCGCGGTCACGAAAACTCCACTCCCTGTTGAGGATGTAGGACGCGATGACAGCGACAATGCCGGAGATGACCTTGGCGGTGACCGGCTTGGGCTCCAAGATGGTGAGTTTGAGGGTGTAGAAAATCGCCGAGTCGATGACGAATGTGGTCGCGCCGACGATGGCGAACTTGATCAGTTCGTGATGGCGTTCCAGATAGGGCCGAACGTGCCGTGGAAGCAGCGCAACAGTGGCATCGGCAAAGGACACAGTTTGGCAGTGTACGGACTGGCGTTCAGCGGTGCGCCGCAACGGTGTGACTGCCGATAAATACCCCGCTCAGCCGCCATGACACCATAAGTGCCGTGCCGAGCAGTCGTAGCGGCGGGCCGGTGGTCGCCATGATCGGGGGCGGTCAGCTCGCCCGGATGACCCATCAGGCCGCCATAGCCCTCGGGCAGACACTGCGGGTGCTGGCGCTTACCGCTGACGATCCGGCCGCGCAGGTGACCCCGGACGTGGTGATCGGCTCGCACACCGACTTGCAGGCTCTGCGCCGCGTCGCCGCCGGGGCGGAGGTGCTGACCTTCGACCATGAGCATGTCCCGCCCGAGCTGCTGGACAAGCTGGCCAGCGAGGGTGTCAACGTGGCGCCGTCACCGCAGGCGCTGCTGCACGCCCAGGACAAACTGGTGATGCGCCGGCGGCTGGCGTCGCTGGGGGCCCCGGTGCCGCGCTATGCCGGTGTGAACAGCGCCGACGATGCGGAAACCTTCGCCCGCCGACTAGGCGGCCCGGTCGTGGTCAAGGCGGTCCGCGGCGGGTATGACGGTCGCGGGGTGCGGGTGGCCGATAACCCGGCGCAGGCGCGCGCGGCCGCGGGTGAGTTGCTGGCCGCGGGGGTCGCAGTGCTGGTCGAAGAGCGGGTCGCGTTGCGCCGAGAACTCGCGGCGCTGGTGGCGCGCTCACCGTTCGGTCAGGGCGCGGCGTGGCCGGTGGTGCAGACGGTGCAGCGCGACGGTATCTGCGTGCAGGTCATCGCACCCGCCCCCGAGCTGTCCGACGAACGTGCCGGTGACGCCCAGCGGCTGGCGCTGCGACTGGCGGCCGAGATCGGTGTCGTGGGGGTGCTGGCCGTCGAGCTGTTCGAAACCGACGCCGGTGCGCTGCTGGTCAACGAACTGGCGATGCGCCCGCACAACTCCGGGCACTGGACCATGGACGGCGCCCGCACCAGCCAGTTCGAGCAGCATTTGCGGGCGGTGCTGGACTATCCGCTGGGCGCCACCGACGCCATCGCACCGGTGACCGTCATGGCCAACGTGCTCGGCGCCGAGCACCAGCCGGCGATGACCGTCGACGAGCGGCTACACCACCTGTTTGCGCGGATGCCCGACGTCCGGGTGCACTGGTACGGCAAGCAGGAACGCCCGGGCCGCAAGATCGGGCACGTCAACCTGCTCGGATCCGACGCGGCGAACCTGCGTGAACGTGCCGAGCTGGCCGCACACTGGTTAGCACACGCGCAATGGAGAGACGGATCGGAGCGGCAGCGATGAGCCGAAAGCCCCGGGTTGCGGTGATCATGGGCAGCGACAGCGACTGGTCGGTGATGGCCGCCGCCGCCGACGCGCTGGCCGAGTTCGACATCCCCTACGAGGTTCGGGTGGTGTCGGCCCATCGGACGCCGATGCTGATGCTCGACTACGCGCACGGTGCCGCCGAGCGTGGTATCGAGGTCATCATCGCCGGCGCCGGGGGCGCGGCCCACCTGCCCGGAATGGTCGCCTCCGCCACCCCGTTGCCGGTGATCGGGGTGCCGGTGCCGCTGGCACATCTCGATGGTCTTGACTCGTTGCTGTCCATCGTTCAGATGCCCGCCGGGGTGCCGGTGGCCACGGTGTCCATCGGCGGCGCCCGCAACGCCGGTCTGCTGGCCGTGCGCATACTGGGGTCAGCGAACCCGCAGCTGCGCAGCCGGGTCGTGGCCTTCCAGGAGCAGCTGGTCGAGACGGTGCGGGCCAAAGACCAGGCGCTGCGCGGTAAGGTCACCGGCGGTTAGCGGCCCGAGAAGCCGGGCACACACGACGAAGCGAGGAGGCCGAGGTGGCGAAGTGGGCGGGAAACCCGGCGTTCGACCTGTTCGCGCTGCGCGAGGAGCATCACGCGCTGCGGGCGGCGGTACGTGCGCTGGCGGAAAAAGAGATCGCACCCTATGCCGCCGAGGTGGACGAGCAATCCCGTTTCCCCGAGGAGGCGCTCTCGGCGCTGAACGGCGCCGGGTTCTCGGCGGTGCACATCCCCGAAGAGTACGGGGGTCAGGGCGCCGACGCCGTGGCTACCTGCATCGTCATCGAGGAAGTGGCGCGTGTGGACGCGTCCGCTTCGCTGATCCCGGCCGTGAACAAGCTGGGCACCATGGGCCTGTTGCTGAGCGGGTCAGAGGAGTTGAAGCAGCAGGTGCTGCCCACGGTTGCCTCCGGGGAGGCGCTGGCGTCCTACGCGCTTTCTGAGCGGGGTTCGGGCAGCGACGCGGTGGCGATGCGCACTCGTGCCCGGGCTGACGGGGACTCCTGGGTGCTCAACGGGTCGAAATGCTGGATCACCAACGGCGGGGTGTCGACCTGGTACACGGTGATGGCGGTGACCGATCCCGACCTGGAAGCCAACGGAATATCGGCGTTTATGGTGCACAAAGACGACGACGGTTTTACGGTCGGGCCCAAGGAACGCAAGCTCGGCATCAAAGGGTCGCCCACCACCGAGCTCTACTTCGACGACTGCCGCATCCCCGGCGACCGGATCATCGGCGAACCCGGCACCGGTTTCAAGACAGCCTTGGCGACGCTGGATCACACCCGGCCCACGATCGGCGCGCAGGCTGTCGGCATCGCCCAGGGGGCGCTCGACGCCGCGATCGCCTATACCAAGGAGCGCCGCCAGTTCGGCCGGCCGGTCAGCGACTTTCAGGGTGTGCAGTTCATGCTTGCCGATATGGCGATGAAACTGGAGGCAGCGCGGCTGATGGTCTATACCGCCGCGGCCCGCGCCGAGCGCGGCGAGACGGGCCTGGGTTTTATCTCCGCGGCGTCGAAGTGTTTTGCCTCCGATGTCGCAATGCAGGTCACCACCGATGCCGTGCAGCTGTTCGGGGGATACGGCTACACCCGCGACTTCCCGGTCGAGCGGATGATGCGTGACGCCAAGATCACCCAGATCTATGAGGGCACCAACCAGATTCAGCGGGTGGTGATGTCACGCGCGCTGCTGCGCTGATTCGCGGCGCACCCGGGCGTGCGGCACCGCAGCTGTGCGCGGTGTCAGCCGGCCACGCTTTCCCACTGTTCGTCGGCTACGCCGGGAATGCAGTGGTAGGCGATCACCGCGGTCCCGGGCTGCGCGACACCGCCGAAGACGTTCAGGCAGGGACCCAGGGCACTGGTGATCTGGCCGTCGGGCTGGAAGTTCCACTGCTCGGTGGTGGCATTGACCCGGCAGGCGGCCAGGAGCACCGGGGTGTTGTCGGCTGAGTTGCTGATGCTCAGACAATTGCCCGGGAAAGCCACACTTTCGATCTGGCCGCCAGCCTGGCCGGCAGGGCCGACAACCCACAGCTGAGAACGCGACCCGTCGCAGGGGTTGACCACCGCCGCGGTGCTGCTGCCATTCGGGGTGTCCAGGCACCAGTTGCCTAGTCGGCTCTTCACCTGGACCGGGTCGGCGGCACCGGCCACCCCGGCACTGACCAGCCCGACACCCACCACGGCGCCGAGCGCGACACCGGCCGTGCGCAGACCGCCGGTCAACCGCGCGTCGCGCATATCAGACTCATCCTCTCGCTCGGGTTCACCACCACAGCGGCGCAGGCTACACCGGCGGCACTGCCGCCGCCGCTGGTTTGCCGCAGAAAACACCCGCCAGGAGCACCCGTGCGGTCACGGCTCGGGCGAGACGCTCTCGGGCGCCACCAGCAACTCATCATTATGTTGGCCCGCCGCCGGCGGCGGCCCTGTTGCTGTCGCGGTGAACGTGGAGTAGCGCGCCGGTGTGCGGATCAGTGTCACGGCGTCATCACCGCTGCCGACCCGCACGGCGAGGTCATTCTCGGCGAACAGCGGGGTCGTGACCACTTGCTTCCAGGTGTGGGGCAGGCACGCCATGATGCCGTTGCGCTGCAACAGCTCAACCCACTCGGCGGCGGTCCTGGTTGTCAGCGTCGCTTCCAGTTCGTCGGCCAACTCCGCGTAGTTGACCGCCCGCGAGCGCTGGTCGGCGAACCGGGCGTCGTCGAGAAGGTCGGGCCGGCCGATGGTTCGGCACAAAAGCTCCCAGTGCTTGGGCACGTACGCGCTGATCACGACGTACCCGTCCGCTGTGCGGAAGGCGTCCGAGGGCTGGCTGGCGAAGCCAACTGTCTTGCGTCCCTTCGGTTTTGATGCTTTCTGGTCGACGCCGGACCGGTTCAGGTGCACGATGAGCTGGTTGGCCTGCAGCCCGACGGCGACGTCGTACATCGCGACCCGCACGACGTCAGCGACACCGTGGCGCTCGCGGTTGAGCAGCGCCGCCAGCACCGCCTGGGCCAGTACGTGACCGCTGGCGTTGTCGACGAGTTGAAAGGGGATGATTTGCGGTTTGCCCTCAGGGGTGCGCATCCCGGAGGTCATGCCGGCCTCGGCGGCGACCATCAGGTCGATCCCGGGCCGGTCCCCGTTCGGGCCGTTACCGCCGTAGGCCGACAGGCGGGCGTAGATCAATTTCGGGTTGCGCGACTGCAAATCACCCGGACCCAGGCCGAGTCTTTCCATGACCCCCGGGCGGAAAGCCTCCAGCACCACGTCCGCGGTGTCGGCCAGCCGCAGTATCTGCTGTTTGGCCGGCTCGGAGGTGAGGTCGACGGTCACCGATTTCTTGCCCCGATTGTTAGGCAGAAAATATGCGGCCAACGGCGGGCGGCCGGGAAGAACCGAGATGAGGCGGCGGGCGGCTTCGCCCCCGGGCGCCTCGACCTTGATGACCTCGGCACCCAGATCGGCCAACACCTGCCCGGCCAGCGGCCCGGCCACGTTCTGCGTGAAATCGAGCACCCGAAACCCCTCCAGCGGCCGGGGGCCGTTGTTGCCGGGCATCAGCGTGAACCCAGGAGCGCGGTGCAGTAGTAGTTTTCGCGGTACCCCTCGTTTCGGGGCGGCACCGGTAAGCCACTGGCGGCCAGCAGCTGACTGGCCAGGGTGCGCGAGGTGCGCCAGCCCCGGCTCGCCAGATAGTCCGCGACATCGTGACGGTCGCCCTGGTAGCCCAAGTTGTCGAGTCTGACGTCCAGTCCGTGCTCGTACCACTTGCGGTTGGCGGCTTCCAGAACCCGCAGATTTTCTCCGGTGTTCATGAAGATCTCCGCGATCAGCCGGCTGCCGTCGGCACTGAGCGCGGTGATCTGGTCCAGCAAACGATCTTGTGCCGACGGCGGCAGGAAGGCCAGCAGACCTTCGGCGATCCACGCGGTGGGCCGGCCGGCGTCGAACCCGGCCGCACGCAGCGCCGCCGGCCAATCGTGGCGCAGATCGCTCGGCACCATCCGCAGATCTCCTTTCGGCTGGGCGCCCAGTGCGGCCAGGGTCTCGGCCTTGAACTCGAGGACCTGCGGTTGATCCACCTCGAACAGCGTCATCCCCGCGGGCCACGACAGCCGATACCCGCGCGCATCCAGACCGGAGGCCAGGATGACGGTTTGGCGGATGCCCGCGGCAACAGCATCGGAGACGAACGCGTCGATGTGACGGGTACGCACCGCCAGCAGATCGGTCATCCGTTGCATGCCCCACGGCAAGTCGGGGATGTCCACCTCGGCCGAGTCCAGCTCGCCGGCGGCCCAGCGGGTGAAGAAATCGATGCCGACCGCGCGGACCAGCGGCTCGGCGAACTGATCGTCGATGAGTCCGGCTTTGGTGGCACGGGCCCGGCCGGCCGCCACCATGGTGGCAGTGGCTCCCACGCTCGTCGCAAGATCCCAGGTGTCGTTATCGGTACGCGCCATACCAGCCAGGGTAACGAGCCGCTATCGGCGAGCCGGGGACGCCGTGTCGGCTTGCGCGCGGCGATGGTTCACCCCAGCCACCGGCGGCGGGGCGTCCGCGCCTGACCTGATCGCCTACCATCGCCTGGTGACCTTTTCGCGCCCCAGCAGCCGGGCCGGGCTCGGGCGCGACACCTGCTGTGCGGTGTCTGCGCTGGCCCACCCGGAACCGCGGGGGACCCCCTGGCACCACGCGGCTCGCTGGGCGCGGGGACTGGCCTGGATCAGCCTGGCCGCGATGCTCGCCGAGGGTGCGGTGGGCTGCTGGCAGGGCCTGGCGGTCGGGTCCATAGCGCTGACCGGATGGGCGTTGGGCAGCGCACCTGAAGCCCTGGCCAGCGCCATGGTGGTGTGGCGGTTTAGTGGCTGGCGCACCCTCTCCGAGATCGCCGAAGCGCGTGCGCAACGCGGTGTCGCCGTGTCGTTTTGGCTCGCGGCTCCGTATATCGCCGCGGAATCGGTTCGCGACCTGCTCGGCGGGCATCACCCCGACACGTCGGTGATCGGCATTGTGCTGACAGCGCTCGCCGCGGTGCTGATGCCGATCCTGGGGCGGGCCAAACACCGCCTCGCCGCACGGCTGAGCTCAGCAGCCACCGCAGGGGAAGGCACCCAGAACTATTTGTGCGGCGTCCAGGCCGCCGCGGTGTTGGCCGGTCTCGCGGTCACCGCCAGGTGGCCGGGCTGGTGGTGGCTCGACCCGGCGATCGGTCTGGGTATCGCCGCTGCCGCGCTGTGGCAGGGCGTCCGGGCCTGGCGCGGCGAGAACTGCGCCTGCTGACGAGGGGCTGCGGGCCCGGCCACGCCCGGCGCGGCATGCCCTCGGCCCCCTTAGTTCAGGCGGTAGCGGATCAGCCGGGAGCTATTGGCGACCACCGCCACCGATGACGCGTTGTGCAGGATCGCGGCCAGCACCGGTGACAGCGCGCCACCGGCGCCGACAAGCAGCCCCGCAGCGTTGACCGCAATCGACATCGCGTAGTTTTCCCGGATAACCTCGACCGCGCGGGCACCCAGATCCCGCACGTCGAGCAGCCGCTGCAGGTCGTCGTTGGCCAGGGCGACATCGGCTGTTTCCACCGCGACATCAGTTCCCGCCAGCCCCATGGCGATTCCGATATCGGCGGCCGCGAGCGCGGGAGCATCGTTGACGCCGTCGCCGACCATGGCCACGACGTGGCCCTCGTTTTGCAGCTGGCGCACCGCGTCGAGCTTGTCCTCGGGCAGCACTTCAGCGCGCCACTCCTCGATACCCAGTTCACGGGCGACCACCTCAGCGATTTCGGGATGATCACCGGTGAGCATGACAACGCGACGGACACCGTTGGCGCGCAGCTTGTTTAACACCTCCGCTGCCTCGGGGCGCGTTTCGTCGCGCAGACTGATCAATCCCACCAAGGTGCCGTCCACGGCGAGCAGCAGCGGGGTCTCAGCCTGCCGCCGCAACTTGTTCACCCATGCTGCCGCTTCTTGCGACACCACAACGTTTTCGGCCTGCAGCAGCGAAGGGCTGCCCAACAGCAGCGTGCGGCCGTCGGCCCAGGTTCGCATGCCCAGGCCGACCAGCACCTCGCACTCCTCGTGCGGCGGGATGGTGATGTGGCGTTCTTCGGTCGAGCGGATCACCGCCTCGGCCAGCGGATGCCGTGAGTGGATCTCCGAGCTGGCCGCATACGCCAAGACTTCCTCGGGCTGCCAATCCTCGTGCATGGCGACGATATTCGTCACCACCGGGCGCCCGACGGTGAGTGTTCCGGTTTTGTCGAACACAATGGCGTCGACCCGCCCGGCCTCCTCAAGGTGTGACCCCCCTTTGATCAAGATGCCGCGGCGGGCACCGTTGCCGATCGCGGCGCTGATCGCGGTCGGGGTGGCCAGACCCACTGCGCACGGGCAGGCGATGAGCAGCATCGTCATCGCGCGCCGCACATCCCTGGTGATCGCCAAGGTGAGTGCGGAAACGACGAACGAGGTCGGCACAAACCGCCGCGAAAAGGTCTCGCCGACAGTTTGGATCGGCGCCCGGTCATGCTGGGCCTCTTCGACGCGGGCGATGATGCGGCCGATCGCGGTGTGCTGGCCCACCGCGCGGGCACGCACCACCAGGCGGCCGCGCAGCACCACCGAACCGGCATGCACGGTTGATCCGACGATGACGCTGACCGGCAGGGTCTCACCGGTGATGGCGGACTGGTCGACAACCGCCTCGCCGTCGACGACCTCGCCGTCCACTGGGATCGCCACGTGGTCGTGCACCACCACCGCGTCGCCGATCTGCACCGAATCGATCGGCACTTGTATTTCGCGGCCCGCGTCGGGGCCGTCGGTGAGCCGGATCCACGCCGTGTCCTGGCTGCCGCGCAGCAGGTCGGAGATGGCCCGGCGGGTGCGCCGCAATGTCAAATCCTGCAGGTACTCACCGATATTGAGCAGCCAGAGCACCGTCAGCGCGACCACGTTCTCACGCAGCACCAGGCTGGCCACCGTGGCCGCTGACACCAGCGCGTCGGTGCCGGCGCGACCCGAGCCGATCGAGCGCAAGGCGCCGCGCAGGAACGGATACCCGGTGAAGATCGTGACACCGGTGGCGGCCAGCCGACCGGTGGCCCCGAGCAGCGGCGGGCGGGCGAACACGTAGCGGCGCACGCCCAGGAGCGCCAGCGCGGCACCGCCGACGGCCATGCGCAGCACGTCAGCATTGCGGATTTCCGACGAATGCGGCGCGCGCGCCGGGATCAGCGCGTCAGCGATGTGCGCGGCCTCCGTGATCGCCGCCAGGACCGCGGAGCGGTCACAGCGCTTGGGCGAATACCACACGACCACAGATCCGGTACGGGGGTACGCGTGTACCACACGGACCCCGTGCTGCTGGCCCACGGCTTCTTCGACCGCGACCGCGCGGCGGGGATTCGCGCGCACCCACGAGACAGCGACCCGCATCCGCCCGGCCGCATCCGAGACGATCTGCACCCCGGGCCACCCGGCAGCCGGCCCGGAGCTGTCGGGCACGCGAACATCAGTGCTCATAGGACCTCAGTGTTCGTGGTCTTCGATATCGGTGAGGGCCGGCGTCGGCGCCTCTTCACCGATACGTTCACGCGCCTCCGCCATGATGTCGGCGAGTTTCAGCCGGGCCGATTCGGCGGCTTCTTCGGCGCGGCGGGTGCCGCGCAGGCCCCACTCGGCCGCCGTGACCGCGGTCCCGTGCAATGGCGCTTTGGCCACCGCTTTGCGCAGTACCTCGTAGGCGGTCGCCCCGACCAGCCCGGTGAGCAGTGTGGTGGCTGCCTTGGTGAAGAACCCGTGCCCCGGCATCGATCAACCTTCCTCCCGGTCTGCCTGCTTGGCAGGTTATGCGCCGCACGATAACATAGAAATATTGCTATATCAACATGAAAATATGCGGGCGGTGAGGCCGTGACCGCCGCCCGGTTGGGCCGGCATCATCACCGGGTCGCCACCGTGCGCCGCGATTTCCGGCACCGGCGTTCACACCGCATCCGCGGCCTGAACCGACGACGCCCGAGAACGGCGGTGCCGAACACCACCAGCGTTGTTCGACACGCTGAGTAGGTAATTCGTTGTGTCAAGTGGGCAGGGGGAAGCAGGCGCCGCGGCCGTCGCCGGGCGCGCTTCCGGTTGACCGAATCGTCCCGGTTGGCGAGTGTGTCGACGCGGGTGTCGAGTCTGATATGCGCGGGTTGGTTACCGTAGGACGGACTGTTCTGCCGCAGTGGATCGCGGATCCAGAGGTCGAGCGTTCTCACGTTGTCAGGCAACAGGATTGCTCATAAAGCGTTCGCGGGTCTAGTCAATGACGCGGGTGATCTTCTCCGTCTCGATCTTGCGGTGCAACGCCGAGCGATCCAGGTGGGCGACCTGCACCAGCGATGCGCCGGCAGCGAAAATCGCGAGCAAACCGTCAATCAGCTCGGGTGCAGTGGCCCATGGCATCGCCGAGAGCACCCGATCGGCTGCCGTCACACCCCTGGCGGCAGCGGATCTTTGGCAGTCAGCGAGGATGTCGTCGACCGATCGGCCAGCCAGAGCCGGACCGGGGCGGCGTTCGGGAACGATCTGATCGCCATGCGTCCGCACCGCGGTGGCGAAGTCGGTGACGCCCACCGGCAGGTCCGGCGCTGCCCGGCCCAGCGGGTCCAGCGAAAGCACCGCCACCGCACCGTCGGCGCCGACGAGGCTCTCGGCCCGGGCAAGCTGGTCGGCGGTGCACAAGGCGATGTCGGCCTGCGGGCCACCGAGGACGACGTCCGCGCCGATCCACCACACCCCGAACAGCACGGCCGCGGTCTGCCAGTGGGCCGGCAGCAACACCGCGATCCGGCTGTCCGGGCCGCCGCCGAACTCGTCGCGCAACAGATTGCCGGTTTTGGCGGCCCAGTTGGCCAGCGTCGCCGCGGACAGCTCGATGCGTTCGCCGCTGGCATCGTCGTAGTAGGTGATCAGCGGCCCCACCGGATCGGTGCGCAGGATCGGGTCGAGGATCGCCCCGCTGAGTGTGCGCACGTCAGTTGACACACTCGGGGCGGTCCGAGCCGGCGGTGATAATCGGCGATGGTGGGGGGGCGGTGCTGTCGGGCGCTTGCTGCGACGCCGCAGTGGACGCCGTCGTGCCGCCTTCGAGACCTGAACCCGGGCCGGTGTAGTCGTTGGCCAGCACCACCCGCACCGACCCGGGTGGCACCGTCGGATCGGCGACGACCGGTAAGCCGCCGAGGTCTTTGGAAACCGCTTGCGCGCCCAGGTCATCGGTTTTAGCGGCCCGCACTTGGCTGGCGGTCACATGCCCGGTTTCGTTGTTGGCGACAGTGCCCTGGGTAAAACCTTTGGCGGCCAACACCGCTGACACCGCGGCAGCCAGGCCGTTGATGTCAGTGTCGTTGAGCACGTCGGCGGTGGTTTTCTCGGGGGTATACGCCAGTTGCTCGGTTTTACCCTGATCCTGTTGGTGCAGTAGGCTGGCGACCCACTCCGCGACCTGGTGGGGATCCACCCGGACCACGCTGTGCATGCCGTCGTCGCTCCAGCCGGCTTCATCGAGCACCGGGATGGTGGCAAAGGCGATGTTGCCGGCGGCCAGTTTCTGTAGCTGCTGCACGAAATCCATGATGTCCCAGCCCGAGGAGATGACGACCGAACGCTGAATGGCCTGCTGGAGGCGCGCCACGGTGGCCGGGTGGGATAGCGTCTTGCCGGAGATGATCTGGTGGGCCAGGGATGCCATCACTGCCTGCTGGCGTACCACCCGGTCGAGGTCGCCTCGCGGGAGGTCATGCCGTTGCCGCACGAAGCTCAACGCTTGCGGGCCGTTGAGTTTCTGCCAGCCGGCCGGAAAGTCGGCGCCTGAAAGTGGTTCGTAAACAGGTTCTTTCAGGCATACATCGACACCCCCTAAAGCGTCGGTGATGAGGGCGAAACCTAGTAGCCCGATCTCGGCGTAATGGTCGACGGTCACGCCGGTGAGGTCGGCGACCGTTTTGATCAGGGCCTCGCGGCCGGCTTCGGTTCCCTGCGCTTCGGCCTCCACTTCGGGAACCCCCGATCGCACCAGGCTGGCCCGCTTGTCTTCTTTGACCTGGCCGTAGACGCCGTTGATCTTGGTCTTGCCCAAACCGGGCGCCAACACGTAGGAGTCGCGCGGAATCGAGATCGCCGTAGCCGACTTTCCGTTGTTGGGTATGCGGATCAAGATGATGGTGTCGGTGTTCGTGGCCACCTCGTCACCGGCGCGCAGGGTCGCCAGTTCCTCGGCCGACAGCGGGTTGCCGTGGGCGTCGGTGCGGCTGTCCACGCCCACGAGCAGGATGTCGATGGCGCCGTCGTCGCCCCCCCGGCCCAGCGACGGGGCGAAGATGTGGTTGATGCCGTCTTCGAACGAGCGGACCTTGCTCCACGCCACCCCGGTGCCGAGCACGACGGCGACGGCCGCCGCGGTCGCAATCGCACGGACCACACGTTGCGCAGGCATCACTTCAGATTACTTGCGTAACAGCCCCGGGGTGGGGAGCGCGTGTCCGGCGTGCCAGACTCGACACCGCGCCGGTGACCAAGCGAAGCGGTGAGGAGGAGCGGTGTCTGGGACCCGCGCCGGCAGGATCGTTATCTCTGGGGCCGGTGGACAGGTCGGGAGTTGTCTGGCGGCCGAGGCCACTGGTCAGGGCCGTGACGTGCTGGCACTGACCTCCGCGCAATGGGATATTACCGATCGCGCCGCCGCCGAGCAGATCATCCAGCCCGGCGATGTGGTGGTGAATTGCGCGGCCTACACCGATGTCGACGGCGCCGAAAGCGACGCCTCCAGGGCCTACGCGGTCAACGTGCGCGGCCCGGAATACATCGCGCGGGCGTGCGCGCGGGCCGGCGCCCGGCTGATTCACATCTCCACGGACTACGTGTTCAGCGGTGAGTTCGGGGATTCACCGCCGCGCCCGTATGAGCCCGGCGATGAGACCGGGCCGCTGAGCGTGTACGGCCGCACCAAGCTCTCCGGCGAACTGGCTGTTCTCGCAACACTTCCGAACGCTACTGTGGTGCGCACCGCCTGGGTCTACACCGGCGGGACCGGCAAGGACTTCGTCGCCGCCATGCGCCGGCTGGCGGCGGGCGGCAGCACCGTGGACGTCGTGGACGACCAGACCGGCTCACCGACCTATGTCGCCGACCTGGTCGTCGCGCTGCTGCAGGTCGCCGACGGATACGTGCACGCTCCCGTCGTGCATGCCGCCAACGAGGGCGCGGTGACCCGGTTCGGGCAAGCCCGGGCCGTGTTCGAGGAACTCGGTGCCGACCCGCGGCGGGTGCGCCCGGTCAGCAGTGACGACTATCCGCGCCCGGCGGCACGGCCGCGGTACTCGGCGCTGTCGAGCCGGCTGTCGGTGCAGGCCGGATTGTCACCGCTGCGGCCGTGGCGCGACGCACTTGCCGATGCGCTCAGCCGCTGACCGTTACCCTCAAGCCGTGAGCGACGTCCTGCCGGTGGTGACGGTGACCTACTCTCCGGGCCCGCATCTCGAACGTTTCTTGGCTTCGTTGTCGCTGGCCACCGAGCGGCCAGTGAGTGTGCTGCTGGCGGACAACGGCTCCACCGACGGGGCACCGCAGGCGGCGCTTGAGCGCTACCCCAACGTGCGGCTGTTTTCCACCGGCGCCAACCTCGGGTACGGAACGGCGGTGAACCGCGCGGTGGCCCGGCTTGCTGAAGAGGGAGTCGCCGACGAGTGGTTTATCGTGGCGAACCCGGATGTGCAATGGGGGCCGGGCAGCATCGACGCTTTGCTCGGTGCCGCCGCTCGCTGGCCGCGGGCGGCCACGCTGGGCCCGCTCATCCGGGAGCCCGACGGCTCGGTGTATCCGTCAGCACGGCACGTGCCCAGCCTGATTCGCGGGGGAATGCATGCGGTGATCGGTCCGGTCTGGCGCAACAATCCGTGGTCGACCAGCTACCGTCAACAGCACCTGGAGCCCAGCGAACGCCCGGTGGGTTGGTTATCCGGGTCGTGTCTGCTGGTGCGCCGCACAGCTTTCGAGCAGGTCGGCGGCTTCGACGAGCGCTACTTCATGTACTTCGAGGATGTCGACCTCGGTGACCGGCTCCACAAAGCGGGTTGGCTGAACGTCTACGTGCCCTCAGCAGAAGTGCTGCATCACCAGGCTCATTCCACCGGCCGCGACCCGATCGGCCATTTGGCGGCCCATCATAAAAGCACGTATATATTCCTTGCCGACCGGCATTCGGGGTGGTGGCGAGCCCCCCTGCGATGGGCGATGCGTGCCGGGTTGGCAACCCGGGCGCGGTTGTTGGCGCGCCGCGCGCGGCGGGCAGAAGGGCGGCATTGAGGTGGCAGAGCCCGACGTGGATGCGGTGGTCCTGGTGGGCGGAAAGGGCACGCGGCTGCGGCCGCTGACGCTGTCGGTGCCCAAACCGATGCTGCCGACCGCGGGACTGCCGCTGTTGACCCACTTGTTGTCGCGGATCGCCGCGGCCGGGATCGAGCATGTGGTGCTGGGCACCTCCTACCAGCCCGCGGTGTTCGAGGCGGAGTTCGGGGACGGATCCAAGCTGGGGCTGCAGATCGACTATGTCACCGAGGAGCGTCCGTTGGGGACCGGCGGCGGGATCGCCAACGTCGTCAGCCATCTGCGCCATGACACCGTGATGGTGTTCAACGGTGATGTGCTCTCCGGGGCGGATCTGGGCCAGCTGGTGGCTTACCACCGCAGCAACCACGCCGACATCACCCTGCATCTGGTGCGGGTTTCCGACCCGCGGGCATTTGGCTGTGTGCCCACCGAGGACGGCAGGGTCACCGCATTTTTGGAGAAGACCCAGGATCCGCCAACCGACCAGATCAACGCCGGCTGCTATGTCTTCTCGCGCGCGATGATCCACCGGATACCCACCGGCCGGGAGGTATCGCTCGAACGTGAGGTGTTTCCGGCGCTGCTTTCCGAAGGCGTCACCATCTGCGGCTACGTCGACTCCGCCTACTGGCGTGATATGGGCACACCCGAAGACTTCGTGCGCGGATCGGCAGACCTGGTGCGCGGTATCGCCCCCTCACCGGCGCTGCGCGGGCATCGCGGGGAGTCCCTGGTGCACGACGGTGCGGCGGTATCGCCGGGAGCGGTATTGATCGGCGGCACGGCCGTCGGGCGGGGCGCCGAGATCGGCCCCGGTGTCCGCTTGGACGGAGCGGTCATCTTCGACGGGGTGCGGATCGAGGCCGGCAGCGTAATCGAGCGCTCGATCATCGGGTTCGGTGCCCGCATCGGTCCGCGGGCACTCATCCGCGACGGTGTGGTCGGTGACGGGGCCGACATCGGCGCGCGCTGCGAGCTGCTTCGTGGTGCGCGGGTATGGCCCGGGGTGTGTATTCCCGATGGCGGCATCCGCTACTCGTCGGATGTGTGAGTCGCGCCGGGTCGGTGAGCCTGCGTCGGGGAGGTGTCTTAGACGTACTCGACGGCGCGGGGCGAGGGTTCGGTTGCCGGCTTGAGGGCGGCGAGGGCGGACCGCACAAGCAGTACCGGTGAGGCCAGCACGAGCGGGGAACGGGCGCGGGAGCCCACCGCCAGCACCGCGTCGGCCACCTTACGATCGCGGGCAGCCCCGGTGTAGAGCAGGCGCTGGACGAGGTTGAGGCGCCGTCTACGGCTGAAGTCGATATTCATCAGTTGATGCAGCAGCAAACTCCGGCGGTGCCGGCTTTGGTAACTGCGGGCGGCGTCATCGACATCGGCCCGGGTTCCCTGTAACAGGGCATCGGTGACGGCATCGCATAACCACTCCGCGCTTTGCAGCGCCCATCCGTAGCCGGTACCCCACAGCGGGTCGCTGACCATTGCCGCGTCGCCGATCAACGCCACCCCGGGGGCGACGATGCGGGTGCGGGTGATGCTCGGGTAGTCGGTGGTCCCGACGATCTCCGACACCCGCTCGGCCTTGGTGAGGTCGGGACCGCCGGGCAGGTCGGAGCACAGCGCGACGAGTGCGGCCTCCCGGTTCTGGCTGAACGCGGGCAGCTGATCTTTCGTCGGCATCGCCGCCAGCAGGGTCACGTCTTCGTCGTTGCGAAACACGTAGGCGGCATCGGGCTCGCGCAGCCATAACGTCGTCGTGCACCAGTCCGGCAGGTCAATATTGCGGTACTTCGCGAAATAGATGAACCGGTCGTTGCGCCACCGTTTCCCCGGCAGCGACGCCAGCTCGGCCACCGTGGACGCATGGCCGTCAGCGCCCACCACCAGCGATGCGCGAATGCGGTGCACCGCGCCGTTGACAGCCGCCACCACCCCGCTGACCCGGCCGTCGTGGTCGAACGTCAGCTCGGTGACCCTTGCGCCCAGCATCAGCTCTACACCGGGAATCTCCGCGGCCGTTGACCGCAGCAGCGGATCCAGCACGTGACGGCTGATGTTGTAGCCGTGCCCGCAAACCTCGCCGTCAGGGTTCGGGACAACCCATCCGTGTCTGGTCCACAGGTAATCGCGGCTACGCACCGCGCCGCGCTGTTCCAGGGCAGCGTCCAGACCGAGGCGCCGGAGTGTGGGCAGCGCACTGGAACGGATGCTGTGCGTACACAAGCGTTTGTAGTGATCGTGGTTGCGGTGGGCTTCCAGCAGCGCCACCCGCAGGCCGCTGCGGCCGAGCAGGATCGCGGCCGCGCACCCCGCCGGCCCGGATCCCACCACCACGACGTCGACACCGTCATCGGGCGCATCGCGCCCGGTTTCGGCCGCCGGTGCGCGTGACACCCGGCCCGCCGGTATCGAGAGCGGCCGCTGCCGACGCCCGGCGAGTCGTTTCCGCTTCACAAACTCCTCCGGGGTCAGCGGGCGCCCGAACACTGTGCCGAGTGCGACACCCGCCTTCAGGTAGACCGGCTCATTGTCCTGCCATGTCGCCAAATACCGATACCAGGGAATCCGCGGATGCAGATGGTGCACGACGTGATAGTTCTGCGAAAACATCAGCGGTGTCACCAACCACTCCGCACCAACCAGGGCACGGCTCGTCCGGTAGCGGTTGTCGGCGGGGGTGTCCTCGAGTCCGTGATGCGGAAGCCAGTCGAACCACCAGGCAAAGATGGTGATGGCAATGCGCTGCGGGATGATGTAGACCACCGCGAGCGTCCACAACTTCCCCGTTGCCGCCGCGGCGACCACCGTCGCCATGCTCAGCGTGAGCAGCAGCGTCGTCTCGGCCAGTTCACGCGCCGGTCTGCTGCGCACCCGGCGCATGTAGTAGGTCACGTAGAACGCGTCGGCCAGCGCCCACCGAAACGGCAGCTGCCACCATCGGGCATCAGTCGCAAACGCATCCGGGTCGTTCGCGCGGTCATTGGTGTAGCGGTGATGCGCGAGATGGATAAACACGAACGACGAAAAACACGACGTCGGCCAGACGAAAATCCACGCGAGCCGGCCGAACAGTGCGTTGACCCACGGTTTCGTGCTGATGGAGTAGTGCACCGCCTCATGCACCACGACGGTGAACATCGCGTAGGTCACCGCGGCGTTGACCGGGATCGTGACCCAGATCGGTGCGCGTCCGGCCAGGGCCGCGCCGGTCGAAAGCACGAACACCATCAGCCCCGCCAGATAGATCCCGACCGTGGGTAGCGCCAGCACGGGCACGGTGTCGCGCGGGTTGGGCGCATTGCGGTCCTCGCCGGCCTCACCGGCCGACGGCTCCGCTCCGGTGTTGGCCCCGGGCAGCGAACGCGCACCGGCTTCTCGCGGGGGGGTGGTGTCGATGGCCAAAGGTCTCCCGTCTTTTGGCGTGTCACTGATGTTCACGATGTCGGCCCCGGTGGGGACTAGAGGTGACCAGTCCCCCCGCACGACGGGCGTTTATTGAGGTACTCCGGCTGACGATTAATCCTGTTATTTGACGCCCACATTTCGTTGGACAAGCCTACCGCGTTCGTAGGCACAGCTCGGGTAGTGCGGGCAGCCGGCGCGGGGATGTCGGGTGTCCGCACAGTGACCCGCTGCACCGGGGGATCGTGTGGGCCCGGCTGCGATGTGCGCGGTGGCGGACGTCTTGGCGCTGCGGGTGGGCTCGCCAATTCACCGAAGCCGGCTGGCGGGCTGTCCGCCGGTCCGCTGGCCCGGTTGGAGGCCATGCAGCCGCGCGCGCCCGACCCTGGTGTTGACTACCAACGTTCAACGAAAACCATTGTGTCGTCGGTGTAGTTGATGTAAATCGGGTACTGCAAGAATGGTTCATACCCGGTGTCCATGTCGGAGCTGCTGGACACCAGTGTCGGGTCATTCGTGGCAGTCGTCGTGTAGGAGTACAGCTCTTGACCACTGCCGTCATAAACGGTGATCGTGGTGCCCGCCGGCAGGTTGTCGGTCACCGACTCGGGCATGGTTCCGTACACGCCACCGGAATCCACATCGCCGGTCACCGCAACCGGGGAGCCGCCATCGATGCTGACCTCGAGGTTGGTAATCGGCGCCCCGCTCAGCGTGATGTCGTCGGTGGTATACGGGTTGGGACCGAGGATAAGCTGATCCTGGGGCACGTCGACGAGCACTCCCTCATAGCCCGCGGCTTTCAACGGGCTGATACCCGGGCCGGCATCGTTGTCTCCGATACCCATGATGCCGCGTACATCGTCGTCGGCGAGAAATGCCTGGAACGACGGAGGTGAGTCGGGGGATGTCGGCCAGGAGAAGATCTCCACATCGACGGGGGTATTCGAGCTACTGACGACGCCGCCGTAATCGACGGTTGTGTCGTAGGTCAAGTAGAGATAGTCCACACCCCCGCTATATCCGCTGAGGCCGATGCCAGTGGGAAACCCGAGGTCCAATAGTCCCTTCAGCCCCAAGTCTTGCCAGGGAACGACCAGTCCGCTGGATCCGGTATCCACTAACACCGGTATTTCCGATCCGCCGTTGACCGAGACGTCAACAGCGGGTTCGGTGCCCTCGTAGACGGTCAGCGGGATTGCGACGTCGGCCGCTGTCGAGGCGTCAGCTGGTGATGACGCGGCGGCTGGATCGGCTGCCGGTGTCAACGCAGCCGCCGGATCAAGCGAGTTCAGGCTCAAACCTCCTGCGCTGGAGCCTGCCGCGTCGAAAAACGTCGTCAGGTCCGTGGCGGCAGAGGGGTCAGCGGCGCCGACCATGTCGGTCATCGCACTCACGATGGGCTGAACGATAGGGTCAAGAATGACATCGAGCAGGTCGGCCTTGGCGGAGGGCGCGGCGACCCACGACCAGGCTGTGGTCACGGCCAAAAATGCGCCGACGGTCGCACCCGCGACTACCCGACGCCAGCGCGCCCGGGCGTTGCGTGACAGCCGTGGTAGGTCGGTGTAACTGCTGCGATCAGCCATCGACTTGCCTTCCCGGGCAAAGGTTCTCAACGTTGCACGTGTGCCTCGATTGTCGTCCTTGCCGGCACCCGCAGAAAAGCACTACGACTTTAACAAAACGGTCCATGTCGTGTCGCACTGCTGTGTCGTGACAACGCCGTGGCCGAGCCTGGCAGGGCGCCGTATCGGTGGTACGCGCTGGCGAGTGGGCGACGGCTGGTCATGGAGCCGGTGCGCTGATTTTCAGCCCGCCAGCGGCGCCGACGGCGCTGGTCGGACCCATACGCGCAGCGGCGTGTTCGGTCACCCCGAGCCGATCTGGTTGTGGAGTATCGCCGCGAGTTTCGGGGCGGGTGGAGACGCAAATTTTTTCATTCGACATGTGAGCAATGACAGAGAGGCTTAACGTGTTCTCAGTCAGCGCTTAGGTTGACTGGGCTCCGGTCACAGCACGAAAGGTGGGGTAGGTCATGGCTGGAGGTCCGCGGAGTCGGCGGCAGCGGCGTCAGGCGGGTGGGGATGCTCGTCGGCGGCGGGTGGTGGTGCGCGGTTTTGGTGTGGGTGCGGCGGCTGCGGGGTTGGTGGCGGCCGCGGGTGCTACCGCGCCGGGGGCGCGGGCCGACATTGTGGATGTGATCATCGATCCCATTCTTGATCCGATGATGAGTGCGCTGAGTGCGGGGATGAGTGATCTGGGTGGGGCCGCCGCGGCGCTGGGTGTTGGGGGGCTGGCTGATGTGGGGTCGGCCACGTCGGTGTCGGCTGATCCGCTGGGCGGATTGGATGCGGCGCTGGTGGGGGTGGTGCAAGACCTCAACAACGTGGTGAACGGGGTGGCCCAGGATTGGATCACCAGCCCGATCGGGGGGCCTGTTGATGAGGTGATCAACACCCCGTTTGTGTTGGTGTTTGGCCGGGATTTGATTGGTAACGGGATCAATGATTTCACCGGGACTAATGATTCGCTGTTGGGTAGCTCGGGGTTGTTCGGCAATCTGAGTGATGGCGGGTTTTTGATCGGTAACGGCATCAGGGCCACGGGGGTGGCCGGGGTTGATGGGGGTGCCGGCGGGATTGGGGGGTCGGCCGGGCTGATCGGTGATGGGGGCGCCGGCGGTGCCGGGGTTGATGGGGGTGCTGGTGGTGCGGGGGGCACCGGTGGGTGGCTGCTGGGCAATGGTGGTGAGGGGGGTGCTGGTGGGGACGCTGTCACCGCGGGTGAGGCCGGCGGGGCCGGTGGTGCGGGTGGTTCGGCGGTGTTGTTCGGTAACGGCGGCGCCGGTGGCGCCGGTGGGGCCGGAGCGGCCGGGGCGACCGGCACCACGGGCACAACCGGCACGGAGGGCGCGGCCGGTGTGTTGGGCACCAATGACGGTGCGGGCGGCGCCGGTGGGACCGGCGGTGACGGCGGGGTCGGTGCCGGTGGGAGGGCGGTGATGGTGGTGGCGGGTGAAGGTGGGTGGGTGGTGGGGTGGTGGTGGCGGGGGTGGTGTCGGCGGCATGGTGGTTGGACCGGGGCCGGTGGTGACGGTGGCGCCGGCGGGACCGGCGGTATCGGCGGTAACGGTGGTGACGGTGGCACCGGTGGAGTCGGTGGCGCCACCTCGCTGCCGACGGCGCCTGGTACCCCCGGCACCGGTGGTGATGGCGGCGCCGGTGGTAACGCCGGGGCCGGTGGCGCCGGTGGTGAAGGCGGGGCCGCGGGCACCGGGAGCGTTAATGGCACGGCCGGGACCAACGGCGCCAGCGGTATCGAAGGGAACGGCGGGAACGGCGGCACCGGCGGTAACGGTGGCGCAACCAGCAACCCGGTGCAAGCCGGCACCGGCGGTAACGGTGGTGCCGGGGGTGAAGGTCTCACCGGTGGCACCGGCGGCGCTGGCGGGGCAGGCGGGGCCAACAACTATGACGGCGACACTGCCGGTACCGGCGGCACCGGTGGGAATGGTGGGGACGGCGGCACCGGCGCCGTCACCGGTGGCACCGGCGGAGCCGGCGGGGCCGGCGGCCAAGCACCCCTCCTTGGTGGCACCGGGGGTAACGGTGGCACCGGTGGTACTGGCGGCGAGGTCGGTGGAACCGGTGGGGCCGGTGGTACCGGCGGGGCAACGACCGGTGAGAGCGCTCTCGCGGGCAACGGCGGTAATGGCGGCACCGGAGGTACCGGTGGCCAGACCGCTGGGGCCGGCGGGGCCGGCGGTACCGGCGGCGCAGGAACCGGTGAGTATTCCGTCGGCGGTAACGGTGGTGCCGGTGGTACCGGTGCGGCGGGCGTCAGCGGCGAGACCGGCGGTGCCGGTGGGGCCGGCGGCGCGGGCGGAAACGGCAGCTATATCGGCGGCAACGGCGGCACTGGTGGCACCGGTGGTGTGGGTGGCACCGGCACTACCCAGGGCGCTGACGGCGGGGCCGGCGGCACCGGCGGCGCCGGCGGCAGCGGTAGCAATACCGGTGGCACCGGCGGCACGGGCGGCACAGGGGGGGCCGGTGGTAACGCCACCGAGTTGACCGGTACCGGCGGCACCGGCGGTCACGGTGGCACCGGTGGTCAGGGCGGTAGCACTAATGGTGTGGCCGGTCAGCCCGGTGAGGCCGGTGAGCCCGGTGTGACACCCACCGACGCCACCGGCGGGGCCGGGGGCGCCGGCGGCGCCGGCGGGCAGCCCGGCGCGTAGGCGGCTGGTATCACCGCGGCGGCGGTGACCGGGTGGCGGTTCGGCCACTGATAACGCCGCGCTGATGGTGCCGGCGAGAGGGTCTCGTGTCGGATAACAAGCGGGGCCCCTGCCGCAGCGGAGCGCAAGCAGACGGCTGTAGTGGTGGGCGGCCCCGTCCCGGGCACTGACAGCGGTACCTCGTCGCCGCCGTCGAGGTGTTCCCACCCCCTGGTGCTGGGACTGCTGAACCGTGCCACCGGGGTTTGTCGCTGGTGAGGCCGGTCAGATTTCCGGTGGTTCTGCCGGTAAGCGCAGGAGATGAGCGATCCAGAAGGCGGCCCAGCCGACCGCGAGTGTGGGCAGATGACGGCGGCCAGCCCCCGGGGGTGAAGCGACCGTCACACCAGGCCACTCGAGGCTCGGCGAACCAGGTACGCCAGCGCGGGATCGGTGCCGTCAGGCAAGGCGTCGACCGGCCACCAGCGCAAATCCACCGATTCGGCGCTGACCGCGATCTGCGCCCCCGCCGGTGCCCGTGCCACGAACTGCAGGTCGAGGTGGCGCGTCGGCACACCCAGTGAGCAGGTCACCGGGTGCACATGGATAGCGGCCAGTTCGGGGTGGATGCGCAAGCCGGAAACACCGGATTCCTCGGTGGCCTCGCGCAGGGCGGCCGCGACGATATCGGCGTCGTCGTCGTCGCAGTGCCCGCCCAGCTGGACCCAGCGGCCCACCCGCGGGTGCAGGGTCAGCAGCGCCTGACCGCCGCTGTCGTCGAGCACCAGCGCCGAGGCGGTGACATGCCCCGGCGCGCACTCGCGGCGGCAAGAATCGCGGCGAGCATGGACAAACGCCAGCACAGCCTCCCGCAGTGCATCCTGGGCCGGATCGGGTGCCCGCCAACTGGTGAGCATCGCGATCGCCGAATCCCGAACGCTCATTTGCGCACCAGCCCACCGTCGACCGGCGCCGGTTGCCGTGGCTGGGCTGGGTCGTGCGGGTAGCCGATCGCGATGGCGCCCAACGGTTCCCAGTCGGATGGCAACTGCAGCTGGGCGCGGACCACATCGGCGGCAAAGATGGTCGACCCGATCCAGCAGCTGCCCAATCCCCGCACCGCCAGTGCGACCAGCAAGGCTTGCACCGCCGCGCCGACGGCCACGGTGAACATCGTGTGCTCTGCCGCGGCGCGGGCGGCGTCAGGGTAGGGATGTGCGCCTTCGGCGGCCAGCATCGGGATGATGACTTCGGGTGCGTCGTAGAGGATCTGGCCGCGCGCTACCCGCCGTTCGATGGCTTCGGCGGACTTGCCGTCTCCGGCGAGATCGGCCCGCCACTTGTCGCGCATCGCGTCCAGCAGCCGAGTGCGGGTCGCGCGGGTCTGCAGCCACACGAACCGCGCCGGCCGGGTATGGTGCGGTGCGGGGGCGGTCAGCGCCTCTGCGACAGCGGCTTCCACCAGGTGTGCGGGCACCGGTTGGGCAGTGAACCGGCGCACGGAGCGGCGCAGCAGCTGAGCCTGCTGCCGGCCGAGCTCAAGCGCTTCAGCAGTACCCAGCCAAAACAGGTCCTCGGTGCCCGGTCTCACCAAATGTCTTGCTGTCGAACCATTTTCAGTCACAACACTGCCGTTGAGCCCGCGCACCACTGCCACCGGTACCGCGGTCAGTTTGCCTTTGACCAGATCAGCTGCGGCCGCGATCTCGTCTGCGACCGCGACCTCGGTGACGACCAGTTCGTTGCCGTGCGGGTCCACGACACCGGCGTAACTGCGCAGCACCGTCAACCCGGCAGCACCGACGGCGGCGTCGATCTGACCGGTGCGCCAGGCGCGGCCC
This sequence comes from Mycobacterium botniense, assembly GCF_010723305.1. Classification (NCBI taxonomy): domain Bacteria; kingdom Bacillati; phylum Actinomycetota; class Actinomycetes; order Mycobacteriales; family Mycobacteriaceae; genus Mycobacterium; species Mycobacterium botniense. The sequence continues at coordinate 218,783 of NZ_BLKW01000002.1, read as the reverse complement.
ATGGTGTCGGTGATGACGACGCCCACCGTGACCCCGAGTCGCTCGCGCAGACCGGCGCGCAGGGCCGCGGCGCTGGCGTCGGGATCGGCGGGAAGCAGCACCAATTCGCCCGTGCCGACGTTCGAGCCGTCCACCCCGGCGGCGGCCTGAACCACGCCGAGCGTGTTCTCGGTGATCAACGTCCGGCCTTTGCGGGCCAGCACGCGGACCGCTTCGCGTTCGATCAACTTGCGCCGCAATTCGTCTCGGGCTTGGGGATCGGTGGGGGCCGGCACCAGCCGGCCCTCGCACTTCGACACCACCTTGCTGGTGACCACGACGACGTCGCCGTCACGCAGCCACGGCGCCGCAGCGGCCAGCGCAGCGCACAGATCATCGCCGGCCCGGAATTCCGGGAGGCCGGTGACGGGGAGAATCTCGATCGCCGAGCCGGTTCCATGCTCGGCTCTGGCCGGCGCTGGCGTGCGGGTCATCTCACCATGCCCGCGAGCTCGAGACCTGCGCTGACCATCTCGGCCGTCGCTTTCGGGTCGGTCATCAGCAGCGGTATCGAGCGCACAGCGACCCCGTCGATGTCAGCATGGTCAGTCTCATGAACCAACCAGCAATCCAGGATCCCGGTCGCGTTGCGTGCGCCGTAATACTGGCCGACGGCCTCAGCGGTGGACTGCACACCGATGACAGTAAGGCATTCATGAGCCATGCCGCGCAACGGCTTTCCGCTGACGATCGGTGAATAACCGATGATCGGGGCGGCAGCGGAGCGCAGGGCTGCCCGAATACCGGGAACGGCGAGGATGGCGCCGATGCTCACCACCGGATTCGACGGCGCCAACAAGATGAGGTCAGCGTCAGCGATGGCTTTCAACACTTCGGGTGCGGCGCTGGCCTTTTCGGCTCCGATGAAGGCGAAGCTGTGGGTCGGCACCCGGGCACGGTAACGCACCCACCATTCCTGGAAGTGAATCGCTCGCCGGTTGCCGTCGGCGGGGTCGGTGATGACCGCGTGCGTTTCGCACGGGTCGTCGCTGGTAGGCAACAATCGTGCGTCGGGTTGCCAGCGGTCGCATAGCGCGGCGGTGACCTGCGACAGCGGGTAGCCCGCGCGCAGCATCTGGGTACGCACCAGGTGGGTAGCCAGGTCGCGGTCGCCAAGCTGAAACCACTGCGGCTGCACGCCGTAGCGCCGGAGTTCCTCCATGGCGTGCCACGTTTCGTCGCGCTGGCCCCAGCCGCGTTGCGGGTCGACGCCGCCGCCCAGGGTGTACATACAGGTGTCCAGGTCGGGGCACACACGCAGCCCGTGAATCCAGGCGTCGTCGCCGATATTGACAACGGCGGTCAGTTCGTGATCACCGGCCTGGCGGCGTTGGGGAGCGAATTGCCCGAGGCCGAGGAGGCACTGCACGCCGAGCAGGAAGCGGGCACCGCCGACACCGCCGACCAGAACCGTGATCCTCACATCGCAGACAGTACGCCGGATGACGAGGTGGTCTGCGGGAGTGGAACGTTGGCGCCTGCGGCGAGGTCCGCGCCCCGACACGCCAAAACGCGAACTGCCGCGCACCACCAAAATTTGGTCACGAGATGGTATGAATTTGCATTCCAGCGCTTGACCGCGGCCAATTACGCGTGTGTAATCACATCAGTGTCATTCCCGGTGGCCAGCCGATTACGGTGTCGCAGCCGAGATTCGATCACTTGTTCGAAAATTGAGATGGCCGCACATCACACACACATCACAACAGCGCGCGACATTCACGACCAATCAGGTGAGGAGGCGGAGCATGTCCTATGAGCACCTTCGGGGCGTTGTGGGAGGCACACCGCACACCAATATCGGCGCGGCGAGGACAACTGCGGCATCCCGCCCTCATTTGAGTTTGGTTCCCGACGCGCCCGAAGTATTTCCGCGGGTGCCGGTCACGAGAGAGCAATGGCAAGACCGCGCATTGTGCGCGCAAACCGATCCCGAGGCATTCTTTCCCGAGAAGGGCGGCTCGACCCGCGAGGCCAAGAAAATCTGCCTGGGCTGCGAGGTCCGCAATGAGTGCCTGGAGTACGCGCTCGCGCACGACGAGCGCTTCGGCATTTGGGGCGGTCTCTCGGAGCGTGAGCGCCGCCGTCTCAAGCGCGGCATCATCTGAGTGTCTCGTTACTCGTCATCGATTGTCGGGTCGATGATCGAGGGATCGACGTCCAGATACGTGGCTACCTGAGCCACCAGAATGTCATGCAGCAAATCGGCCAGCTCGACCGTGTCCTTTGCGCGTCGCTCGATTGGCTTGCGGAACAGCACGATTCGTGCGCGGGTAGCGTGGCCGCGGACGTCGACACCGGCGGGGATCAACCGGGCCAGCGGGATCGGGCCGTCGGCGACGACCTCGGGCGGCCATTGCACGTTGTCCGGATCCTTGGGAAAGATGCGCGGAATCTCATCAACCGCCACGTCCAGCCCGGACACCCGGTCCTGCCATTGTCGTTCTATCGGTTCGTAGGCCTCCAGCACCGCCATGTCAAACCGCTCGGCCCGGCTGCGCCACCCCGGCACAGTAGGCGGGAGCAACGGCCCCCGCATCTCTCGGCCGCGCCGGGCAACGGATCTGCGCACCGTCCGATCGCGTCGCCGCGAGCTGCGCGAATCGCTCACGCGCCGATGGTAACGGTTACACATCGTGGGCCGTGCGCATGCGCGTGTCCGCGCTGCCGGGCGGTTTGACCACGATAGCCTCTCGGTCGTGACCGTTCCCCGTCGCTGTTGCCGGCCCGGGTGCCCGCACTACGCGGTGGCGACGCTGACGTTCGTCTACTCTGATTCGACTGCTGTGATCGGTCCGCTTGCCACCGCGCGGGAGCCGCATTCCTGGGATCTGTGCGTCGGCCACGCCGGTCGGATCACCGCGCCACGCGGGTGGGAACTCGTGCGCCACGCGGGTCCATTGCCCACCCACCCCGATGAGGACGACCTGGTCGCGCTCGCCGACGCGGTTCGGGAGGGCCGCGATCGATCGGCGACGCGCCCGCCGCCCAACGGCGTCGGGACTCTGCCGTCCCAGCTTCCCACGGTGCAGACCGGCAGTGTGCTCGCGCCCCCGCACACCAGTTCCGGGCGCCGGCGCGGCCACCTGCGGGTCCTGCCTGACCCGACCGATTAAGGCGTGCCGGGTCCCACTCGAACGGACGCCCGCTTCGTCGTGGCGATATCACGCTGCGGGCAGCAGAATGGGCTCGCCACTGTGGGAACCGTGCGAGCACCGCGATTGTGCGAGCGCGCCGTTTGCTGACCGGCGATGCCGACAAAACCGATAGGCTGACCGTGAAGAGTCCACGTCATCAGGAGCCCTGTCATGTCTCGGCCCGCTGCGGCTGTCGATCGTGTGATTAAGGCTTATGACATTCGGGGACTGGTTGGCACGGAGATCGACGAATCTCTCGCCGCCGACGTCGGCGCCGCGTTCGCCAGGCTGATGCGCGGTGAGGGGTCGCAGCGGCTCGCGATCGGCCACGATATGCGGGACAGTTCCCCCGCCCTGGCTGCTGCATTTGCCGGCGGGGTGATCGCCCAGGGCCTTGACGTGGTACGGATCGGTCTGGCGTCCACCGATCAGCTTTACTTCGCCTCCGGCATGCTGGATTGTCCCGGCGCGATGTTCACGGCCAGCCACAACCCGGCAGCCTATAACGGCATCAAGATGTGCCGGGCCGGCGCCAAACCGGTGGGCCAGGACAGCGGGCTCGCCGCGATCCGCGAAGCTCTGATCACCGGCGTCGCAGGCTACGATGGGCCACCTGGAACGACCACCGATCGAGATGTGCTGGACGACTACGGGGCGTTTTTGCGCTCGCTGGTAGACATGTCGGGACTGCGTCCCCTTCGGGTGGCTGTCGACGCCGGCAACGGGATGGCCGGCCACACCGCTCCCGCGGTACTGGGCCCGATCGACTCGATCACCCTGTTGCCGTTGTACTTCGAGCTCGACGGTACCTTCCCCAACCATGAGGCCAATCCGCTCGACCCGACAAACCTCAAGGACCTGCAGGATTATGTGCGGGCCACCGGCGCTGATATCGGGCTGGCGTTCGACGGGGACGCGGACCGGTGCTTCGTGGTCGACGAGCGTGGCCGGCCGGTCTCCCCGTCGACGGTGACTGCGCTGGTCGCCGCGCGTGAACTGACCCGCGAAATCGGTGCCACCGTCATCCACAATCTGATCACCTCACGCGCGGTGCCCGAACTGGTGCTCGAGCGCGGCGGCACACCGGTGCGTTCGCGTGTCGGCCACTCGTATATCAAAGCGCTGATGGCGGAGACCGGCGCGATCTTCGGCGGCGAGCACTCTGCGCACTATTACTTTCGGGATTTCTGGGGAGCCGATTCCGGTATGCTGGCCGCGCTGTACGTGCTCGCGGCGCTCGGTGAGCAGCAGCGTCCGCTTTCGGAGCTGGCGGCGGACTACCAACGCTACGAATCCTCCGGCGAGATCAATTTCACCGTCTCCGACGCCACCGCATCTGTCGACGCGGTGCTGAAATCCTTTGGGAGCCGGATTCATTCCATCGACCACCTGGACGGCGTGACGGTCGACTTAGGTGACGGCAGCTGGTTCAACCTGCGCAGCTCCAACACCGAGCCGTTGCTGCGGCTGAATGTGGAGGGACGTTGCGCCGAGGACGTCGACGCGGTGGTCCAACACATCGCCGCCCAGATCACCGCAACGGGCGGTGTGCGGGAAAGGGCGTCTGAAAGGGCTCAGCAATGAACGCTATCGGCGCCACCATCGACTTCGACGACACCGAGAGCCTGATCGCCGCCGACCGCGACGGCCTTCTGCGAGCGGCATCCATGGCGGGCGCGCAGGTACGTGCCACCGCCGCCGCGGTCGATGAGGGCGCCCTCGACCCCGTGCGCGGGGACGACCGCCCGCGTGCGGTGATCTGGGTAGCCGGTCGCGGCACCGCCGAGACCGCCGGTGCGATCCTGTCGGCGACGCTGGGCGGTGTGGCCGGGGTGCCGATCGTGCTCGCCGCCGAGACGCCGCCCTGGCTGGGCACGCTGGATGTGGTGATCGTCGCCGGCGACGACCCCGGCGATCCGGCGTTGGTCGGAGCGGCCGCGTCCGGGGTGCGCCGGGGCGCGCGGGTGGTAGTCGCGGCGCCCTACGAGGGGCCGCTGCGCGACACCACGGCCGGCCGTGTCGCGGTGCTGGAACCACGGCTGCAGGTTCCCGACGAATTCGGGTTGAGCCGATACCTGGCGGTCGGCCTGGCCGCACTGCACAGCGTGGACGGCAGGCTGGGAACGGATTTAGCGGCCCTGGCCGACGAGTTGGACGCCGAGGCGCTGCGCAACAGTGCGGGCCGCGAACTATTCACCAACCCCGCGAAGACGCTTGCCGAACGCATGTCGGGTCGCGATGTGGTGTTGGTCGGTGACTGCGCTGCAACACTGGCATTGGCCCGGCACGGCAGTGCGGTGCTGCTGCGGGTCGCCCGCCAGGTGACCGCCGCGACCGGGCTGGCCGATGCGGTGGTGGCGCTGCGCTCCCGGCTGCCGTCGGGACCCGCCCGCGCGGCAGACGCGCTTTTTCACGATGACCAGATCGACGGCCCGTTACCGGAACGGATGCGAGTGCTGGCCCTGACGCTGGCCGGTGAACGGACAGTGGTAGCGGCACGGGTCGCCGGGCTCGACGATGTTGATCTGGTCGCGGCCGAGGATGTGCCGGATATGCCCGTCGTGTCCGGCGGGTCGCCGGCGCCGACCGGCATGCACCGGGCCGACCAGCAACTGGCGATACTGGCCGTCCGGTTGGAGATGGCTGCGGTTTATTTGCGACTGGTGCGGGGATAGACACACCGTGGAATTGCTACGCGGAGCGATACGGACGTATGCGTGGGGGTCACGGACCGCTATCGCCGAATTCACCGGCCGGCCGGTGCCGGCCGTGCACCCCGAAGCCGAACTCTGGCTGGGCGCACACCCGGCTGATCCGGCCCGGCTGCAGACCGAGGACGGCGAAGTGTCGCTGCTGGAACGCCTTGCCGCCGACCCCGATGGACAGCTCGGCGCCGCGTCGCGTGCCCGATTCGGCGATGGGCTGCCCTTTTTGGTGAAGGTGCTCGCGGCCGACGAGCCGCTCTCGCTGCAGGCCCATCCCAGCGCCGAGCAGGCGCTCGAGGGTTACCGGCGGGAGGAGCAACTCGGCATTCCGGTCACTTCCCCGGTGCGCAACTACCGGGACACCAGCCACAAACCCGAGCTTTTGATCGCGCTGGAGCCGTTCGAGGCGCTGGCCGGGTTCCGGCCGGCAGGGCAAACCGTCGAGCTGCTGCGCGCGCTGGCGGTGTCTGATCTTGACCCGTTTATCGACTTGCTGAACGACCAGTCCGACGCTGACGGTCTGCGTGCGCTGTTCACGACGTGGATCACTGCCCCCCAGCCCGATATCGACGTGCTGGTGCCCGCAGTGCTGGACGGCGCGATCCACTATGTGAGTTGTGGTGCGACACAGTTCGCCGCCGAAGCCAAGACGGTGCTGGAGCTGGGTGAGCGGTATCCCGGCGACGCCGGTGTGCTGGCGGCCTTGCTGCTCAACCGCATCAGCCTCGCCCCCGGCGAGGCGATCTTCTTGCCGGCAGGAAACTTGCACACCTATCTGCGCGGTGTCGCATTGGAAGTAATGGCTAACTCCGACAACGTCTTACGCGGAGGCCTCACCCCTAAACACGTCGACGTGCCCGAACTGCTGCGCGTCCTGGACTTCACGCCCACCACCGAAGCTCAGTTGCGCCCCCCGACACACCGGGACGGACTCGAGTTGGTCTACGACACTCCCGCCGATGAGTTCGCGGTTTCGCTGTTGACGCTTGATGGGCACTCCCTCGGTCATGAGGTCGACGCGCCGGCACGGCACGACGGTCCACAAATCCTGTTGTGCACCGAGGGTTGCACCACGGTGTCCGCAAAGTCCGGGGCACTGACCCTGGAACGCGGTATGGCCGCGTGGGTGGCGGCGGACGACGGGCCGATCCGGTTGGCGGCGCGCCGGCCCAGCACGCTGTTTCGCGCCACCGTGGGTGTGTAGCAGGCGCTGATGGGCCTCTGGCCGCGGTGGCGCGCGCCCCGACGCGCTGCGTCCGAGCCTATCTGCGCGGTAAGGTCACCATCCGGGCGCGGGGTGATCCATCGCACGCCGGGTCTGGCGTGAGCCCCGCCGTGGCGCGTATCGCGGCGTCGGTCAGCGGCGAGTGTGGTCAGCCTCAAGCTGTTGGCACCTGTCCTTGGCCGGGCTAGTTGGGTGGGGGTGGGTGGGGTTGGAAGGGCTCATACCACCACCAGTGGGCGCGTTCGCCGGTGGGTCCGGCCCACGGCGGCACAGCGGGTGGGGGTTTGGTGGGTGGGCGTGCCAGGGATCCTGCGTGAAGGCGTCGCCCGGAGCGGTCGGTGACGGTCAGATCGTCGGCGGTTCCGGCGATGGTGATCCCCCCACGGTGGTGTAACCGATGATGATATGGGCAGACCAACACCAGGTTGAATAACTCGGTGGGGCCGCCGTCTTCCCAGTGGCGGATGTGGTGGGCGTGCAGGCCGCGGGTGGCCCCGCAGCCGGGCACCGCGCACATCGGGTGGCGGTGCTCGAGGGCGCGGCGCAGCCGCCGGTTGATCACCCGGGTCGCCCGGCCGGCGCCGATAACCTCGCCGTCGCGTTCGAACCAGACTTCACAGCTGGCCTCACAGGTCAGGTATCGGCGTTGCGCGTCGCTCAGCAACGGACCGGCATGCAGCGCACCAACACGCTCGGTGACGTCCACGTGCACCACCACCGTGGTGTGCTGCCCGTGCGGGCGCCGAACCGCCTCAGCGTCCCAGCCGGTCTGCACCAGGCGCAAAAACGCCTCGATACTGCCAGGCACCGGGGGACAATTCATCGATATGCGCTCGGCATTGCCGTGATCGTGTGTCCACTCGGCGATCAGCGCCTCCCGATGCGACGCCAGCGCCGCCTCAAACATCGCCGCCTCATCGTGGGGAAGCCTGATGCGCCACGAGGTGAACGCCTCGGTGCTGGTTTTGGTGATCGAGCGCTGCGGCGGCGGCGCAGGATCAGGCTCGGGCCGCGGTTCGAGCTTCACCGCGGTGCGCAGCTGGTTGACCGTGGCCACCCGCGCCAGCGCCGCGTAATGCGCATCGGAGCCCTCACCCGCCCGCGCCGCGATCACCCCGAGCTGATCCAGCGACAACCGCCCCTCGGCCAGGCCCGCCGCGCAACGCGGAAACTCGTTAAGCCGGCGCGCCACGGTGGCGATCGTGTGGGCATTGGCCGAGGACACCCCCAGCTTCCAGGCCACCAACGCCGCCACCGACCGCGCCCCCGTCGCCCCCCACAGCTGCTCGCGGTCCAGCTCGGCGACGATCGCCACGATGCGCCCGTCAATCGCATTGCGCTGACCGGCCAACTGCGCCAATTCCTCGAACAACACCTCCAGGCGCCCGGCAGGGCTCACCGGCGCGGCAGACGATGCGGTCAACGACATACCGACATCATCGCAACCGGGTCCGACATTGAGCCTCGGTGTGAGTCCACGGGCGAATCCGAGGGTCCGACTGGGACACATGGTGATCCCTGAGTTTGAGCGGTCTTCCGTGGAGTGTGGTGTCTGCTCGTGCGGTGTTCTTGTTCGGGAGCTTGGAGCCGGCCCATGGTGTGGACTGCTGCTGAGAGGATGTCTGGGCCGTCGCCGCGGCGCTCAGTCACCTGGTGGTCGGAAAGAGCGTGTGGCAGACGGGCCTGGCAGGTGGCATTGACGTCGGAGATCGACGTTGCGGTCCGGGCTGCGCGCCAGGCGACGCGGGGATGGGAATTCCCGCAGCCGCCATGTCCTCGAACGGGCCGGGGAACACGACGTCGACCTCCGCTGCACGCGCCATCAGCACATGACGAGGACGGCCTTGGGGTACCGCCATCCCGTTCGCCGGTGCGCCGGGCAGGCGCCGAGATTTTACAAAAGACATAAATATGTCTAGACAAAAGACAAAAATCCCGATATTGTCCACACGGACTACGGTGTGGAGACCAGGGAGGTTGACGTTATGGCTGCCGGTGCACCCGCGGAACCCGGTCACGATGCCGCGGTGTGGCGCGATAGGAAGCGTTACCTGTGGCTGCTGGGGCTGATTGCGCCCACGATGCTGCTCGTGATCCTGCCGCTGGTGTGGGGGATCAACCGGCTGGGCGGGCTTGGTGTCTCGCAGGCGCTGTTCTGGATCGGCCCGGTCCTGCTCTACCTCGTGTTGCCGGCGCTGGACCTGCGTTTCGGCCCGGACGGCCAGAACCCGCCCGACGAGGCGATGGAGTGGCTGGAGAACGACAGGTACTACCGCTACTGCACGTACGCCTTCATCCCGTTTCAGTACCTCAGCGTGATCGTGGGCGCCTGTCTGTTCACCGCCGCGGACCTGGGCTGGCTCGGCTATCACGGCGGGCTGAGTTGGCCGGCCAAAATCGGTGTGGCCCTCTCGGTGGGTGCGCTGGGCGGGGTGGGTATCAACACCGCTCATGAGATGGGGCACAAGAAGGAGGCTGTCGAGCGCTGGCTGGCCAAGATCACGCTGGCGCAGAGTTGTTACGGGCATTTCTACATCGAGCACAATCGCGGCCACCATGTGCGGGTGGCCACCCCCGACGACCCGGCGTCGGCCCGTTTCGGCGAAACGTTTTGGGAGTTTCTGCCGCGCAGCGTCGTGGGCAGCCTGCGCTCGGCATGGCGGCTGGAAGCCCAGCGGATGCGCCGGCTGAACAAGAGCCCCTGGCACCCGTCGAATGACGTGGTGAACGCCTGGTTGATGTCGGTGCTGCTGTGGGGGGTGCTGCTTGCGCTGTTCGGCCCGGCGTTGATCCCCTTCGTGCTCATCCAGGCGGTCTACGGTATCTCGCTGCTGGAAACCGTGAACTATCTCGAGCACTACGGGCTGCTTCGCCGCAAAACGGCGACCGGTCGCTACGAACGGTGCACACCGGAACACAGCTGGAACTCGGACCATCTGGTGACCAACCTGTTCCTCTACCATCTGCAGCGCCATAGCGATCATCACGCCAACCCGACCCGGCGCTACCAGACGCTGCGCAGCCTGGACGGCGCGCCCAACCTGCCCAGCGGGTATGCGTCGATGATCACGCTGGCCTATCTTCCGCCGCTGTGGCGGCGGGTGATGGATAAGCGGGTGCTGGCCCACTACGGCGGCGACATCACCCGAGCCAACCTGCATCCGCGCCGCCGGGAGCAGATCCTGGGCCGCTACGGGGCAGCGGCGTGATGGCCGCCTACCGCTGTCCCGTCTGCGACTACGTCTACGACGAAGCCAAAGGTGCTGCACGGGAGGGTTTTCCGGCAGGCACACCGTGGCAGAACATCCCGCAGGACTGGTGCTGTCCAGACTGCGGGGTGCGCGAGAAGGTCGACTTCGAACCGATAGGAGCACACTCATGAACGACTACCGGCTGTTTCGCTGCATCCAGTGCGGATTCGAGTACGACGAGGCGCTGGGCTGGCCGGACGACGGCATCGCACCGGGTACCCGCTGGGACGACATTCCCGACGATTGGAGCTGCCCGGACTGCGGCGCGGCCAAATCCGACTTCGAGATGGTGGAGGTGGCGCGGTCGTGAGTAGCCCTGCCGGCGGCGATGCGGAGCGCAGCGATGAGCAGGAGCGGCGCGATCACCGCTAGTGTCGCGCACGTGAGACGGGTCCCGTACGCCGAAGCGTCGCGGGCGCTGTTGCGCGATTCGGTGCTGGACGCCATGCGTGACCTGCTGATGACCCGCGACTGGTCTGCGATCACCCTTGCCGATGTGGCCCGCGCGGCGGGTATCAGCCGGCAGACCATCTACAACGAGTTCGGGTCGCGGCAAGGGCTCGCGCAAGGCTATGCCCTGCGGCTGGCCGACCGCCTGGTGGACGCGGTCGGCGATGCGATCAACGCCAATGTCGGCGACATCTACGCCGCATTCCTCCAGGGGTTTCGGACATTCTTCACCGAATCGGCGGCCGATCCGCTGGTGATCTCACTGCTCAGCGGAGTCGCCAAACCCGATCTGCTGCAACTGATCACCACTGACAGCGCCCCTATCATCGCCCACTGCTCTGCGCGGCTTACCGCGCTGTTTACCCACAGCTGGATCAAGGCCGGTGATGACGATGCCGGCATTTTGGCGCGTGCGATCGTGCGGCTGGCGATGAGCTATGTGTCGATGCCGCCGGAGGCCGATCACGACGTCGCGGCCGACCTGGCGCGCCTGTTCACCCCGGCGGCCGAACGCTACGGAGGCTTCTGTGATCAGATGGGCCGCCCGGCCCGGGATGCAACGCAGCCATAGGTCTCGCGGCGCGTCCGGCCGGTGCGGCACATCGTCGGCGGACCGCACCCCGCGCAATAATGTGTACGTTAGCTAAGTAGTTGGATCGATTAACGATTGGGTACTCACTATGACGACGACTGAGAAGACACTGACCGCCGACGTCCGCAACGGAATCGAATACAAGGTCGCTGACCTGTCGCTGGCGGACTTCGGTCGCAAAGAGATCCGCCTGGCCGAGCACGAAATGCCGGGTTTGATGTCGCTGCGCCGTGAGTACGCCGACGTGAAGCCGCTGAAGGGTGCCCGGATTTCGGGGTCGCTGCATATGACCGTGCAGACCGCGGTGCTGATCGAAACCCTCCTGGAACTGGGTGCACAGGTCAGGTGGGCGTCGTGCAACATCTTCTCCACCCAGGACCATGCCGCCGCCGCCGTGGTCGTCGGGCCACACGGCACCCCCGAGGAGCCCAAGGGCACCTCGGTGTTCGCCTGGAAGGGCGAAACACTTGACGAGTACTGGTGGGCCTGCGAGCAGGCGCTGACCTGGCCCGGTGAACCGGCGAACATGATTCTCGACGACGGCGGAGACGCCACCCTCATGGTGTTGCGCGGTATGCAGTACGAGCAGGCCGGCGTGGTGCCGCCCGCCGACGAGAACGACTCGACCGAATATAAAGCGTTTTTGAACCGGCTGCGCAACCGTTTCGAGACCGATAAGACCAAGTGGACGAGGATCGCCGAGTCGGTCCGGGGTGTCACCGAGGAGACCACCACCGGTGTGCTGCGGCTCTACCAGTACGCCGCGGCCGGGGAGCTGAAATTCCCGGCGATCAACGTCAACGACTCGGTGACCAAATCCAAATTCGACAACAAATATGGCTGCCGGCACTCGCTGATCGACGGCATCAACCGCGGCACCGATGTGCTCATCGGCGGCAAAAGCGTGCTGATTTGCGGCTACGGCGACGTCGGGAAGGGCTGCGCGGAGGCGATGAAAGGCCAGGGCGCCCGGGTCACCGTCACCGAGATCGATCCCATCAACGCGCTGCAGGCGTTGATGGAGGGCTACGAGGTCAAGACGGTCGACGATGTCATCGACCAGGCGGATATCGTCGTCACCGCGACCGGCAATAAGGACATCATCACGCTCGAGCACATGCGGCGGATGAAGGATCAGGCCATCCTCGGCAACATCGGCCACTTCGACAACGAGATCCAGATGGCCGCGCTGGAACGTTCCGGAGCGATCAAGACCACCATCAAGCCGCAGGTCGACCAGTGGACCTTCCCCGACACCGGCCGCTCGATCATCGTGCTCTCCGAAGGCCGGCTGCTGAACTTGGGTAACGCGACGGGGCACCCCTCGTTCGTCATGAGCAACAGTTTCTCCAACCAGGTGATCGCCCAGATCGAGCTGTGGACCAAGCACGACGAGTACGACAACGAGGTGTACCGGTTGCCCAAGCACCTCGACGAGAAGGTTGCCCGCATCCACGTCGAGGCGCTTGGCGGCAAGCTGACCAAGCTCACCAAAGAGCAGGCCGAATACATCGGCGTCGACGTCGACGGGCCGTATAAAGCCGATCACTATCGTTACTGAGCGCCCGGGCGGCGGGGCGCTAGGCTCGCGTCAGTGTTGATCGCGATCGAAGGGGTGGACGGCGCCGGTAAACGCACCCTGACGGACGGGCTGCGGGCGGCGTTCGAGGCTGCCGGAACCTCGGTCGCGACGTTGGCGTTCCCGCGCTATGGGCACTCGGTGGCGGCCGATATCGCCGGCGAGGCGCTGCACGGCCGGCACGGTGATCTGGCGTCTTCGGTGTATGCGATGGCGCTGCTGTTCGCCTTCGACCGCGCCGAAGCGAAGGCGCACATCAGCGAATTGTGCCGCCGCCATGACGTGGTGATCCTCGACCGCTACGTGGCCTCCAACGCCGCATACAGCGCGGCGCGTCTGCGTCAGGAAGCGACCGGCGAGGTGGTGGCCTGGGTGCACGACATCGAATACCACCGGCTGCAGCTACCTAAGCCGAATTTACAAGTGTTGCTTGATGTTTCAACTGAACTGGCTGGTGAGCGGGCCCGGCGCCGAGCCGAGCGGGAGGCAAACCGGCCACGTGACTTCTACGAACACGATGAGGGTCTGCAGCAGCGCACCGGCATGGTTTATGCGGCTTTGGCGGCCAGCGGGTGGGGCGGGCGCTGGTTGGTCGTCGACGCCGGCGTCGACCCTGGCCGGCTGGCCGGGACCCTGTGGGGCGGCTGACGAGGGTTCCGCGCCGGCCGGCCGGCGGCTCGGCCGACAGATTCGGCCGGGTCGTCGAAGAAACGCGCGTGTAGTACCTGAGTTTTGTCGCGATCTGGTGACACCATGGACACCATGAGGCAAAGGATTCTCGTCGTCGATGACGACGCTTCGCTCGCCGAGATGCTGACCATTGTGCTGCGCGGGGAGGGTTTCGACACTGCGGTCATCGGCGACGGCAGCCAGGCGCTCACTGCGGTGCGTGAGTTGCGCCCCGACCTGGTCCTGCTGGATTTGATGCTGCCCGGTATGAACGGTATCGACGTGTGCCGGGTGTTGCGCGCGGACTCCGGGGTTCCGATCGTGATGCTGACCGCCAAGACCGACACCGTTGACGTGGTGCTGGGCCTGGAGTCGGGCGCCGACGACTACATCATGAAACCGTTCAAACCGAAAGAACTGGTCGCGCGGGTGCGGGCGCGGTTGCGGCGCAACGACGACGAGCCCGCCGAGATGCTGTCGATCGGCGACGTGGATATCGACGTCCCGGCGCACAAGGTCACCCGCAATGGCGAGCAGATCTCGCTGACGCCCCTGGAATTCGATTTGCTCGTGGCGCTGGCACGCAAACCGCGGCAGGTGTTTACTCGTGATGTGCTGCTCGAACAGGTGTGGGGATACCGTCATCCCGCGGACACCCGTTTGGTGAACGTGCATGTCCAGCGGTTGCGGGCCAAGGTGGAGAAAGATCCGGAAAACCCGCAGGTAGTACTGACCGTTCGAGGAGTGGGATACAAGGCCGGACCCCCGTGATCGGCACCGGCGACGGTGCAGACCGCAGCGATGCGGAGGAGCGGCGCCGGTGATCCTGGGCTCGAGGCGGCGCCTTCGCAGTCGGTGGGGCCGTTCCGGCCCGTTGACCCGCGGTATGAGTGCGTTGCGGCGGGCCGTTGCCGTTGCCTGGCGGCGCTCGTTGCAGTTACGGGTGGTGTCGCTCACCTTGGGCCTTTCGCTCGCGGTGATCTTGGTGCTCGGGTTCGTGCTGACGAGTCAGGTCACCAACCGCGTACTTGATGTCAAGCTCAAGGCCGCCACCGAGCAAATCGAACGGGCACGCAACACCGTCAGCGGGATTGTCAGCGGTGAGGAGGCACGGTCGCTCGACAGCAGTCTGCAACTTGCCCGCAACACCTTGACATCCAAAACCGACCCGGCCCTGGGACCGGGGCTCGCCGGCGCCTTCGACGCTGCGCTGGTGGTCCCCGGTGACGGGCCCCGCGCCGCGACCACGGCCGGACCGATCGACCAAGTGCCTTCGGCGTTGCGCGATTTCGTGAAGGCCGGGCAGGTGGCCTACCAATACGCGACGGTGCACACCGAGGCGTTTTCCGGGCCGGCGCTGATCATCGGCACGCCGACGTCGTCCCGGGTCACCAACCTGGAGCTGTACCTGATCTATCCGCTCAACAACGAGCAGGCCACCATTGCGCTGGTGCGCGGCACCATCGCCACCGGCGGGCTGGTGCTGCTGGGGTTGTTCGCGGCCATCGCGCTGCTGGTGTCCCGCCAGGTGGTGGTGCCGGTCCGGCAGGCGTCGCGGATCGCTGAACGGTTCGCTGAGGGACACCTTTCCGAGCGGATGCCGGTGCGCGGCGAAGACGATATGGCTCGGCTGGCGGTGTCGTTCAACGATATGGCCGAAAGTCTGTCGCGGCAGATCACCCAGCTCGAGGAGTTCGGCAACCTGCAGCGGCGCTTCACGTCCGATGTCAGCCATGAACTGCGCACACCGTTGACCACGGTGCGGATGGCCGCCGACTTGATTTATGACCACAGCGATGACCTCGACCCGGCACTGCGACGCTCCACCGAGCTGCTGGTCAGCGAGCTGGACCGCTTCGAGTCACTGCTCAATGACCTGCTGGAAATCTCCCGCCATGATGCGGGGGTGGCGGAGCTGTCGGTCGAATCGGTCGATTTGCGCGCAACGGTCAAAAGCGCACTGGGCAATGTGGGCCATCTAGCCGAGGAAGCCGGCGTCAAGCTGATCGTGGACATGCCCGAGACCCAAGTAATAGCCGAAGTCGATGCGCGGCGGGTCGAACGCATTCTGCGCAACCTGATTGCCAACGCGATCGACCACGCCGAGCACAAGCCGGTGCGGATCCGGATGGCCGCCGACGAGGACACCGTCGCGGTCACGGTGCGCGACTACGGCGTCGGGCTGCGGCCCGGCGAGGAGAAACTGGTATTCAGCCGGTTCTGGCGCTCGGACCCTTCGCGGGTGCGGCGCTCCGGTGGCACCGGGCTGGGGCTGGCGATCAGCCTCGAGGACGCGCGGCTGCATCAGGGCCGGCTGGAGGCGTGGGGGGAGCCGGGTAAGGGTGCCTGCTTCCGGCTGACACTTCCGCTGGTTCGCGGACACAAGGTCACCACCAGCCCCCTTCCGCTGAAACCGATTGCTCCCGAACCGGGTCCGCACCGCCGGCGGGAGCACGCCGAAAGGAGCGGTTAGTGCGGCGGCCCGATTGCGCGGCCCGCGCCGTTGCGGCCCGCACCGTCGCCGGGCGGTGGCTGGCCACTGTGCTGTTTTCCGCGGTGCTGCTGGCGGGCTGTGCCGGAGTGCCCAGCTCGTCGGCGCCGCAGGCCATTGGCACGGTGGAACGCGCGGCTCCGTCGAACCTGCCCAAACCCACCCCGGGTATGGATCCCGACATGGTGCTGCGCGAATTCCTCAAGGCCACAGCAGATCCGGCGAACCGGCACCTGGCGGCTCGCCAGTTTCTCACCCAGTCGGCATCGAATGCGTGGGATGATGGGGGAAGCGCGCTGCTGATAGACCATGTGGTGTTCGTCGAAACCCGTGGCGCGGAACGGGTTTTAGTAACCATGCGAGCTGATATTCTCGGATCTCTTTCCGACATGGGCGTGTTCGAGACCGCCGAGGGCGCGCTGCCGGACCCGGGACCGATTGAACTGGTGAAGACGACGGGCGGATGGCGCATCAACCGGTTACCGAACGGCGTGTTCTTGGACTGGCAGCAGTTTCAGGCGACCTACAAGCGCCACATTCTCTATTTCGCCGACCCTACCGGTAAAACCATGGTTCCCGACCCCCGCTATATCGCGGTGGCCGACCGCGATCAGCTGGGCACTGAGCTGGTTTCGAAGCTGATCGCCGGTCCGCGTCCGGAGATGGCCCACGCCGTGCACAATCTGCTCGCGCCGCCGCTGCGGCTGAGCGGTCCGGTCACCCGCGCCGACGGCGGGAAGAGCGGCGTGGGCCGTGGTTACGCCGGGGCACGGGTGGATCTGCAGAACCTGTCTACCACGGACCCGCACAGCCGGCTTTTGGTTGCTGCACAAATCATTTGGACACTGGCCCGCGCTGATATCAAGGGGCCGTATGTGATCAACGCCGATGGTGCGCCGCTCGATGACCGGTTCGCCGACGGGTGGACGACATCTGATGTGGCGGCCACCGATCCGGGTATGGCCGACGGCGCCGGCGCCGGAGTGCACGCGCTGGTGGGCGGTTCGCTGGTAGCGCTGGACGGACAGCATTCCGCCCCGGTGCCGGGAGCGTTCGGGCGCACGCCGGATCAGACCGCCGCCACAGTGTCACGCGATGGGCATCAGGTGGCGTCGGTGGTGACCCAGCGGCCCGGTGCTCCGGATAGGGCCGATTCCCTGTGGATCGGCAATCTGGGCGGTGAGGCGGTGCAGGCCGCAGACGGTCACACCCTGTCGCGGCCCAGCTGGTCGCTTGACAACGCGGTGTGGGTGGTTGTCGACGGCAACACTGTGCTGCGCGCCTTCGCCGAACCAGCCTCCGGGCAGCCGGCGCGCATTCCGGTCGATTCCGGTGCGGTGTCCAGCCGCTTCCCGGGTCCGATCGCTGAGCTGCAGTTGTCCCGGGACGGGACGCGGGCGGCGATGGTCATCCAGGGGCAGGTGATCCTGGCCAGTGTCGAACAAACGCAGGCGGGTCAGTTCGCGCTGACCTACCCGCGACGGCTGGGGTTCGGGCTGGGCTCTTCGGTGGTGTCGTTGTCGTGGCGGACCGGCGACGACATCGTGGTGAGCCGCACCGACCCTACCCATCCGGTGTCGTATGTGAACCTGGACGGGGTGAACTCCGATGCGCCCAACCGGGGTTTGCAGACTCCGGTCTCAACGATCGCGGCGAACCCGTCGACGGTATATGTGGCTGATCCGCGCGGGGTGGTGCAGTTGTCCAGTTCCGCCGCAGAAAGCGAGCAAATCTGGTCGGAGGTGCCCGGGTTCGCGGTGCCGGGGGCGGTGCCGGTGCTGCCGGGCTGAGCGGTGCACCGGGGAGCGGCCGGCGGTGCCCGGCGGTGTCCGGCCAGCCGGCGGGGGGTGGCGCTGTCACCCCGGCGCGGCACACTGCAGCCGTGCTCGATCTGGTCCTTCCGCTGGAATGCGGCGGCTGCGGTGCACCGGCCACCCGCTGGTGCGACACCTGCGCCCGGCAGTTCGAGGTCGGGCCCGACCAGCCGCGCGTGGTCAGCCCGCGCATCGACCCGCACGTGCCGGTGTTTGCCCTCGGGCGGTACGCCGGCGCGCGGCGGCGCGCCATCGTCGCGATGAAAGAGCACGGCCGCTCCGACCTCATCGCACCGCTGGCGCGCGCCCTGGCCCTCGGTGTGCACCGGCTGCTGGTCTGGGGTATGGTGCAAACCCCGCTGACGCTCGTGCCCGCACCGACGCGACGGTGGGCGGCGCGGCGCCGCGGCGGTGACCCCGTCTGCCGCATGGCGGCCACCGCGGTGGCGCGGCACCCGCAGATCACCGTGATCGCGGCGTTGCGGATGACGGCCTCAGCCCGCGACTCAGTCGGCCTGGGCACCGCCGCCCGTGAGCGCAATATCGCGGGCCGAGTGCGGCTGCGACAGCGGGCTTTGCCCGAAACCGGCGAGGTGCTGCTCGTCGATGACATCGTCACTACCGGCGCGACCGCGCGCGAGTCGGTCCGCGTCCTGCGGTCGGCCGGCCTGCAAGTGACCGGGGTGCTCACCCTGGCGGCGGCATGAGCCCAACCCGGCGCGCCACCTGTCAGGCTTGCGGACGTGAATAACGTGCAACAGGTCCGGGAAAGCACTAGCACGTCCAGGTGAACACCGGCTACCGTCGAGCTAGACACCCGTGAAGGCCGCACGGCCACACATCCTCCGCGGTTGAGCGCCATTTCACCGATAGCGCTAGGAGGTGATTGTCGATACCTGTCACCGGCGGGTGGACTGCGGGCGATTGCGCAACTCCCGCCGGACGGATATGGCAAGCCGGGACACGCCCTGTGCGTGCTGAGGGAGAAGAGACGAGTTGATGCGCATGTCGAGGCAAACCGTGGATTCCGATCAGGGGCCAGGAGCTGGGGTTCAGGAGCGCGATGAACGGGTGCCCCGCGCCAAGGTCGTCGTCACGGGCCGCAACGTCGAGATTCCCGATCACTACCGCACCTACGTCTCGCAGAAACTTGCCCGTTTGGAGCGGTTCGACCGGACCATCTACCTTTTTGACGTCGAACTCGAGCATGAACCCAACCGCCGCCAGCGCAAATTCTGTCAGCACGTGGAAATCACGGCACGCGGCCGCGGACCGGTCGTGCGCGGCGAAGCCTGCGCGAACAGCTTCTACGCCGCGTTCGAGACCGCTGTCAACAAGTTGGAGAACCGGTTGCGCCGGGTCAACGATCGCCGCAAAGTCCACTACGGCGACAAAACCCCCGTGTCACTGTGCGAGGTCGCCGCGGCGGTGACACCGCCGGATCACGACCCCGCCAGTACCGGGATCCAACCCACGGAGTCACCCGGGTTGGACGTCGCCGTCACCGACCACGAGCCGGGCCGGATCGTGCGGGTCAAGGAGCACCCGGCCACGCCGATGTCGGTCGATGACGCGCTCTACGAAATGGAGCTCGTCGGCCACGATTTCTTCCTGTTTCACGATAAGGACACCGACCGGCCGTCGGTCGTCTACCGCCGTCACGCCTACGACTACGGTCTGATCAGGCTCGCCTGAGGCCGGCCGGGCCGCCGGGCCGGCCGGGATGCCGACACCGGTCGTTGACGGCTGTCCGCAACACGATGTCACCTAGGATGGATTCCGCGAGATTTGTCCGACGGATCCGTTCGACCCATAGGGGACCAGCTGTGCTGTCGAAGTTGCTGCGCCTTGGTGAAGGCCGCATGGTCAAGCGTCTCGCGAAGGTCGCCGACTATGTCGACACCCTCGCCGACGACGTCGCGCAGCTCACCGACGCCGAACTGCGCGCCAAGACCGACGAGTTCCGCAAGCGCCACGCCGACGGGGAAAGCCTCGATGACCTGCTGCCCGAGGCGTTTGCGGTGGCCCGGGAAGCCGCCTGGCGGGTGCTCGATCAGCGTCCTTTCCATGTGCAGGTGATGGGCGCTGCGGCGCTGCACTTCGGCAACGTCGCCGAGATGAAAACCGGTGAGGGCAAAACCCTGACCTCGGTGCTGCCCGCCTACCTCAACGCACTGGGCGGCCGGGGCGTGCACATTGTCACCGTCAACGACTACCTGGCTAAACGCGACAGCGAGTGGATGGGGCGGGTGCACCGGTTCCTGGGGCTGGACGTCGGCGTGATCCTGGCCGGAATGGGTCCCGACGAGCGCCGCGCAGCCTATGCCGCCGACATCACCTACGGCACCAACAACGAGTTCGGGTTCGACTACCTGCGTGACAACATGGCGCATTCGCTGGAGGAATGCGTCCAGCGCGGCCATGCCTACGCCATCGTCGACGAGGTCGACTCGATCCTGATCGACGAGGCGCGCACCCCGCTGATCATCTCCGGCCCCGCCGACGGCGGCACCAACTGGTACGCCGAGTTCGCGCGGATCGCGCCGCTGATGGAAAAAGACGTCCACTACGAGGTCGACTTACGCAAGCGCACGGTCGGTGTGCACGAGGCCGGGGTGGAGTTCGTCGAAGACCAGCTGGGCATCGACAACCTGTACGAGGC
The DNA here is from genome assembly GCF_010723305.1 of Mycobacterium botniense. Classification (NCBI taxonomy): domain Bacteria; kingdom Bacillati; phylum Actinomycetota; class Actinomycetes; order Mycobacteriales; family Mycobacteriaceae; genus Mycobacterium; species Mycobacterium botniense. Next base: position 198,169 of record NZ_BLKW01000002.1, on the reverse strand, counting down.
CGCCAACTCGCCGCTGGTCAGCTACCTCAACAATGCGCTGAAGGCCAAGGAGCTGTTCCACCGCGACAAGGACTACATCGTCCGCAACGGTGAGGTGCTCATTGTCGACGAGTTCACCGGCCGGGTGCTCTACGGGCGGCGCTACAACGAGGGTATGCACCAGGCCATCGAGGCCAAAGAGCAGGTGGAGATCAAGGCCGAAAACCAGACGCTGGCCACCATCACCTTGCAGAACTATTTCCGGCTCTACGAGAAGCTGGCCGGCATGACCGGCACCGCGCAGACCGAAGCCGCCGAGCTGCACGAGATCTACAAACTCGGGGTGGTGACCATCCCCACCAACAAGCCGATGATCCGGGAGGACAAGTCCGATCTGGTTTATAAGACCGAGGAAGCCAAATACCTCGCGGTCGTCGACGATGTTGCCGAACGCTACCAAAAGGGCCAGCCGGTGCTCATCGGCACCACCAGCGTCGAAAAATCCGAGTATTTGTCGCGGCTGCTGACCAAGCGGCGCATCCCGCATAACGTGCTCAACGCCAAATATCACGAACAGGAGGCGGGGATCATCGCCGAGGCGGGCCGGCGCGGGGCGGTCACCGTCGCCACCAACATGGCCGGTCGCGGCACCGACATCGTGCTGGGCGGTAACGTCGACTTTCTCACCGACAAACGGCTGCGCGAGCGGGGACTCGATCCCCTGGAAACCCCCGAGGAATACGAGCGGGCCTGGCATGAGGAGCTCCCCCTGGTCAAGGCCGAGGCCGCCGCGGAAGCCAAGGAGGTGATCGAGGCCGGCGGGCTGTACGTGCTGGGCACCGAACGCCACGAGGCGCGCCGGATCGACAACCAGCTGCGCGGGCGTTCCGGTCGCCAGGGCGACCCCGGCGAGTCGCGGTTCTACCTGTCGCTGGGGGACGAACTGATGCGCCGGTTCAACGGCGCCGCGCTGGAAGCACTGCTCAACCGGCTGAACCTGCCCGATGACGTGCCGATCGAGGCCAAGATGGTCACCCGCGCGATCAAGAGCGCCCAGACCCAAGTCGAGCAGCAGAACTTCGAGATCCGCAAAAACGTCCTCAAATACGACGAGGTGATGAACCAGCAGCGCAAGGTCATCTATGCGGAGCGCCGCCGCATCCTGGAGGGTGAGAACCTCAAGGAGCAGGCGCTGTCGATGGTCCGCGACGTGATCACCGCCTATGTCGACGGGGCGACCGCGGAAGGCTACGCCGAGGACTGGGACCTGGAAAAGCTCTGGGATGCGCTCAAGACGCTGTATCCGGTGGGCATCGACCATAAGGATCTGATTGACTCCGACGCCGTCGGCGAACCCGGTGAGCTGACCCGCGACGAACTGCTCGACGCGTTGCTGAAAGACGCCGAACGAGCCTACGCCGCAAGGGAAGCCGAGATTGAGGCGCTCGCCGGCGACGGTGCGATGCGCCAGCTGGAACGCAGTGTGCTGCTCAACGTCATCGACCGTAAGTGGCGCGAGCACCTCTACGAGATGGATTATCTCAAGGAGGGCATCGGCCTGCGCGCCATGGCCCAGCGTGATCCGCTGGTGGAATACCAGCGTGAGGGCTACGACATGTTCATGGCCATGCTCGACGGCCTCAAAGAGGAGTCGGTCGGCTTCTTGTTCAACGTTGCCGTCGAAGCGGTGCCCGCCCCGCAGCCGCCGCCGGAAGCCGAGCCGCAGGACCTCGCCGAGTTCGCGACAGCGTCAGCCGCTGCGGCGCAGCAGCGGGTGGCGGGCGCTGCGGGCAGTGCAAGCCAGACCGCGCCAAGCACGTTGCGCGCCAGAGGAGTTGAGGACGAGACCCGTGCATTGACCTACACCGGGCCGTCCGAAGACGGCTCAGCTCAAATCCAGCGCAGCGGGGATGGTTCGCAGCGGGAGGCGCAGGCTGGAACCACCCGGCGCGAACGACGTGAAGCTGCACGCCGTCAAGGCCGCGGGGCGAAGCCGCTGAAACCGGTGAAGAAGCGCTAGCGTCGCGCAGACCTGCGAAACCATCGAAATCGGTTTCGCGACACTAACTTTTGGCCCGCTCCGCTGAGGTGTTCCTCGGTGCGCGCAGCGGGTTCTCGGCGGACCGGCACCCGCCGGACCGGTCTGTGGATGCGCTGAATTGCCGCTCTCGCAGCCCGTCGTGAAGGATTGGTGCATGGATGTCAAGGAGGTACGGCTGCCGGGCATCGGTGTGCGGTATGAGTTCACCACCCGCAACGGTGACCGGGTCGGCATCGTCGCCCGCCGCAGCGGCGACTTCGAGGTCTGCCTGTATCCCCGCGACGACCCCGACCAGGCTCGGCCGGTCTTTTACCTCACTGACGACGAGGCTGACGCCGTCGCCCAGATCCTGGGCGCGCCGCGGATCGCCGAACGGTTCACCGAGCTGACCCGCGAAGTTCCCGGACTCGATGTCGGCCAGGTCGACATCGAACCGGGCAGCCGGTTTGTGGACCGCCCGCTGGGCGAGACCTGCGCGCGCACCCGCACCGGCGCCTCGATCGTGGCGATTGTGCGCGACAAAAACGTGATTCCGTCGCCGGCGCCGACGGAGGTGCTGCGCGCCGGAGATGTCCTCGTGGTGATCGGCACCGAAGAGGGCATCGCCGGGGTCGAGCACATTATCGACAAGGGCTGAGCTGGTGGAAATTTCGGTGGCGCTGTTGTTGCAACTCGGCGCCGTCCTGACCGCGCTCGCGCTTTTGGGTGCTGGTGCACGCCGTTTCGCGCTGTCTCCGATCCCGGTGTACCTGCTGGCCGGTCTCGCCCTCGGCAACGGCGGCATCGTACCGGTGGCCGCTGCGGGCCAATTCATCACCACCGGCGCACCCATCGGCATCGTGCTGCTCTTGCTCACCTTGGGTCTGGAGTTCTCCGCGACCGAATTCGCCAGCAGCCTGCGTCACCACCTGCCGTCCGCGGTGGTCGACGTGGCCCTGAACGCCACGCCCGGCGCGCTGGCCGGTTGGCTGGTGGGACTCGACTCGGTGGGCATCCTCGCGCTGGCCGGTGTCACCTATGTCTCCTCCTCGGGTGTGATCGCGCGGCTGCTGGAGGATCTGCGCCGGCTGGGTAACCGGGAGACACCGGCCGTGTTGTCGTTGCTGGTGCTGGAGGATTTCGCGATGGCGGGCTACTTGCCGTTCTTCGCGGTGGTCGCGTCCGGTGGTCGCTGGTGGCACGCGGTGGGCAGCATGACCGCCGCCGTCACCGCCCTGTGGATTGCGGTCTCGGCGTCTTATCGCTGGGGCCACCATGTCGGGCGGCTGGTGACGCACCCGGATTCCGAGCAGCTGCTGCTGCGGGTACTGGGAATCACGTTGATGGTGGCGGCGGTGGCCGAGTCGGTGCACGCCTCGGCTGCTGTCGGCGCGTTTCTGGTCGGTCTGACGCTGACCGGCGACACGGCCGACCGGGCCCGTCGGGTGCTGGGCCCGTTGCGTGATTTGTTCGCCGCGGTTTTCTTTCTGGGAATTGGCCTGTCGGTTGATCCGCAGCGGCTGGTGCCGGTGTTGCCGGTCGCTGTCGCGCTGGCCGCTGTCACTGCGGCGACAAAGCTGGCGACCGGGATCTTCGCCGCCCGGCGTGACGGCGTGGCGCGGCGGGGGCAGGTACGTGCCGGCACCATCCTGATCGCCAGGGGCGAGTTCTCGCTGATCATCATTGGACTGGTCGGCTCATCGATCACCGGGGTCGCTGCGCTGGCGATGTCGTACGTGTTCGTGATGGCCATCGCCGGACCGCTGGTGGCTCGCGTCACCGGGAGCCCCGCCCGGGCCGCCGAGGCCAGCCTGCCCTAGCACGTGGTTTATCCGATGTGCAAAGCGACGACCTGCCACCGGGGTTGCCGGCCCGCGATCGTGTGTTCGACGCGACCGGCGATGGCGTGAATCCGATGCCCGCGGCGGTAGGTGCCGAACACCTCGGCGGCGCTGAGGGCGTTGTTGCGGCCGACCGGCTGGAGTCGCACTCGGCGCAGCACCGCGGCCGCGGTGTGTGCGGGCTCTGCCGGGTTGCCCGCGAGCAGGGCTTCGACGAGATGGGCCGCCAGCAGGGGGCGCAGCTGATGCGCCGGCCGGCGCCGGTCGATGACTTCCAGGATTCGCCGCAGCGCGGCGTCGGCGAATGTTGCCGCCTGCCGCATCGGCGCGGGCATCGCGTTCGGCTCGGTGGCCGCCGGGTGCCGGCTGGGATGCCGGCGTGGCGCATCTGTCCGCTGCCGCAGCGTCCAGGGCGATACAGGCTGGCATTGGCGGATATTCCGCGGCGCCGGCTCGTAGTCGACGACGGGTGCCACGGCGAATGTCTGGTGCGGACTGGGCGTGTCGGTCAACGGGTACTCTCCAGTGGTCGGTCGGACGGGCGAGCCTGCTGGAGAGTGGCAGACGGCGGTAATCATCGCACAGATCACGCTTTTGCGTTTACCGTCACCCCCGCCGTCTCCCGGTAGCGGTTAGCGTGGGCGGCAGTGATGCCGCGGCAGGCCGAATCAGCAAGGAGGACAGCGGCGCAATGGTGACCCGGCTGTCGGCGTCGGATGCGTCCTTTTATCGATTGGAGAACACGGCCACCCCGATGTATGTCGGATCGCTGGCGATCCTGCGCCGCCCGCGTACCGGGTTGAGCTACGAGACGCTGCTGGCCACCGTCGAGCAGCGGCTGCCGCAGGTACCGAGATATCGGAAGAAAGTCCGCGAAGTGATGCTGGGCCTGGGGCGGCCGGTGTGGATCGACGACGGCGATTTCGATATCACCTACCACGTCCGCCGATCGGCGCTGCCGTCACCCGGCAGCGACGAGCAACTGCACGACATGATCGCCCAGCTGGCCGCACGCCCGCTCGACAAGTCACGGCCCCTGTGGGAGATGTACCTGGTCGAGGGGTTGGCCAAGAACCGGATTGCGCTCTACACCAAGTCGCATCAAGCACTGATCGACGGGATGACGGCGCTGGCGCTCAGCCATGTCATCGTCGACCGGACTCGTCGTCCGCCACCGGCTCCCGAGGACATCTGGATACCCGAGCGCGACCCCGGCACGACCCGGCTGCTGGTGGGGGCAGTCAGCGACTGGATCTCCGGTCCCCGGGCTCAGCTGCAGGCGGCCGGTTCCGCGGTCGCCGGGCTGGTCACGAATTCCGGGCAGGTCGTCAACGCCGGCCGGCGGCTGGTCGGCAGGGCACGCACCTGGGCCCGTGGCAGCGCCCCCAACAGCCCGCTGAATGCCCAGGTCTCCCGCAATCGACGACTGGCCGTGGCCCGTGGACGCCTGGAGGATTACCGGGCTGTGCGTGCGCGCTACGACTGCGATATCAACGATGTGGTGTTGGCGGTGGTCACCGGCGCGCTGCGCGGCTGGTTGCTGGCACGCGGCGAGGCGCTGGCACCCACCGCCCTGATCCGGGCGATGGCACCGATGCCGGTCTATCCCGAGAGCCGTTTTGATGCGCGTAACCCGGGCCGCGCGATCGGTCAGGTGATTCCGTTCCTTGTCGACCTGCCGGTGGGGGAGGGCAACGCCGTCGTGCGGCTGTCGCAGATCGCTCACGCCACCGAGTCGCACCCGGTGGCGGGCAGCCTGGTCGATGCCCGCACGATGCTGACATTGTCCGGGTTCGCCCCGCCGACCCTGCACGCCATGGGTATCCGGGTGGCCACCGGTTTTTCGGCCAGGATGTTCAACTTGTTGATCACCAACGCACCCGGTGGTCAGGCGCAGATGTATATCGCCGGCGCCAAACTGCTGGAGGCCTATGCCGTGCCCCCGCTGCTGCACAATCAGGCGCTGGCTATCGGAGTGACGTCGTACAACGGGATGCTGTATTTCGGGATCAACGCCGACCATGACGCGATGAGCGATGTCGACTTGCTGCCGTCGCTGCTCAGTGAGTCACTCGACGAGCTGTTGGAAGCCGCGCAGTAAGCGGGCGCAGCCGCCGCGGCCCGCCCACAGCGTCGCGTTGCCCGGGGGCGCGGCAACCAGCCGCCTCGCCGGTGCTGAGGGGACGACCTGGGGCACCTGACGGCTAAGCGTTTGTGGCACCGTTGATAGGTGTCAACAACAAGCCCGATGTGGGTGCCGTGATGCGGGTCTATGTGCCGGCCACTTTGGCCACGCTGCAGCTGCTGGTCGCCGAGGGTGCACTGTGGCCAGCGGGCGGCACCGCGTTCGCGGTGACACCGACGCTGCGCGAAACCTACGCCAGCGGTGACGAGGAGGAACTCGCCGAGGTGGCGCTGCGCGAGGCCGCGCTGGCGTCACTGCGGCTGTTGGCCGCCGACACCGATCAGAAGATGCCGCCGCGACGCGCGGTGCTGGTCGCCGATGTCAACGATGTCACATGCCGGCCTGATCTCGACGATGCTGTCGTCAAACTTGGTGAACCGGTTTCCCTCGACCACGTTGTCGCCGTATTCGTCGACAATGCAGCGGCGGAGCCGGCTGTCACGGCGGCGATGGCGGTGATCGACGCGGCCGATCTCGGCGACGAAGATGCTGAACTGGTCGTCGGCGACGCTCAGGACTACGACTTGGCCTGGTACGCCACCCAAGAGCTGCCGTTTCTGCTGGAGCTGCTGTGAGTCCGGACGGCTGTGCGACTGGAGCTGCGCCCATGGGTTACGGTACCGTAAGTTCGCCGGGGGCGGGAAGCCGCACTCCGTGAGTGGCATGAGGCCGCCATTCCACCGTGAGCAGGAGCTTCCGATGAACTCCCTTCCCTCCAAGAAACAGGCAAACCTCACCGCGAACGTGGTCGACACCACGCAGCCCACCGTGGTCGGCGCGGACAAGCATCCGGGCTGGAACGTGTTGCGCAAGATTGCCACCCGCATCACGACCCCGCTGCTGCCGGATGACTACCTGCACCTGGCTAATCCGCTGTGGTCGGCGCGGGAGTTGCGCGGCCGCGTCGTGGCGGTGCGCCGCGAAACCGCAGATTCCGCAACGTTGGTCATCAAACCGGGCTGGGGCTTCAGCTTCGACTACCAGCCGGGCCAGTACATCGGGATCGGTCTGCTGGTCAACGGGCGCTGGTGGTGGCGCTCGTATTCGCTCACGTCAAGCCCGGTGACCGAGGGCGCCCGACGGCGGACACGCACCATCACCATCACCGTCAAGGCGATGCCCGAGGGCTTCCTGTCGTCTCATCTGGTGAGCGGGGTCGAACCCGGGACGATTGTGCGACTGGCGGCCCCGCAGGGCAATTTCGTGCTCCCCGATCCGGCGCCGGCCGCCATCCTGTTCCTCACCGGCGGGTCCGGCATCACCCCGGTCATGTCGATGCTGCGAACATTGGTGCGGCGCAACCAGATCACCGACATCGAGCATCTGCATTCGGCACCGACCGCAGCCGACGTGATGTTTGCCGGCGAACTGAGCGAGCTGGCCCGAAATCATCCGGGTTACCGGTTGCGGATACGCGCGACCCGCGTTGAGGGCAGGCTCGACCTCACCCGGCTTGATGATGAGGTCCCCGATTGGCGGGAGCGCCAGACCTGGGTCTGCGGGCCGGAGGGCATGCTCAACCAGGCTGAGAAAGTGTGGTCTTCGGCGGATATCAGCGAGCGGCTGCACGTGGAGCGATTCGCGGTGTCGCGGGCAGCGGCTGCCGGGGCGGGGGGCACGGTCACCTTCGCCAGAAGCGGACAAAGTGTTGCCGCCGACGCGGCGACCTCACTGATGGATGCCGGTGAGAGCGTGGGAGTGCGGATGCCCTTCGGCTGCCGGATGGGTATCTGCAAATCCTGCGTCGTCCCCCTGCTGGACGGCCACGTCCGCGATCTGCGAACCGGCGTTGAACACCACTTCGGCACCCGGATTCAGACCTGTATCTCGGCGGCATCCGGGGATTGTGTCCTCGACATCTAACGGCTACTGACTGGTAACCTACGCGTTCGTAGGTTACGATAGCGTAGGTCAGCGACGGGTTAGAACGGCGGAAGGGCAACAGATCACAGATGGCGATCACCGATGTGGACGTCTTTGCGCACCTCACCGACGCAGATGTGGAAAATTTGGCGGTGGAGCTGGATGCCATCCGCCGCGATATCGAAGACTCCCTCGGGGAACGCGACGCGCGGTATATCCGGCGCACTATCGCCGCACAGCGCGGGCTGGAGGTGGCCGGCCGGGTGCTGCTGACCGCCGGCTCGCGGCGCTGGGCGTGGTGGGCCGGCGCGGTGACCCTCGGCATGGCCAAGATCATCGAAAACATGGAGATCGGCCACAACGTCATGCACGGCCAGTGGGACTGGATGAACGATCCGGAGATTCACTCGTCGAGCTGGGAGTGGGACAACCTCGGGGCCGCCAAGCACTGGCGCTACAACCACAATTTCGTGCACCACAAATACACCAACATCCTGGGCATGGACGACGATGTGGGCTACGGCCTGCTGCGGGTCACCCGGGATCAGCGCTGGAAGCCGCATAACCTGTTCAACCTGCTGTTCAACACCGTGCTGGCGATCGGTTTCGAGTGGGGAGTGGCTTTGCAGCATGTGGAGCTCGGCAAAGTCGTCAAGGGCCGGGCGGCCCCCGAAGAGACCCGGACCCGTTTTCGGCTGTTCATGCGAAAAGCCAGTCGCCAGCTGTTCAAGGACTATGTCGCGTTTCCGGCGCTGACCGCCCTGTCGCCCGGCGCGACATACGCATCGACGTTGACGGCCAACGCGATCGCCAACGTGATCCGCAACCTGTGGTCCAACGCGGTCATCTTCTGTGGTCATTTCCCTGATGGCGCAGAGAAATTCACCAAAACCGACATGGTCGGCGAGACCAAGGGTCAGTGGTATCTGCGTCAGATGCTCGGCAGCGCCAACTTCAACGCCGGGCCGGTGATGCGGTTCATGAGCGGCAACCTGTGTCACCAGATCGAACACCATCTCTACCCGGATCTGCCCAGCAACCGGCTCGCTGAGATCTCGATGCGGGTGCGTGAGGTCTGCGACAAATACGACCTGCCCTACACCACGGGCTCATTTCTGCTGCAGTATGCCAAGGCATGGCGGACCATCGCGAAACTGTCACTGCCCGACACATTTTTGCGTGATACCGCCGACAATGCGCCGGAGACCCGCAGTGAGCGGATGTTCGCCGAGCTGGCGCCCGGTGTCACAGGCACCGACCCGGCTACCGGACGCCGACGGGGCCTGAAGACCGCGATGGCCGCCGTGCGGGGTTGGCGACGGCAAAGGCGCGCCGGGTCACCACCCGTTGCGGCGCCGTCGCGCTGCGCGTGAGCGCGCCTGCCGCAGCAAGGGGGCGGGTCTGCGGGTGCGGGTTTTGGTGCCCGATATGCCAGCGTCCGGCAACCGGGGGCGCGCTACCGGATGTCGTCGGACCGGCGACGCGGGCACGCGCAGGGCGAGCGTTGTGACTATGGGGTCTCCGAACCGTGCGGGCAATACACGGTGATAGCAGTGTCGGCGAAATCGGCTGCCGTGTCCGGGGACATGCCCGGTGATCCCCGGACAATGTCTTTGACGATTTGCGCTTCGCTCTCGCCGGCCGCCACGCGTGAGCACACGGCGTGCGCATCGTTGATGCTGGCGTCACGGCCCCCCGACAGTTGAAGCCCCTGTGCTTCCAGCAGGAACAGAAATCGGCCATCCCGGTCTAATGGGTTCGGCGGCGGGGACACGCTTTGTGAAACCGCGATCGAACCTGTCGGCGTTGCGGGATCACGTTTCCAGCAGAACACCGACACGATGGCAGCGGCAGTAATGCCGATCACCAGCGTGAGCAGCACCGCCAGACCCGGCAGCGCGGGCCGCGGGCTATTGGGGGATGAATTTGGCGTTGTTGTCATCGCCTTGAGCGCAAGGGTATTCCACCCCCCGCTTTTGGTATGGCCCTTCGGCAGTGGGTCTGCTGCAAATTTGCTGTCAGCTGGCCAAGACAGCACATGGATCGTCTGAGCTGTGCGCGCCAACGGCCTCAGGTGCGCACGCTGGCCGGGTTGTGCCCGCTAAGAGCGTCGGAGCACCGCCAGCAGGCGTCTCGCTGCGGCGACGCGGCGGGCGGCCTGGCCGGTCAGGGCGTCTAGCGCGCATTCGGGATCGGCGGGCGGGCCCATGTGCCCGCAGCCCCGCGGACAGTCGCCGATGGCGACGGCCAGATCTGAGAACGCCAACAGCACATCATCGGGCTCGATATGCGCCAGTCCGAACGAGCGAACGCCGGGAGTGTCGATCACCCAGCCGGACGCATTCCCTGATTTGTCGAGTGGCAGCGCCACCGACTGCGCCGAGGTGTGCCGCCCCTTGCCGATCTCGGTCACCGCGCCGACAGCGCGATCCGCTTCGGGCACAAGACGATTCACCAACGTTGATTTACCTACTCCGGAATGTCCCAGCAGCACGGTGACTTTCCCGGTCAATAAGTGAACGACCGCGTCGAGCGGGTCGTCACGCCCGGCGGTGACGATGTGCAAGTCTAAGTCGGCGAACTGTGCGGCGAACGGCCCCGGGGGGGCGAGGTCGGTCTTGGTCAGGCACAGGATCGGGGTCAGCCCGCCGGCGTAGGCAGCTATCAGCGCACGGTCGACGAGCCCGGTGCGTGGCGGCGGGTCGGCCAGCGCCACGACGATCAGCAGTTGATCAGCGTTGGCCACCACCACCCGCTCAGCGGGGTCGGTGTCGTCGGCGGTGCGCCGCAGCACCGTTCGTCGCGGCCCGCGCCGCACAATGCGGGCCAGGGTATCCGGGCGCCCGGAGAGGTCGCCGACAAGGTCGACGTCGTCGCCGACAACGATCGAAGTGCGGCCCAGCTCGCGTGCCCGCATGGCAGTGACCCGACGATTCGGGTCGCCGCCGAGGACGCATCCCCAGCGGCCGCGGTCGACACTGACCACCATGGCCGGTTTCGCGTGGGCGTGTCGGGGACGGGTCTTGGTCCGCGGCCGTGATCCCTTGCCGGAGCGGATCTTGACGTCGGATTCGTCGTAGTCGCCGGGCCTCAACCGCCGGGCCCTCGCGTGTGTTCGCGGCGTGTGATCGCGCCGTCCCGGTCCGCACCGTCGGGACCGGAATCGGCCATCATGTCAGCCCAGAGCTGCGGGAAGTCCGGCAGTGTCTTGGCGGTGCACGCAATATCCTCCACGGCGACCCCAGCGACGCGCAGGCCGACGATTGCTCCGGCCATCGCCATCCGATGATCGGCATACGACCGCCACAGACCCGGCCGCAGCGGTGTCGCCGTGATGACCAGACCATCGGGGAGCTGCTGGCAGTTGCCACCGAGCCGGTTGATCTCGGTGCTCAACGCCGCCAGCCGGTCGGTCTCGTGGCCGCGCAGATGAGCGATACCGGTCAGCCGCGACACCGCGCCCGGACGCGCCAGCGCCGCCAGTGCCGCCACCGCCGGGGTCAGCTCACCGACGTCATGCAAGTCGACGTCCAGGCCCTCATATACCGCTGACCCACGCACCTCCAGATACGAATCAGTTTGGGTGACAACAGAGTTCAGCCGCCGCAGGATATCCGTCACGAGGTCGGCGGGCTGGATGCTGGTCGCCGGCCAGCCGCTGATGCGCACCGTGCCCCCACTGACCACGGCGGCCGCCAGGAACGGAACGGCGTTGGACAAATCCGGTTCGATGCGCCAGGGCCGCGCCGCGACCGGACCGGGCCGTACCTGCCAGCGGCTGGGTGTCGAGTCGTCGACGTCGACCCCGGCCTGCCGCAGCATGGCCACCGTCATCGTGATATGCGGCGCAGACGGCAGCGGCGGACCGGTGTGCTGCACGGTCAGTCCGTTGACGAACGACGCCCCGCACAACAGCAGGCCGGAAACGAACTGCGAGGATGCCGAGGCGTCGATCGCGACCGTGCCGCCGCGGACCGTGCCGGATCCCCGGACCCGGAACGGAAGGCCCACGCCGTCGACATCCACACCCAGACCGCGTAACGCACTCAGCAGCGGTGCGATGGGCCGCGCCCGGGCTTGTTCATCACCGTCGAACTCCACCGTCGAGCGGCCCAGCGCCGCCAGCGGCGGGACGAAACGCAGCACGGTGCCGGCCAGCCCGCAATGCACTCGCGCATTGCGGCCGGGTCCGATGCGCCCGCTCACCGCCAGCGCAGAACCGGCCGCATCCACCCGCAGGCCCAAGGCGGTCAGCGCAGCGACCATCAGATCGGTGTCGCGGCTGCGTAACGCGCCGCGGATGGTCGAGGAACCCTGCCCGCCGGCGGCGGCGAGCGCCGAGAGCACCAGCGCACGGTTGGTCTGCGACTTCGAGCCGGGCACGGTGACCGTCGCCGACACCGGTGTCGGTGCATACGGGGCCGTCCACGTGGTCACTGGTCCATCATCGCTTGTCGGTCGGTTCTGCCACCATAAAGGCATGTGCGGTCGTTTCGCGGTGTCCACCGACCCGGCGTCGCTCGCCGAAAAGATCAAGGCGATCGACGAAACGACCGGTACCGGCACGGTGGCCGGCCCGAATTACAACGTGGCGCCGACAGCAACCATCAGCACTGTGGTGTGCCGTCACGACGGGCCCGATGGCGCGGCGACGCGGCGGCTGCGGCTGATGCGCTGGGGTCTGATACCGCCGTGGGTCAAGCCGGGTCCGGACGGCGCGCCGGAGACCAAAGGGCCGCACCTCATCAACGCCCGCGCCGACACACTCACCACATCACCGGCCTTTCGTTCGAGCGCCCAATCCAAGCGCTGCCTGGTTCCGATGGACGGTTTCTATGAATGGCGTCTGCGTCCCGACGGCCGTGCCGGCAAAAAGGCCCGCAAGACGCCGTTTTACCTCTACCGCGCGGATGGCGAGCCGCTGTTGGTGGCGGGCCTGTGGTCGGTGTGGAAACCCGGCGAAAACGCCGCGCCCTGGCTGACGTGTGCGATCGTCACCACCGACGCGGTCGGCGAGGTCGCCGAGATCCACGATCGGATGCCGCTGGTGGTGGCCGAACACGACTGGGATCGCTGGCTTGACCCTGATACCCCCGTGGATCTGGACCTGCTGTCCCGCCCGCCGGAGTTGCCTGACATCCGGGTGCGTGAAATCTCGACCTTGGTCAACAACGTGCGCAACAACGGTCCCGAGTTGATCGAACCGGTCGAGCCGCAACCCGAACAGGCGAAACTGTTGTAAAACTCAGGGCGTTGCGCACTGTCACCAGCGGCTGCTACCGGCTCGAAATAGGCTACGGGTGACCGTATCCGGGAGGATTGACGGAGTCCACCCACAGGTCGACCCCGAGCTCGCCACCCGGTGTGCAGTCATATACCGACAAATCGGTTACACCGGACTCGAGCAGCACATCCTCGCAGAGCACCGAGTTGCCGGTGTATTCGGTGGCGGGCTTGTTGAGGATGACGTAGGCCGCGTCGGCGTACACCTCGGGCTTGCGGGCCCGCGCCATCGCTTCGGCGCCCCCGAGCAGGTTCTGCACTGCGGCGGTGGCCACCAGGGTGCGCGGCCACAAGGTGTTAGAGGCGATCCCCTCGGCGCGCATCTCCTCGGCAATCGCCAGCGCGCACAGCGTCATTCCATATTTGGCCATCATGTAGGCCGTCGGCTTGAGCCACTGGGGTTCCAGGCGGATCGGCGGCGAGAGCGTCAGGATGTGTGGGTTCTCCCGGCCTTTCATGTGGGGGATACATGCCTGCGAGACCGCGTAGGTGCCGCGCACCTGGATACCGTTCATCAGGTCGAAACGCTTCAGCGGCACTTCGGTGATGGAGCCCAGGTTGATCGCCGACGCGTTGTTGACACACATGTCGATGCCGCCGAACTGCTCGACAGTCTGGGCGACCGCGGAGGCGACCGCATCGCCGTCTCGGACGTCACCCACGATCGGCAGTGCCTGCCCGCCGGCCTGCTCGATCTCCTTGGCCGCGGTGTAGATGGTCCCCGGCAACTTCGGATGCGGCTCAGCGGTCTTGGCGATCAACGCAATATTGGCGCCGTCCTGAGCGGCCCGCTTGGCGATGGCCAGCCCGATGCCGCGGCTGGCGCCCGAAATGAACATGGTTTTCCCGGAAAGCGACATGGCCGCCAGCCTATGCCGGTGTCGCGCTGGGCTCGGCGTCGGGGCGGATGAGTCGCCGCGGCAGTCCACCAGGTGTTGGGTCAGCGACGAATCCGCTTGGGCTGCAAGCCTGCCGCCGAGCCGGGGCGGCTGAAGCGGAGCAAGATCTTTTGGTTGTAGTAGTAGTCGAGCCAGTCGAGTAACCGGCCCTCGGTGAGGTGCCGAGCCGTGATGGGGATGAAGCGTACGCAGAGTCGACTGGCGGCGACCTCGAACCCGGCGTCATGAAACGTAGCGGCCACGTGGTCGAGAGTGTAAAGCGGTGGCAGGCTCATTGTTTCGACGTTTTGCTCGTGCCAGGCCGCCATCAGGGGGCTGGCGGCGTGCACACCCATGACGGCGTAATACACCCCGCCGGGTTTGAGGGCCCGAAAGATCGCTGCTGCGTGCGCCGACAGGTCATCGAGCAGATAGAGCACCTCGTGGCTAAACGCCACGTCGAAGCCGCCCCACGCCGCCGGCGGTGCCGTGGCCGACGCGAACCGCAGCGGCCGATGCCCCGCCAGGCGGCGCGCGTCTTCGATCGCGGCTGCCGCCGGGTCGTAGCCGAAACCCTCGTGGATGGCGCAGTCGTCGGCGAGCAGCCGCAGAAAGCCGCCCCGATTGCAGCCGACGTCGAGCACCCGTGTCCCGGCCAGGTCGACGTCGATGGTCTCGAGCATCGCGTGCCAGACGAAGCGGTGCGCGTCCTGCATCGCCTCGTCCTCGGACGCGCTGCGCCAATAGCTGGTCGTCATGATGATCGCCGATGGTAGACCCCCGGGTCTACCTCCGCACGAGGTCACAGGATGCGCGGTGGTCTGCGGTGGCGGGGGCCGCTGTCATGCGGTGGCCGGGCTTACGGTGACGCTGACGGTGCTGACGCCGGGGTCGGAGGCGATGACCAGTTGGGGGGCGTCGGGGGCGGAGACCACCGAGCCCCCGGTGACGGTGACCTGGTAGCCGTTGGGGAATTCGACCTGCGGCACCGAGATGGTCGTCTGCGAGCCCGCCGGGAAGCTGCCCAGCCCGTCAACCTTGGCGGTGGAATAGCTGAACTGAAACACACCATTGTCAAACGACCAGGTATTGGGGGTGCCGGAAATCACCTGCGGATAGGGTTCGGCGAGTGTCTCCAGGTTCGCGGTGTTGACGTTGGCGCCCGTCGGCGGCAGCTCTGGGTTGTACACCAGTGACTCCGAACTCGGCGGTGACGCGCTGGTGGTGATATCGCCTTGACCGCTGAAAGCCCATTCGGTCCACCCGATCAGGCGCTGATTGGCGGCCAGCATCGGGGCGGTGATCTCGGACTGGTTGCTGGTGGCCCCGAACTCGGTCATGAAGGCCGGGATATCGTGCGCCCGCGCGTATGCCTCAGCACCGTTGGCGATGTCGGCGACGTTGGGCAGGCAACCCAGCGGCCCCAGCTGGAACTCGCAGTAGTCGTGGAAGGAGAAGACGGTGCCGGGCACGTCTACGGTGCCCAGGTGGGTGGGCAGCCCCGCATCGAAGAGGATGTTGGGCTCGTAAAAGATCGGCGTGGTCGGGTCGACGGCGCGGATCGCCGAGGCCACCTGGTCATAGAAGGGGGTCAGATCCTGAGTGTCGAAGGCCCGGCTACCCAGTAAGATGGGCAGGTCCATAAAGCCCGGCGACGGTTCGTTCATGATCTCGAAACCGACCACGTCGGGGTTGCCGTTGAAGTAGTCCGCGACGACTTCATACATCTGCGCGTAATTGTCCTCAAGCCCCACCCCGTTCGGTGCGGAGGCGTTGGACCAGAACGCGTCGAACGCGTAAGCCTCCGCGGGATTGATGAAATCGTTCAGCGGGAACGGCAGCGTGGGGTTGGGCAGCCCGCCGGTCTGCACCGCCCACGCGGGCGCACCTTCACCCCCGAATACGCTGCTGTACGCGTCCTGGTGCATGTCGATCACCACATAGATGCCGTTGTTTTGCAGGGTTTGCACGGTCTGGGCGATCGATTCAAGGTAGGCGTAGTCGATGACACCGGGCTGGGGTTCCACCGCCGACCAGATCACGCCCAGCCGCACAACATTGAAACCGTTCTCAGCTAAAAACTGGGCGTCTTGGGCGCCGAACCCGCTGGCGGCGGGCTCATACGGCGGCACCTTGTACACCTCGTTGAGCCCATGCAAGATCACCACCTGTCCCTCACTGTTGGTCAGCCAGCTCCCGGTAGTCCCGATGGTGAGAATGTCGCTGTTTGCGATCTGCGCCGACGAGATGTCACCGGACGAAACCACCCCCGAGGAATCGGCGCTGACCGTGCCGTAGTGACCAAGCGCGCCATGGCTGCCCAGCAACCCAAGCACACCCCCCGTGCCGCCGGCCCCACCCAGGGCGGGTAACCCCTCAGGATTGCTGCCCGCACCCGCATTGCCCCCGTTGCCACCGTCAACCATCCCATTCCCCTGCCACCACCGGCCCTTCCATCCATTCCCCTTCCACCATTCCATTCCATCCATTCCTGCATTCCTTCCATTCCATCCATTCCACGTCCACCCCATTGGCCCCATTGCCGATCAGGATGCCGCGACCCCCCAAGTCCTGCCACAACCCATTCAGCCCCCCATCCACCTCAGCGCCCACCCGACTGGTGATCCACTGCTGCTCCAGATCATGAAGTACCGACGCCACCGTGGCCACCGCCGCCGACGACCCCGCCCCCACATCCACCCCACCCGCACCCACATGGGCGCCCGCAACCGCATCAGCGACACCAGCGCCCACCACCCCGCCGTCCGCCCCAACACCGGTCACACCATCAGCCAACCCCGCCACCACCGCCTGCAACGGATCCAGCAGCGGGTCGATGATCACGTCCAGAAAATCCGCGCGCGCCCGTGCCGCACCCCCTACCGGGGCCAGCGCAGCAGCCACGGCCACCCCAGCCGCCAGCGACAACCCCACACCACGACGGCGGCCCACACCAGGTCCACGATCACCCGCACCAGCCATCGCCCCAACCCCTCCCAACAAACCCCGGCCACCGATATTCTCAGACTGCGTTAAGCTATTCCTCATCTATCCGGCAACGCAACCCGCACCGCCCAATTTTCCGCATTTTCCGCGGAAACTGTTTCGCCGTTCCCGGGGAATTTCCCGTGCTCCCGCGCTGTTGTGTCGCCCCCGCTCACTGGTGCCGTGGCCGAGGCGGCAACTGATTTTGCGCTGACCAAACAGTGCAGCCCGGCGGGATCGACGTGGCGCGTGCCGAGAAAGGTCAGCACCCGAATGTGTTGTGTCGCTGCTGCTCACCACGGTTCGGCGAATCATCGGGCCCTGCCTGGTGCCGGATAACGCCGCTCATTCAGGCAAGCTATCGAAGATGGTCTGCCCAATCCCGCTGGGGCTGTTCGAGATGTAGATGGGCTGCTCGGCGAACGGCGCGTTTCCGGTGTTCGGGAAGTCGTAGAGGGACTTCAATGTGCTGTCGGGCACACTGAGCGGCGAGCCGGTTTCAGCGTTGGGGATATAGGAGTACAGCAGCGTCGGCTCGCCACCCGGAGCGTTATCCACATATATCGAGATACGGGTCCCGGGTTCGAGTGTCACCGGGACAAGCGAGGACGGGAAGATTCCCATCTTGCCGCCGGAATCGATGGCTATAGCGGGATATCGGGCCATCGCGTCGGTGATGGGCTGAATCGGTCCGTCGTTCACCTGGATGGCGGCGTGCTCAACGAGCGGTGATCCCTCAACCGCGACCCGTTCCGGCAATGGGTTGGGGCCGAACTGCAGCAAGCCCTGGGGTTCGTCGATAAGCACACCGTCGCTGAGCTCACCCGGTAATACCGCGGTGGCCGGGCTGTCCGCCGGACCTAGGGCACCCGGCCCGACGCCCACAATGCCGTCGATCCCGCTGCCCGGCCCGGGCAGGAAGCTGAAGGGGAACGGGAAGCTGAAGATCGGTGCGTCGTCGATGATCGGTTCGGTGCCGGTTCCGTTTCCAAAATCGATTGTTGTCGGAACCTTGAGGTAGACGACGGATTCCCCGCCGGCGAATTCGACTACACCGAAACCGGTGGGAAACCCGGTGTGTGCCAACCCGATGTCAGACACCGGGACCATAAGACCAGCCGATCCGGTGTCGACCAGCACCGGCACCCCGCGTCCGCCGCCGATGGACACGTTGACCACCGGCTCGTCGCTCAGTGACGACGATGACAACGGATCGCTGTTATCGACGCGCAGGGGGACCGCACCGGGCGGTGTTGTTCCCGGGCCGTTGGCGCCGGGTCCGCCCAACAGCGAACCGCCTGCGCCACCGAGTCCGCCGATGGCGCCCTGGCTGCCGGCCCCGCCGTCGCCGCCGTTGCCGATGAGTTCGGCGTTGCCGCCGGCGCCGCCGTGCCCACCGTCGACCCCGGCGCCGCCGATACCGCCATTACCGATCAACCCCGCCGAACCACCAACTCCGCCAACACCGTTGGTCGCCGCAGTCCCGGTCGCTCCGACACCGCCATTCCCGGCCAGGAATCCGCCGTCACCGAGGTTGCCGAAGATCCCTGAACTGCCCAACAACGACGTGTTGGCGCCGGTGAAGTCGTTAACCCCGTTACCGATCAAGTCCCGCCCGAACAAATCCACAAACGGAACGTTGATGATGCCGTCGATCTTCTCGCCCACCGCACTGGTGATCCACCCCTGAATCGCGTTGTTGATCTCAGTAACCACGGTGGCCGTCGATGAATCCGCAGCAGCCGTCGGGTCGGTGGTGGCCGCTGCCACCGCGCTCATCAGCGGGTCGAGAATCATATCCAGCACATCGGCCCGCGCTGCCGGTGTTCCCGGGCCCGGGGTCAGCGCCGCGGCGGCCATTGCACCGGCGGCTACGCCTGCCGCGGCGATCCGCGCGCGGCGGGAACGCCGGCAGCCAGATCCGTTCGCCATCACCCACCTGCCTTCCCGACCCGCCCACAACGCCCGCCAACCTGGGTTCTGGCTAAGAACGAGGTAAGAATGAGCTCAGCGTAACCGCACGCTCGCGGCTGTCAAGTGGAGGAACTGTGCGCGACTTCTCTGCTAAGCACAGTGAAATCCTTCTGCCACAAGGCTTTCCGGTGGGCCAGCGTGCCGAACAGCCACACTGCAGTTTGCGATCCGGCTGTGCCGGCCGGCCGGAGACGGCACTCTGGACGAAAACGCCGTCAAGTAGGGGAGCGTTGTGAGCACAGACGCGGACGTGATTGTCGTCGGCGCGGGCATGGCCGGCCTTTCTGCAGCGGAACGGCTGGTGGCCGAAGGCAAATCGGTTCTGGTGGTCGAGGCGCGCAACCGTTTCGGTGGCCGGGTCCTCAACGAAGTTCTGGACTCATCCGATCCGACGCAAGTCATCGAGATGGGCGGGCAGTGGCTGGGCCCTACCCAGGACCGCGCCCGGGCGCTGGCTCAGCGGCTGGGGCTGACACTGTATCCGACCTACGCCGAGGGCGATAAGCTCCTCGAGCGCCACGACGGCCGATTGCTGCGCTATCGCGGCGAGATTCCCCCGATCAACCCACTCGTGCTGGCAGATGTCGGGCAAGCGCAAGCCCGCCTGGACCGGATGGCCCGGCGCGTCCCGCTGGACGCGCCCTGGAGCAGTGTCCGCGCCCGGCAACGCGACGCGATGACGTTCGCCACCTGGCTGTCGCGCAATGTCTGCACCCGTGACGCGCGCAGCCTGCTGCGCGTCGCTCTCAAGGCCGTCTGGGCGTGTGAGCCGCATGAGGTGTCGTTGCTGCACGTGCTGTTTTACATCCATTCCGGCGGCGGGTTCGACCGCCTGGTCGGCACCAGCGGTGGTGCCCAGCAGGACCGTGTCGTCGGCGGCACGCACCTGCTCGCCGCCGGATTGGCCCGCGAACTCGGTGACCGCGTGCTGCTGGGGCGCCCGGTCCGGGGCATCGGCTCTGACGACGGCGGTGTCACCGTCCGCGCCGGTGACCACCAGCTGCGCGCACACCGGGTGATCGTGTCGCTACACCCTGCGCTGGCCGGCCGCATCGACTACACGCCGCCGCTGCCCGCCGACCGCGACCAGCTCACTCAACGTATGCCGATGGGGTCGGTCATCAAGTGCATGGCGATCTACGACGAACCGTTCTGGCGGCGCGACGGTCTCAGCGGGCAGGCGCTGAGCCTGGTGGGCCCGGTCAGTGTGGTGTTCGACAACAGCCCTCCCCGCGGGTCACCGGGTGTGCTGCTGGGCTTCCTCGAGGGCCGCGAGGCCCGCCGGCTGTCGGCCGTATCCGCTGCGGCGCGCCGGGACCTCGTGGTCGGTACCTTCGCCCGGCTGTTCGGGGCGCGGGCGGCCCGGCCGCAGCGCTACGTCGATAAGGACTGGCTGGCCGACGAGTTCACCCGGGGCTGTTACACGGCGGTGATGCCCCCGGGCACCTGGACCGAGTTCGGGCCGGCGTTGCGCACCCCGGTCGGGCGTATCCATTGGGCCGGCACCGAGACGGCCACGATCTGGAACGGCTATATCGATGGGGCGATCCGCTCGGGCGAGGACGCCGCGGCCGACGTGCTCAGGGCGGATGCGCGATGACGCCCACCGTACTGACCGCGAACGCGGTGTACACCATGGATCCGCTGGCGCCGACGGCCACCGCGGTCGCCATCTCGGCCGGGCGCGTCGTTGCGGTCGGTTCCCGCCGGGAGGTGCTTGCCCGGGCCGGGGCGGACGCGCGCATCGTCCACCTCGACGGCGTGCTGCTGCCGGGGTTCATCGACGCTCATCACCACTTCTGCCTGGCGGCATTCGACCGTCGCGCTGTCGACCTGCACGTGCCGTCGGGCTCCTCGATCGCCGACCTGCAGGCCCGAGTCGCTTTACACAGGGAGCGCGCCCCGGGTACCGGCTGGCTGCGGTTGCAGGGCTACGACCCGCTGAAACTGGCCGAGCGGCGCGCACCGACCGCCGCAGAACTCGACGAGGTCTGCAGTGACCGGCCACTGCTCGTCGCCGCCTACTCCTTCCACGAGGGTGTGCTCAACACCGCCGGGCTGGCCGCGA
This sequence comes from Mycobacterium botniense, assembly GCF_010723305.1. NCBI lineage: Bacteria > Bacillati > Actinomycetota > Actinomycetes > Mycobacteriales > Mycobacteriaceae > Mycobacterium > Mycobacterium botniense. Next base: position 177,093 of record NZ_BLKW01000002.1, on the reverse strand, counting down.
TGGGCTGGCATGCCGCCAGCCCCGACCCTCCGCACGGCGTACTGTGTCGCCGACGGGGCCACCTCACCGGCGAGGTGCTGGAGGCGGCGTTCTTTTTAGCCGAGGCGGCATCCCGGGGCAGCCTGCTGGCGGACTCCGCTGATGCCTGGCTCGCCGAAGCCCACGCGCACGGGCGCGCCTTGCTGGCCCTGGGGATCGTGCGAGTGGGTGACGCCGCGGTTCCGCCGGCGTTCGACCCGCTCTACGATCGAGCTGCCGCGGCCGGGATGCTTCCGGTCACTGTGCATCGGATGCCGGTGGGTGAACGGTCGTTTCTGCAACCCCGGGGAGCCGGCGGCCGCGCGACGGGCGACGGGCCGGCGGCTGCGCCGACCGGGCCGGCGAAGCTGTTCCTCGACGGGGCCGACCGCTGCGCGGTGTGCCTGTCGGGCGCACAACTGGCCGGCATGGCCGGGGCAACACTGCGCCGGGCGGCGACCGGTGGCGGCCTGGCGGCGCTGCGTGCGGGCATGCGTCTTGGCCGGATCCGGTTGGCGGGCACGCGGTTCACCATCGGAGAACCTTTCTGGGAACCCGAGGCACTGCGCCATGCGATCCGGGTTGCCGCCGGAAATGGTCAGCAGATCGCGATCCACGCTCTGGGCAACTGGGCGGTGCAGCGCGCCTGCGACGCGCTGGACCAGGTCAGCGAGCTGAGCGAGCGGCCAGGGCGGCCGCGGCTGGAACACGCGATGCTGCTCACACCGGGTCTGGAAAAGCGTATCGCCGCTAGCGGCGCGGTCGCCGTTGTTCAGCCGTACTTCCTGCATGAGATCGGAGACGAGGTGCTCGGCCGCGGACTGCCCAGGGGGCTGAGCATGAATCCGCTGGCCAGCCTCTCGCGCGCCGGCGTGACTCTGGCCGGTAGCTCCGACTACCCGGTCGCCGGGTGCGATGTCCTCCGAGCGATCCGGTCCGCTGTCACTCGCGAAACATCCTCGGGCGCAAGGCTACATTCCGGCGAGGCCATTTCCGTTGCGGACGCTTTCGCCGCTTACACCAGTGGCGGTGCCAAAGCGCTCGGAGTTGACCACGAGGCCGGCACGATCGCCGAGGGAAAAATCGCCGACTTGGTTCTGCTCAGCGCGGACCCGTTCATAACGGAGCCCGCGCGCCTGCCGGACATCGCGGTGCTGGCCACCTGGCGAGAGGGCGTTATGGTTCATGTCGCACAGTGATGTTCGATAATGCTGCAGCGGTGGGCTCGCGTGAGACCAACACGATCCGGTGTTAAGCGCCTTTCAAGCGCGATGTCGAAAGGCATTGGGGATCAGCGTTATTCGAAGTCACTGCGGCTATGGTTTCACCAGTTCTGGCGGGCCGGGTGCTGTGCAGTCAGTATGTCCGCGGCGAGGGCCGCAAACGGCATCGCGGTCGTGACACCCGGGCGCGGCAGGTCGTCGGCACCGATCAACGATGGGCTCTCCGCAGTCCTCGGCGGCCGGCTTCGACCGCACCGCCAGGTGGACCTGCAAAACCCGTCGGGGAGGGCCGGTGCTGAGCAGGTGGTGTTCTCGATAGCCTGCCCGCGCGAGCGCGTGGGAGCGACCGTGCCGACCGCCGGAAATAGCGCGACAGCCGATGCTGTTGACTGATGGGTCTGTTGTGGTGGCGGTCATGCCCGGGCCGGAGGGACGTGGCCAGCCGCACCCTCTAGATTGGGAGGAGGAGTCTGGTGTCGACGGCGACGAGTCTGCTGGATGGTGAGCAGTCGGCTCACAGCCTTCAGCGTCCGGTATCGCCGCCGGTGCTTTGTAGTGACACCACGACAGAAGGGATTGTGTTACCCGCTATGGCCGACGTCGACGGCGCGACTGGGCCGGAGTCCTCCCCTTCCGCCGCACCCGAGGAAACGGACGAGGAGCTGACCGCGCGGTTCGAGCGCGATGCGATTCCTTTGCTGGATCAGCTCTACGGGGGCGCCCTGCGCATGACGCGCAATCCGGCCGACGCCGAGGATCTTCTCCAGGAGACGATGGTCAAAGCCTATGCGGGGTTCCGATCGTTCCGTGAGGGCACCAACCTCAAGGCGTGGCTGTATCGCATCTTGACCAACACCTACATCAACAATTACCGCAAAAAGCAGCGGCAGCCGGCGGAATATCCGACCGAGGAGATTACCGACTGGCAGCTGGCGGCTACTGCCGAGCACTCCTCATCGGGGCTGCGCTCGGCCGAAGTCGAAGCGCTTGAGGCATTGCCGGATACCGAAATCAAGGAAGCCCTTCAGGCGCTGCCGGAAGAGTTCCGAATGGCGGTCTATTACGCCGACGTCGAAGGTTTCCCATATAAGGAGATCGCCGAGATCATGGATACTCCGATCGGGACGGTGATGTCGCGGCTGCATCGCGGTAGGCGTCAGCTCCGGTCCCTGCTGGCCAATGTGGCCAAGGAGCGCGGTTTCACGCGCGGTGAACACACCACTGAGGAGGTATCGCCGTGACGGAGTTCACTTGCGCGTCAAACCCCTCCGACGCCGCCAGCGGTGGCGAGTCCCATGTGGATTGCTCAGAAGTCATCGCCGAGGTATGGACCCTCCTGGATGGTGAGTGCACACCCGAAACCAGGAATAAGCTGCGCCAGCACCTGGAGAAATGCCCGGAGTGTCTGCGCCACTACGGTCTTGAGGAACGGATCAAGGCGCTGATCGCCGCGAAGTGCAGAGGCGAGAAGGCGCCGGACCATTTACGGGAGCGGCTGCGGATGGAGATCAGGCGGACCACCATCATCCGCGGTCAACAGCTGTTCTAGGAGGCGTTGGGCCGCTTGCCGTGATTAGCCTTGCTGTGCTTGCGGTCGCGCTTTTTACGGCCACGTTTGGCCATCACTGGTCCTCCTCACCGATTTGGTTACGCAGTAGTCTCTCATCCGGCCGCCGCTGGGCGACGCCGAGGCTACACCACCGGACTGGTGTCTGCCGGTGCCACCGGGTTGCTCTGCGCGGGTGCTGTCGAGGCGGGATTGCCCGGCACGGCCGGGGTTTGTCCGGGCAGTGTGGTGGGGGTTTGGCCCGGCAGTCCCGTGGCCGGGGTTTGTCCGGGCAGTGTGGTGGGGTTTGGCCCGGCAGTCCCGTGGCCGGGGTTTGTCCGGGCAGTGTGGTGGGGTTTGGCCCGGCAGTCCCGTGGCCGGGGTTTGTCCGGGCAGTGTGGTGGGGTTTGGCCCGGCAGTCCCGTGGCCGGGGTTTGTCCGGGCAGTGTGGTGGGGGTTTGGCCCGGCAGTCCCGCGGCCGGGGTTTGTCCGGGCAGTGTGGTGGGGGTTTGGCCCGGCAGTCCCGTGGCCGGGGTTTGTCCGGGCAGTGTGGTGGGGATCTGGCCCGGTAGCGCCGCCGCCGGGGTTTGTCCGGGCAGTGTGGTGGGGATCTGGCCCGGTAGCGCCGCCGCCGGGGTTTGTCCGGGCAGTGTGGTGGGGACCTGACCGGGATAGCCGGGAGTCAAGGGGTTCATCCCAGAGGCTGCGGGCATGAAGACCGGACCGATGCCGGGGAACACCGTATTAAGCAGGGAATCGAGTTCGGCGAAGACCGCGTTGGCGACATTCACAGCTGCTGCCGGGTTGGGCGCGGCAGGAGCGGGTGCGGGATCGTCGACGAGCACAGGTTGAGGAGAGGCAGCAGCGATCCCGCTGGCAAACTCAATCGCGCCCATCACCGCCAGCACTACTCCGGCACCGATGGTCGCTCGGGCCACCGGCCCGCGACTCTTGGCGATCGCAAACATGTTCACTGAGCTACCCCTCTCGTCACCGAGAAACGACGCGTGCTTCACACACGGAAATCACTCTGGTTACGATTCTGCTCAAAAATCACAGCTGTAACACGACACGATCACAGATCAAACTCTATAGATCCGCTTACTAATCTTGGAGTTTGCTTAGCGGTTTGCTCGGGCCCGGCTAAGCGGGCCGGCGCCAGGTGCGGTCCGGAACTCTCGCGACGCTGGCCCTGCGGCATCGTCATCGGTGCGGGCAGTCGTGTTGGCAACACGTCCGCCGGTGGACAGGTAATTGCTCACCGGCGATCGCGATTGTGGTTCGATGGGAGCGACAGAATGACGCAAACACCGGCGGGTGATGAACGGGGTGATCATGGCCGAGGACGTCCGCGCTGAGATCGTGGCCAGTGTGCTCGAAGTTGTCGTCAACGAGGGCGATCAGATCGGCGAGGGCGACACTCTGGTTCTGCTGGAGTCGATGAAGATGGAGATTCCAGTCCTCGCTGAGGTCGCCGGCACGGTCAGCAAAGTGAGCGTGTCGGTGGGAGACGTCATCCAGGCGGGCGACCTGATCGCGGTGATCAGCTAGCTGTTGTCCTTCTTGCACCTAAGGCCCGGAGTGGGCGATGTCAACTCTCGGTGACCTGCTCGCCGAACACACCGTACTGCCGGGCAACGCCGTCGATCACCTGCATGCGGTCGTCGGCGAGTGGCAGTTGCTGGCCGATTTGTCGTTCGCCGATTACTTGATGTGGGTGCGTCGCGACGATGGTGCGTTGGCCTGTGTTGCGCAATGCCGCCCCACTACCGCACCCACGGCAATGCAGACCGATCTGGTGGGCACTGTCGTCACCGCCGACAAGTTACCGCAGGTTGCAGCCGCCTTCGAGTCGGCCATCCGGGAAACCCAATCAGCTCAACACTATTCGTGGCAGGAGAAGGGTCTAAGCATCGAAGCCGTGCCGGTGCGCCACGACGGGCGGGTGGTGGCCGTGCTGACGCGGCAAACCGCCCTGACAGCCAGCCGCAAGTCCAGCCCGCTGGAGACCGCCTACCTGGATTGCGCTGCCGATCTCGTCCAGATGCTCGCCGAAGGCACCTTTCCCAACGTCGGAGACGTAGCCATGGCGCGCTCCAGCCCGCGGGTCGGCGACGGCTTCATCCGCCTTGACGTTCACGGCGTCGTCTCCTATGCCAGTCCCAACGCGTTGTCGGCCTACCACCGCATGGGTCTGACCGCCGAACTGGAAGGTCACAACCTCGTCGAGATCACCCGCCCGCTGATCTCGGATCCTTTCGAGGCCCAAGAAATGGCCGAACATGTGCGCAACTCGTTGGCCGGCGGGGCGAGCATGCGTATGGAGGTCGACGCCGGCGGCGCCACGGTGCTGCTGCGGACACTGCCGCTGGTGGTGCACGGGGCGGCCGCCGGTGCGGCGGTGCTGGTGCGTGACGTCACCGAGGTGAAGCGCCGGGACCGTGCGCTGATGTCCAAGGACGCCACCATCAGGGAAATCCATCACCGGGTCAAAAACAACCTGCAGACGGTCGCGGCGCTGCTGCGCCTGCAAGCTCGCCGCACGGCCAACGCCGAAGGGCGGGAGGCGCTCATCGAGTCGGTACGCCGGGTGTCGTCGATCGCCTTGGTCCACGACGCGCTCTCAATGTCGGTCGACGAGCAGGTCAACCTCGACGATGTCATCGGTCGGATCCTGCCGATCATGAACGATGTGGCCAGCGTGGACACGCCGATCCTGATCAACCGGGTGGGCGAGTTCGGCGTGCTGGACTCTGACCGCGCCACCGCCCTGGTCATGGTGATCACCGAACTTGTCCAGAACGCGATCGAGCACGCGTTCGATCCGGCGCGTGGCCGCGGCTGCGTCACGATCCGCGCTGAGCGGTCGGCACGCTGGCTCGACGTCGTCGTCCACGACAACGGGCGAGGCCTGCCCCCTGGTTTCAGCCCGGACACGTCCGATCGCCTGGGTCTGCACATCGTCCGCACCCTGGTAACGGCCGAACTCGACGGCTCACTGGATATGCACAACGCCTCCGAGGGCGGTACCGATGTGGTGCTGCGGGTACCACTTGGGCGCCGGACCAGGCTGACGTAAGACACTCAACACAACGGTGCGGCCCCAACCGTGGTCGGGGCCGCAAAACCGAACAATCGCGAGGTCAGACTCCGGTGCGGGCCTTTGTCCGTGCGTTGCGGCGCTTGAGTGCACGCCGCTCCTCCTCGCTCATTCCGCCCCAGACGCCGGAGTCCTGGCCGGTCTCCAGCGCCCACGTCAGGCATTCTGTGGTGACTGGGCACCGGTTGCAGACCAGTTTCGCGTCAGCGATCTGCGCGAGCGCCGGTCCGCTGTTACCCACGGGGAAGAACAGCTCCGGGTCCTCGTCGCGACAGACCGCCCTGTGGCGCCAATCCATACGTTGCTACTCCTCACTGTGTGCGCAGCACGACGCACCGGCATTTTTCTTCGGCTGTTAACACGTGCACGAAAAAGGTTTCCGTACCGTTACAGGTGACCGTACGATCGTTTCACAGGGACAACAGATGTCAATAGTGAGCGTTAGCACGTGGGCAATCTCACTTTGACGATCTGTTACCGAAGCCCTTACTCATCTGTACTACACTACGGCCTGAGTTGCACCCTCAATCGGGTCAGGTGATAATCACCGCAGGTCAGAGCGGTTTTTTGGGGGGTGGAGCAACGACGGGCAGGGCGCCGAGAACGGCCCGGAACGTCATCGTCTCGCGCACACCCAGGTAGTCGCCGTCGATTTGGCTGGCGATGGGGGGGCCATCGCAGGTAATCCGCAGGCACGCCGTGTCATCGTCGCGGATGAGCTGCTTGGCTTCCAGTTTGGGGTGCTTGGAGAGCATTTGGCGAAGCAGCTTCAGCGTGGGAATCACCTTCATGTCGGTCAGGGCGAACACCCCCAACCCGGTGTCAAAGCTGCAGCTCGGGTTGGTGTGCATCGGACGGTTGTTGCTGTAGGTCCATGGACTGGTGTTGGACACCCAGGCGAAGTGCACGCCCGGGATGGGGTCGCGGTTGGGTAGCTGCACTGTCAGTCGCGGTTCGCGGCGGCTGTAGGCCACCACGGCCGGCACCGCCACCCGCCAATAACGCGACGGCGTGACCTTGACACCCTTGTCCCGTTGCGCCTCAACCGCGGCGACCACCTCGGCATCGACGCCCATCCCGGCGTTGAGCACAGCCCATCGCTCGCCGCAGTCGATGAGACTGATCCGTCGCCAGTTCGGTTGGCGCCCGTGGTGGTCGAGCAGCTCAATCAGCATGTTCGTGGCATCGATAGGGTCCGGGGGAATACCCAATGATCGAGCTAAAACGTTCGCTGATCCGCCCGGTACCACGGCCACTGCCGGCAGATGCGGCGGTGCAGGCGAACCCGGCTGGCCAAGCATGCCGTTGACCGCCGCGCTGACCGTGCCATCGCCGCCATGCACCACGATGAGGTCGACTCCGTCGGACACTGCGGCCCGTGCAATTTCAGCTCCGTGGCCACGGTGAGTGGTTTGCTCGACAGTCAATTCGAGGCGGCTTTTCAGCGCATGCGCCAGCAAGTCGCGACCGGCGGCGGTGGTGGACGTGGCAGTGGGGTTGACGATCAGCACGGCGCGCATGACGCATGAGCTTAAGTCCGGTGATGACGCGGGTTGCGCAGCGACCCGGCAAGCTACGCTGAGCAGGTGGCTGTCCGCGGCAGGCGGGAGGTTCGCCCCGCGCCAGTTGTTGTGCGTGGTGCGGGAGTCATTGTCACAGCGCAGGGTGCAGCCGCTCTCGCTGTGGCCGCCGTGCTGACGGCGCGCGGGCTCGCCGGAACCGAGCAGCACATGGTCAACGGTTTCGGAACCGCAGCCTGGTTCGTTCTGGTCGGCTGTGGCGTGTCAGCGGCCGGATCCGGCCTGGTTGCCGGCAGGCGCTGGGGCCGCGGACTGGCGGTTTTCACTCAGCTGTTGTTGTTGCCCGTGGCCTGGAACCTTGCGGTGGACGCGCATCAGGCTGTGTGGGGGATTCCCGTCGCGGTGAGCGCGCTGGGCGGGTTGGCGTTGCTGTTGCATCCCGCTGCAGTGCGCTGGGCAGCCCGCAGCGACGAGCGGCACCCGCCCGGCGCAGCCGACGACGGCCCGGATCACCGGTAACCCATCCGGTGAACGCTGAAATCGCTGTGCGCAAGTGACTTTGGTGACCGGGCACGGCGCGGACCGGCGGACACCGGCGGTCACCGCTGGACTCCCAGCGCTGTCAAAATCGTGCCGAATTTTATGGTCGTTTCGTTAAGTTCGTCATCGGGATTTGATTCGGCGACGATCCCGCCACCGGCGTGGACGAGGGTGCTGCACCCGTCGGGGGCCAATTGCGCACAGCGGATCGATACCACCCATTCGCCGTTGCCGTGGCCATCGCACCAGCCGACTGCGCCGGCGTAGAAGCCGCGATCACCTTCGAGGGTGGCGATGAGATTCGACGCAACATCGGCCGGCACGCCGCCCACCGCCGGCGTGGGATGCAGCGCCAACGCCAAATCCAGGGCAGTAGTTGAGATGTCGTTGATCCGCGCAGTGATTGGTGTGCACAGATGCCAGACGGCCGCGGTTCGGCGCAGCCGGGGCTGAGCCGGGATCGTCATCTGCCGGCACAGCGGACGAAGAACCTCCCGCACGGCGTCGACGACCAGTTGGTGTTCGTGACGATCCTTGACCGACGCGGCCAATGCCGAGCCGGTCGCGGCGTCGAGGTCCGCGTCGACGCAACGGGGCGCCGACCCGGCGAACGGCTGACATATGACCCGTTCGCCGTCACGCGCGACCAGCAATTCCGGGCTGGCTCCGACGAGCGCGGCACCTGAATACTCACCACCGGCCGCGGTCAGATCGACAAGGTAGCCGTAAGCGGCTGGGTCGGCTGCGAGCAGCCGGGCCAGGATGACGCGGCCATCCAGCGGAGCGTCGGCGACCAGCCGCAACGCTCGCGCCAGCACCACCTTGTGCAGCGAAGTGTCCGGTGCCGCCAGCTGGGCGTGGGCCCGCCGGATCCGGGCGCGGTGCTCCTCTGGCGCCGGGATCTCTGCCGCGATGCGCACCGCCGGCAGGGGGCCGGTGGGCCAATCAGGCGGCGCAGCGGTGCGCTGCACGGCACGCGGTACCATCAGCGCGGCGGGGCTGTCTAAGTTGAACGGCAACGCGCCCAACAGCATTGGTTGTGAACCCGAGCGCATCATCGCCTGCGCGGCCGTGACGTCGGCGTAGCGGGCCTGCACACCGTCGGCAATGAGAGTCCCCGTCGGCCCGCACAGGACGAACGGCGGCTGGCTAAGCTTCATCGCCCACGTGGCGGCCGGCGCCGCCGGGTGCAGGCGGGTGTGGCGCGCCGTTCAGCCCGAGGGCGAGCAGCTGACGGACCCCGTGCTCGAAGCCGCACATCGCGATTGATCCGGCGCTCATGGCAAACCGGCTGCCCTCGACAAGTGGCAGCTGCAGCCAGCGTGTGATCACCGCGCGGGAGAAATGTCCGTGACCGACGAACAGCACATCGCGTGACGACAGATGGCGCAACGCCAATCCGATGGCCGTATCGGCGCGGTCGCTGACCTGCGCGACGGTTTCCCCGTCCGGGCAGCCGTGCGTCCAGACCAACCAGTCCGGCTCGGACTTGCGGATCTGCGCGGTTGTCAAGCCCTCATACGAGCCGTAATCCCATTCGGTGATCAGCGGTGACACCTCGTCGACAGTCAGGCCGGCGAGCTCGGCGGTGGCCAGGGCCCGCCGGCGCGGGCTGCTGATCACCATGACGTTGTCGAGCCTGATTCCCCCCAGGGCTCGGCCCAGGAGCTTGGCCTGCCAGCGTCCGGCCTCGGTCAGCTGCAGTTCGATGCGGCTGGTGTGCTGTCCAGTTTTCGACCATTCGGTTTCCCCGTGTCGCGCCAGCAGCAGCCGGTGGTTCTCTACGCCCATGTCGACCGATTGTGCCGGACGCTCGGTGCCGGCCCCGCGCTGCGACGGGAGGTGCCAGGATGGCGGTGTGACGAAGACCCTGGCGGTGGCCAACCAGAAGGGTGGGGTGGCCAAGACGACGACGGTGGCGTCGCTGGGTGCGGCGATCGCAGATGCGGGACCGCGAGTACTGCTGGTCGACCTTGATCCCCAAGGCTGTCTGACGTTCTCGCTGGGACACGATCCGGACAAGCTGCCGGTCTCGGTGCATGAAGTGCTGCTTGGGGAGGTGGAGCCGAACGCGGTGTTGGTCGCGACCAGCGAGGGGATGACGCTGCTGCCGGCCAACATCGACCTGGCCGGCGCCGAGGCAATGCTGCTGATGCGCGCCGGGCGCGAGTATGCGCTCAAACGTGCGCTGGACAAACTGGCGGACCAGTTCGATGTGGTGGTCATCGACTGCCCGCCCTCGCTGGGGGTACTCACCCTGAATGGTCTGACGGCTGCCGACGAAGTCATCGTCCCGCTGCAGTGTGAGACGCTGGCGCATCGCGGCGTCGGGCAGTTCCTGCGCACGGTGGCCGATGTGCAGCAGATCACCAATCCGCGGCTGCGGTTACTGGGCGTGCTGCCAACCCTCTTCGATTCGCGGACCACCCACACCCGAGACGTGTTGTTCGACGTCGCCGATCGGTATGACCTGCCGGTCCTGGCGCCGCCGATTCCGCGCACGGTGCGGTTCGCCGAGGCCAGCGCGTCGGGCGCATCGGTGATGGCCGCCCGCAAAAACAAGGGCGCGGAGGCTTACCGGCAGCTGGCGCAGGCGCTGCTCACCCACTGGCACACCGGCAACCCGTTGCCGACGTTCACCGTGGAGATGTAGCCAGGGCCGACACCGAACCCCACGGCTTGACCCCACCGCTGGTCAGCCCAGCGCCGCGAGCACATCGCCGCGTTGTTCGACGACGGTGGAACCCGAAACAGCAGGGATCACCGCCGAGCTGACCGGTGGCCGCTCGACCGCCAAACAGCGCTCACTGGCACCGGTGGCGGGGTCGTAGACGCCGATCCCGCCCGTAACCGGGACGAGCAACCGCCCCGCCATCATCGTGGCCGGCCCGAGCGGGACCGCCGGCCCGGCCGCGGCGATGGTGTAGCGGTAGACGAGGTTGGCCGTGTCGAACACCATCACGGCATCGCCGGTCCACCACGTGACCAGGTTGCCCGCCCGTGAGATCACCGCCGAGGGGGACGCCGGCTTGGGCAGCAGCGTGCTCGCTACGGCGGCGCCGGTGTCGTCGAGCACCTCGACCCTGGGCTGCGGCGTCGGCAGGTACACCGCGGTCGTGGTGTCAGAGACGGTCAGCACCCGCGCGCCGGAGTCGGCGCTGACATCGGGCTCTTCGACATAGCGCTGTTCGGGTTCGTCTTCTTCTCGGCCCGGCCGCAGCAGGGCCAGCCGCAGACCGGTGTGAGTGCCGCAGGTCTCGAACACCGACACCGCCGACGCACTGGCCGCGGCCGACACCAGTCGGCATCCGCTGTGCAGTCCCCGCGCCGACGGTTTCACCCGGGCGTCGACTTCGCCGTAGGACAGTATCCGGACCATATCCGAGCGCCACAACTCCAGTCGGGTGGGGCCCACCGACAACACTGTCGTGCCGTCGGAGGAGAGCTCGACATGCCGGTCGGCGTAACTGCTGCGGGCCGGGCCGCGACGCCCGGTGAAGGCGTCGATCGTGCTGACCTGACCGCAACCTCTGCCGTCGCGATAGACCGCGACCGCGTAGCGGTAGACCCACGACACCGCGCACAGCGCGGTGTCGCGGCGGTAACTCCAGCGCACCTTGCCGGTGGCCGGGTCGCGCCCGTCCACCTGGTGTCCGTCACCGGTGACAACCGTCCCGCCCACCACCACCGGCCTGGTGGTGGCGGTGCTGACGCTGCTCCACAGCGGGGTCAGTGACACCGGAACCATACGCGCCGGAGCCGGATTAGGCGCCGGTGTGACGGCGGGGCGGCTGAGGGTGGCTCGGGCGTCGCTGTTCCACCAGATCAATCCCGCGGATACCACCACCGCGACCGCGATCGTCGCAGCGGCGACCACATCGGCTGTGGTGCGCCGTTCCGGTCTGACCATGCCCAGTGCCGGCTCAGTTGGCGTTGGCGACGACGTTCGTCTTGCGGTGACTGGTGGTGGGATGTCCGGTGGCGGGCTGACCACCGCGGGTGCGCTGCCGGCGCCGAGAGCTGTTGCGCTGCGCGGGTTTCTGGCCGTTGCGGTGCTGGCGTTTCGGTGCGCCGACGGTGCCGCCGGCGTCAGCCGGTATGCCCAGCTCGGTGTAGAGGTGCGGCGAACTGGAGTAGGTCTCGGCCGGCGCGGGGCAGCCAAGACCCAGCGCTTTGTCGATCATCGCCCAGCGGGGAAGTTCGTCCCAGTCCACCAGGGTGACGGCCACCCCGGCGCGCCCGGCGCGCCCGGTGCGGCCGATGCGGTGCACATAGGTGTTTTCGTCCTCTGGGCATTGGTAGTTGATGACGTGGGTGACGTGGTCGATGTCGATCCCGCGGGCGGCCACGTCGGTGGCGACCAACACGTCGATATCGCCGCTGCGGAACCCGCTCAGCGCCTCCTCACGCGCTGCCTGCCCGAGGTCACCGTGCACCGCGCCCACCGCGAAACCGCGTTGGGCCAGTTCATCGGCCACCTTTTGAGCGGTGCGCTTCGTGCGGGTGAAGATCATGGTCGCGCCCCGATCGCGGCATTGCAGCACCCGGCTGACCAGCTCGACCTTGTCCAGTGCGTGGGCGCGGTACACGAACTGCTCGGTGGCGTCGTGCACGGCCGAACTGTGCGGGGCCTCGGCCCGGATGTGGGTGGGCTGGTTCATGAACGCACGGGCCAGCGTGATGATCGGACCGGGCATAGTCGCCGAGAACAGCATCGACTGCCGCCGATCGGGTATCTGGCGCACAATGCGCTCGATATCGGGCAGGAAGCCCAAATCGAGCATCTTGTCGGCCTCATCGAGCACCAGCACCGACAGCTCGCTCAGCCGCAGATGGCCCTGCTGGGCCAGGTCGAGCAGCCGGCCCGGGGTGCCCACCGTGACGTCAGCGCCGGCGCGCAACGCCGTGATTTGCGGTTCGTAGGCCCGCCCGCCGTAGATCGGCACCACCGACAAGCGGCGTCGGCCGTCGGCGGTCAGATATTTCCCGGCGGCGCTCAGGTCCTCGGTGACCTGCAGGCACAGCTCCCGGGTGGGCACGACCACCAGCGCCCGCGGAGTACCGGCGAGCCGCCGCTCAGCACCGGCTGCAGTGATGCGCTGCAGCACGGGAATCCCGAACGCCAGGGTTTTGCCCATGCCGGTGCGGGCCTGGCCGATGACGTCCTCCCCGGCCAGCGCCAGCGGCAGCGTCAGCTCCTGAATAGCAAAGGGATGCTGGATGCCCTGCTCGGCTAGTGCGCGCACAATTTCGTCGCAGACGCCGAGTTTGGCAAAACTGGATTGGGTTGTCGTAGCAAGTTGTGTCATACGTGGGCGTTAAGCCTTTCGGTGTTCGTTGCGGTCACATCTCGTCGCGGTCCCCGCGCGCACGAGTTGACAGCCGAAAACGTTGCCGATTCGCGGGTCCCGCGCCCACGCGCGGCGGGCCAACTGCGTGCACGCACATGTCGTCGGTACCAGTGGTAAACGAAATCGAAATACCGCCACTACCGGATTCCAGCATAACTGGTCGGCTGTCGCGCCCGCCGGTACCGCGCGGGCGCCGACTACAGTGTTGTCAGTGTCAGGGTGAGATGCCGCATGTTGCGGTGGTTGGATCCTGATCACCTGGTGTCTGGCTCGTAGAGTGTCTGCCGCCTTCGGGCTGGCGTGCATGGGTTTTGTCGGCATCAGGTGTGAAGGACCGGCCGGCGTGACTTGATAGGAGCGTGGCATCCGCCCCGACTGAGATGTGTCCGCCGACCGGCCCAACCGTCACCTCACAGTGAAGGAGGCAACCACCATGGTTGTTGTTGGAGCCGATGTACACAAGCGCACGCACACGTTCGTCGCGGTCGATGAGGCCGGGCGCAAGCTGGCCGAGAAGGTTGTCAAGGCCACTACTGCAGGTCATGCCGAGGGGTGATGTGGGCCCGAGAAAGCTTCGGGCCAGAGGTGGTGTGGGCGATCGAGGATTGCCGGCATCTGTCGGCCCGGTTAGAGCGTGATCTGATGGGCTTTGGTCAGTCGGTGGTGCGGGTGCCGCCGAAGTTGATGGCCCAAACGCGGGCTAGCGCACGCACCCGGGGCAAGTCTGATCCAATCGACGCCTTAGCAGTCGCGCGCGGTTTTCTGCGTGAACCCGATCTGCCGGTCGCCTCCCATGATGAGGTGTCGCGGGAGTTGAAGTTGTTGGTGGATCGCCGGGAAGTCCTTGTGGCGCAACGCACTGCCACCATCAACCGGCTGTTGTGGCGGGTGCACGAGCTCGACCCCGACCACGCGCCCAAAGCCCGTTCGCTGGATCTGGCCAAGCACCGCCGGATTCTCGGCGATTGGCTTGCCACGGTGCCTGGCCTGGTCGCTGAGTTGGCGCGCGACGAGCTAGCCGACATCATCCGACTCACCGAGACCATCAACGCCTTGACCAAGCGCATCGGACAGCGAGTTCGCCACGTCGCCCCGGTGCTGCTTGCTCTTCCAGGCTGCGGGGAGCTGACCGCGGCCAAACTCGTCGGAGAAACCGCCGGGGTGACCCGGTTCAAAAGCGCGGCCGCCTTCGCGCGCCATGCCGGGGTGGCGCCTGTCCCGGTGTGGTCGGGAAACACTGCCGGTCGCGTGCGCATGACCCGCTCGGGCAACCGCCAACTCAACGCCGCCCTGCATCGCATCGCCGTAACCCAGATCCGTCTCAACGGCCTTGGGCAGGTTTACTACCGGAAGCGGCTAGCCGACAGCGATTCCACCACCGAAGCCCTGCGCTGCCTCAAACGCCGCTTGGCCCGCGTCGTCTTCGGCCACCTCCAGACCGACGAACAGAACCGTCAACAGCCTTGCCAACCGGCAGCGGCTTGACATAGGAGAAACCCATGACCTCGCTTCCGCGGGCCGACCGGGCCACCGAGTCGGAAAAGCCCCGGTTGCCGGCGGACCATCCTGGCGTCAACGAGCTATTCGCGCTGCTGGCCTATGGTGAAGTGGCGGCGTTCTACCGGCTGGCCGATGAGGCGCGGATGGCGCCGGACCTGCGCGGCCGGATCTCGATGGCCAGCATGGCCGCCGCCGAGATGGGGCACTATGAGCTGCTGCGCGACGCCTTACAACGACGCGGTGTCGATGTGCTGCCGGCGATGTCGAAATACGCCTCCGCGCTCGATGACTACCACCGGCTGACCACCCCGAGCACCTGGCTGGAGGCTCTGGTCAAGACCTACGTCGGTGATGCGCTGGCCGCCGACTTGTACCTGGAGATTGCCGACGCCCTGCCCGACGAGGTGGCTGACGTGGTACGGGCGGCGTTGGCGGAGACCGGGCACTCCCAATTCGTCGTCGCCGAAGTGCGCGCCGCGGTGACGTCCAGTGCCAGGCAGCGCAGCCGGCTGGCGCTCTGGTCTCGCCGCCTGCTGGGCGAAGCGATTACCCAGGCCCAGTATGTGCTGGCCGAACACGACGAACTGGTGGATCTGGTGACCGCCGGGACCAACGGGCTTACCCAGCTCAGCGCGTTTTTCGATCGGCTGCAGCACACCCACGACCAGCGGATGCGTGAACTGGGCCTGCTGTGACCGGCCTCGGCTGTCGCCCGGGCGACCGGCGGCGTCAGCGGGTGCAGGTCGCGATCATCGTATTGGTGGTCGACACCGCGATCGTCTGGCCTTCAGCGTTGGTGATCGCGCAGTTCAGACGGCTGTACAGGCTGGTCGCCACGACGGATTTGTTCTGTACCCCGGGGTTGAGGACGACGGTTTTGCTCCAGGGCAGCGCCACGTTGAAGTCGGTATGGGGCAGGCCCTGCTCGTCGGTGTAGATCACGGTCACCAGGTCCAGAAGCTGTTTGCTCCCGGTCACGGTGTACACAATGGTGCGCGGATTCACCGCCGGCGGCGGACTTGTTTCCGGTGGCGCGGTCGGTGGCGCGCTGGGGGCGGCGGTAGGGGTGTGAGTGGGCGCCGGGGCCGGCGTCTGTCGGGGCGGCAAGGTGGTGACGGTTTCGGGGGGCAGCGAGGTGGTGGGCGCTGCCGTCGGGGCGGTTGGCGCGGGCGTGGCGATCACGGTCCGGCTGGGTGAAGGCAGCACGGTGGCCGGGGTGGATGCGTTGTCCCCGCCGTTGACGATGAGGACGGTGGCGACCACGGCGAGCACCAGCACCACGCCGGCGGTGACAGCCACCGGGCGCCAGCGCTGATCGGTCGGCGCGGGGTGGTCGACGGCGTCGGCGTAGATCTCGTCGTCCGGGTAGTCCTCGATCTCGGCATCGAGGTGGCTCATGGTGCTGATGGTGCTGATGTTATCTGTGTGAACATCGTGGCGGTCGCTGCGGCACGGGCGTGTCGGGTGATCGTGACCACAGCCGGGCCGGGCCGGCGCCACTGGTGGTGTGGCCGGGCGATCGGCTTCTGCCAGGGGGTCTACTAGCCTGCTGCTGAAACGGTGTGACTGGACGGAAGGGACCAGCGTGGAGGTCAAGATCGGTATCACAGACAGCCCGCGTGAGCTGGTGTTCACCAGTTCGCAGTCGCCTGGTGAAGTTGAAGAGCTCATCACCGCCGCGCTGCGTGAGGACTCGCGGGTGCTCAGCCTGAGCGACGAGAGGGGTCGCCGCTTCCTGGTTCTGGCCAGCAAAATTGCCTACGTGGAAATCGGCGTCGCCGACGCGCGCCGCGTCGGCTTCGGCGTTGGAATCGAGTCTGCTAGGAGCGGGTGAGCGGCACGTGCGACAGCCCGCCCCAGGCGAATTGCACAGTGCCCTCTACGGCTTCTTCTTTGGAAATCGGGCGGTCGCTGTCGAGCCAATACCGCGCGCAGTCCACGCTGATGCCGACCAGGCCCACTGCGATCATCCGGGCCCGGTGAGGGTCGAGTCCGGAGTCGGCGCTGATCAGGTCGAATACCGCGTCGGTACATGACTCGGTGGCCACCCGCACCTGCGCGGCAACCTGTGGTTCGGTGACATAGTCGTTCTCGAAGATCAGCCGGTAGCCCTGGTTTTCGTGCTCGATGAAGTCGAAGAAGGCCTGCACCGCCGCGTGTAAGCGCTGGCGGTTGTCGGTGGTGGTGCGCAGCGCTTGACGCACGCTGGACACCAGATTGTCCACATGGCGGCGAAGCACGGCCAGATACAGTTCAAGCTTGCTGGAAAAGTGTTGGTAAAGAACCGGTTTGCTCACCCCTGCGCGTTCGGCGATTTCGTCCATGCCGGCGGCGTGGTAGCCGCGATCGACGAAAATCTCACTGGCAGCGATCAGCAGTTGGCTTCGGCGTTCATCGCGGGGGAGCCGGTTTCCGCGCCGGTTTCCGCTGTCCAACGACAGGTCGCTGTCGGCAGGTTTGACGCCGCTGCGCTCGGTGGTGTTGGCGAGATCACTCATCAAGTCCTCAATCTGTCGCCGCCAGGTGTCGCCGGATCGGCACGTGGTTGTCGCGTCGACACTACTACCGATCACTGTGTCATGACCGGCAGCGACGTGGTCGACGTTTGGCATACATCACCGGCCGGGCCGTGCCCGCAGGGCGCGTTACAAGTTCGGGTTGTGCGCAGTTGTGCCATTCTGGAGGCTGTGACCTATGATCCGGCCCCGTCCGGCATCGGTCGAGTACCGATGCTTCGCGACGACTGGCGAGAACCGTTGCGCGCGCAGCGCGACCCGCTCGCCTGGAACACTGGCCGGGCTCGGTCCAATCGGGACCGCCACAGCCGCTGGCGCAAGCAAACCTGGCTCGGCCGGTTTGTGTCGACATACGGGTGGCGCGCCTACGCCCTGCCGGTGCTCTCGGCGCTGACCGTCATGGTGCTCTACCAGGCGGTGACCGGGACCAGTGCACCGGCCCCGGCCTCCCAGGAGCCGGCGCAAGGCCCGCCGTCGATCGGGGCGGTGAGTACCGCGATTATCGACGCGCCGCCGCGCGGTGTGGCCCGCTTCGACGCCAGCCTGCCCACCGGGGTGCTGCCGGACGGTGGCCCGTTCACCCCCGGCGGCGACAAAACCTGGCACATTCTCGCCGGCACAGCCCCCCAGGTCGGTCGGGGCACCGCCAAGGTTTTCACCTACACCGTCGAGGTCGAAAACGGGATCGACGCCACACTGTTTGGCGGTGACGACGCGTTCGTGCGGATGGTCGACCAGACACTGGCCAACCCGAAGGGCTGGATCCACAACCCGCAGTTCGGGTTCACCAGGATCGACAGCGGAAACCCTGACTTTCGGATTTCATTGTCCTCGCCGATGACGGTGCGCGAAGGGTGCGGCTACGAGTTTCCGCTGGAGACCTCCTGCTACAACCCGTCGTATGGTCCCGCAGGGCAGCCGCGGGTGTTCATCAACGAGGCACGCTGGATCCGCGGGGCAGTGCCTTTTGAGGGTGATGTCGGTTCGTACCGCCAATATGTGATCAACCACGAGGTCGGTCATGCGATCGGCTACCTGCGTCATGAGTCATGCGACAAACAAGGGGGCCTGGCGCCGGTGATGATGCAGCAGACGTTTTCGACGGCTGACGACGATGCCGCGAAGTTCGACCCGGAATGGGTTAAGCCGGACGGCAAAACCTGTCGCTACAATCCGTGGCCCTATCCGATCACCTGAGACGATCGGTGCCGGCCCGTCTGGCATGAGAGGGCTCGGCGGGAAGCAACGCCGGCCATGTGTGGTTGATCTGTTTGCCGTTGACGGGGACAGCTGCTGTGATGGTGGTGGCTGATGTCCCGCGAGAGCCTAGTCGAGGAGATAACGAGGAGACACCGGTGTCGACAACGTTGCCACCGCTGGTGGAGCCGGCAGCCGAGCTGACCCGCGAGGAGATCGCCCGTTACAGTCGGCACCTGATCATTCCCGACCTGGGAGTTGAGGGGCAGAAGCGGCTCAAAAACGCGCGGGTGCTCGTGATCGGGGCCGGCGGGCTCGGGGCCCCGGCGTTGCTCTACCTGGCCGCGGCCGGGGTCGGCACCATCGGCATCGTCGATGACGATGTCGTCGACGAATCGAACCTGCAGCGGCAGATCATCCATGGTGTCTCCGACATCGGCCGGCCCAAGGGCGAGTCGGCACGCGATTCCATCGCCGAGATCAACCCGCTGGTCCAGGTGCGTGTGCACCCGGTGAGACTGCGACCACACAATGCTGTCGACCTGTTCGAGCAGTACGACTTGATCGTGGACGGCACCGACAACTTTGCCACTCGCTATCTGGTCAACGACGCCGCCGTGCTGGCGGGAAAGCCCTACGTGTGGGGATCGATCTATCGCTTCGAAGGGCAGGTCTCGGTGTTCTGGGAGGACGCGCCCGGCGGAATCGGGCTGAACTACCGCGACCTGTATCCGGAGCCCCCGCCGCCGGGTTTGGTGCCGTCGTGCGCCGAGGGCGGGGTGCTGGGAATCCTGTGCGCGTCGATCGCATCGGTGATGGGCACCGAGGCGATCAAACTGATCACCGGGATCGGGGAGCCGCTGCTGGGGCGACTCTTGATCTATGACGCACTGGAGATGAGCTACCGCACGATCGCGATCCGCAAGGATCCGTCGACCCCGAAGATCACCGAATTGGTTGACTACGAGCAATTCTGCGGTGTGGTGTCCGACGAGGCCGCCGACGCCGTCGCCGACTCCACGATCACACCACGTGAGCTGCGCGAATTGCTGGACTCCGGTAAGAAGCTGGCACTGATTGACGTCCGGGAGCCGGCAGAGTGGGAGATCAACCACATCGATGGGGCCCAGTTGATCCCGCATTCGCAGATCAACTCCGGCGAGGGTTTGGCCAAACTGCCACAAGATCGCATGCCGGTGCTGTATTGCAAGACGGGCGTGCGGTCAGCGGAAGCGCTGGCCGCGCTGAAGAGGGCAGGCTTTGCCGATGCGGTTCATCTGCAGGGCGGCATCGTGGCGTGGGCCAAACAGATACAACCCGACATGGTGATGTACTGACATAACCGGCCGCGTCGCGGCCGGGGCGCGGGCAGTCCGGCTCGGCTGTCGTGTCTCGTCCGGTTGCGCGCGCTCGGCGCGGTTACCCTGACCGTGTGAGTGTCGAGCGGCCGCCCGAGCACGTTGTGGCGGCGTTCGGTCTGAGAGGGGTCCACCCCGTCCCGCTGGAAGACGGCTGGGAGGGCGGTTGGCGGTGCGGCGAAGTGGTGTTGTCGATGGTGGCCGACCACGCCCGCGCCGCCTGGTCGGCGCGGGTGCGTGAGACATTGTTCGTCGACGGGGTGCGGCTGGCGCGGCCGGTGCGTTCGACCGACGGACGGTATGTCGTTTCCGGTTGGCGGGCAGATACTTTCGTTGCCGGTCGACCGGAGCCGAGGCACGACGAAGTTGTCTCGGCGGCGGTGCGGCTGCACGAAGCCACCGCCCGGCTGGAGCGCCCCCGGTTCCTCACCCAAGGGCCCACCGCCCCGTGGGCGGACGTCGACGTTTTCATTGCGGCGGACCGGGCTGCGTGGGAAGAGCGTCCACTGCAGTCGGTGCCGTCGGCGGCGCGAGTGGCCCCGGCCACTGCAGACGCGCAGCGGTCGATCGACTTGATCAACCAACTCGCCGGACTGCGCCGGCCAACCAAGAGCCCCAGCCAGCTGGTGCACGGAGATTTGTATGGGACAGTGCTTTTCGCTGGAACCGCCCCGCCGGGGATCACCGACATCACACCCTACTGGCGGCCCGCGTCCTGGGCTGCCGGTGTGGTCGTGGTGGATGCGTTGTCGTGGGGCGAGGCCGACGACGGGCTCATCGAGCGCTGGGACGCATTGCCAGAGTGGCCACAAATGCTATTGCGCGCGTTGATGTTTCGGTTAGCCGTCCATGCGTTGCACCCGCGTTCGACGGCGGCCGCGTTTCCGGGTCTGGCCCGCACTGCTGCCCTGGTCCGGCTGATACTGTAGCCGGCGCGGAAAGGCGTAGCGGTGCTGCTGCAGCGGAATCCTGCCATCGACGCTCAGAATCCCTTCGGCGTGCAGCAATTCCAGCTGACGGGCCCGCAGATGCCGAGCCGGGCGTCCCGACGCATTGATCACCCGGTGCCAGGGCAGGTCGGCGGAATCAGTTCGCATGATCCAGCCAACCGTGCGTGGACTGGAAAGCCCTGCGGCAGCGGCGATGTCGCCGTAGGTGGCGACTCGGCCCGCCGGGATGGCTGCGACCAATGCGCGCACTTGCTCGATGTGCTCGTCGGTCACTGCGGGCATCGGTGGTGCATGTGGCGGCGGATCAACGCAGCGACTTCGGCAGGCTTGGCCTGAGCCACCATGTGCTGGCAGTCGAAATCCAGCAGTTCGAAACCCGATCCCAGGCGCCGGCGAAGCCCGCCGATGAGCTCGTCGCCGACGTACGGCGGTGACGTCCGGCGCGCCCGCACCACCGTCGTCGGGGTGGTCCGGGGCGGCCAGACGATGTCGCGGGCCAGTTCACTCCAGTACGACATCATCGCCGGCAGGCTGACGCGCCAGCCGTAGCGTCCGCTGGGGAGTGCGACGAGGTGCTCGTCGAGCTCGGCGTCGAGCACAGCGGGGTCTACATCGGACCACGATCCGGTCGCCTTGTCGGCGCGGGCTTGCGCTGCAGTCGGGTAGTCGGGTGCGGCGAGCATCGCATCGGCGATCTCGCGCATCCAGGCGCCGTCCAACCCAACCGCCGGGTCGAGCAGCACCAGCGCGGCGACTTTGTCGGGGTGTGCCGCGGCCAGATGCAGTGCGACCGCACCGCCGAACGAATGGCCGACCACCACCACGGGGGTGTCGGCCTGCTCCTCCAGCAGCGCTGCCAGCGCTTCGACGTTCGCGTCAATCGTCCACGGGGCCGCCCACGAGGACCGTCCATGTCCCAGCAAGTCGGGTGCGGCCACGGCGATTTCGGGCAGATACCCGGTGGCGAGCTGCTGCCAGCGCTGCCCGTGGCCGGTCAGCCCGTGGAGCGCCAGCACGTGTGCGGGCCGGCCCGGACCATACCGATGCACATGAAGGTCGACGGTCACGCGTCGATGGTGCCAGCTGTGTCTGCGGCCGTGGTGGGCCGGGGCGGTCACCGTGGTGCCCGTGCCCTGCGCCCAACCCGAAATATGTGTTATCGGCCACAAGTTGTAGTCGAAGAAAACAACTGCGGACTCGGCAAGGAGGTGGTGTCCATGCTGATGCGTGCCGACGCGCTCGGTGAGGTCGACCGACTCACCCACCGTGTGCTGGGCACCGCCGCGCTTCCCGCATACCTGCCGATGGATGCGTGGCGGGACGGCGACACGTTCTTCGTGGAGCTCGACATGCCGGGCATGCGGCCAGAGTCGCTAGACGTCACTGTCGAGCGGGGCGTGCTGACCGTGCGCGCGGAGCGTCCGGATGTTGGGTCCGGTCACACCATGCTGGTGTGGGAGCGCCCGCACGGAGTCTTTAGCCGCCAGCTATTCCTTGGGGAGAGCCTCGATATCGACAACGTGCACGCCGACTACACCGATGGAGTGCTGCGCTTGGCGATTCCGCTCGCCCAGCATGCTAAGCCCCGCAAGCTCGCCGTCACGACCGGGACGCCGAAGGTCGTCAACGCCTAAGACGGTGCGGCGGAACATGGCCCAGACCAGACCACCCGCCGCCGGCCAGTCTGTCCGACCCTGACGAGGTGATGACCATGACGCACGACGCTCGGCCGCGCGAAACGCGCAGGACGGGTGCGCGGATCCTCGATACAGCCGAGGGTGTTCTGGTGGCGCTGCGCCGTTACCGACTCGACGAGGCGTTCGTCGAGATTATGCACACGGCCAAGCGGCACAACGTCGATGCGGTCAACCTGGCGCATGCCCTGGTCACCCTCGCCGAGGATCAGCACGGCAGGGACATCGATGACGCTGCGGCGGCGGTTGCGCTGTCGACCTGGGGCCAGTTGTTCCGCGCCGGCCCGCGCGGCTGGGCGCACGCCGAGCCGGGACGCGGGTTGCCCGCCGAGGATGTCTAGCGGGCCGCGGCTGTAGCTGACGGTCTTACCATGGCGGCTCGTCTGCGGCGACCGGGACGACAGTGGCCTGCTCGATCACGTCGGCTTCGTTGGCTTCGCGATCGGTGAGGTGGGCAAGGCACGACGGGTCCAGCCCGCCCTCGTCATCGAGCACCGCCAAGTGCTGTTCGACCGTGTCGGCTTCAGGGGTTTCGCCGATTCGCGCGGTTGTTGCGGCCTCCCTCATTGGCGGAGCCCCTCCTTCCCTTTTTCGGCCTGGTGGTGCTGGCCGACTCCTTGTGATCGGCTCTGAGCCGGGCATTGTCTAGCCGCAGCTGGGTGTTGTGGGATTCCAGTTGGCTGTTTCGGCTCTCCAGGTCCAGTATTCGTGCGATACCGGCCAAGTTAACGCCCTGGTCGACAAGTTCGCTGATCTGTTTGAGGCGGTCGAGGTCGTCGTCGCTGTAGCGACGTGTCCCCCCGGCGGTGCGTGACGGGCTCAGCAGTCCCCAACGCTCATAGAGCCGCAGCGTCTGTGGTCCGATGCCGGACAACTCGGATGCGACCGAGATGCCGTACACTCCGCGCGCGGAACGCGATGGCTCCTGCGTGGCCGACTGCTGCTCCGTTTTGCTACGAGACTTGCTGGTGCTCACGTACACAAAGGTACCATACATAGAGATGAGAATCTATGTCTATGGACATAGGTTTCATACTGATCAACGCGGATGTGGCCGAGTAGTCGCTGGTAACAGCATCGATTCCGTGAGCGCCCGGCATCCGCTTGAGATGTACGTGACTCCCGCCAAGCGGTCTGGCGACCTCTGTTCACGTCATTCTGAGAGAGAAAATTTCTCTTAGATACTTGCATAAGTCTTCTGCTAGTGATATGACAAAGTTATCTCAGCAGACATAGATGATCTGCTCCTAGTCGGGGAGGTGAACATGGTGTTGATGCGGACGGATCCATTCCGCGAACTCGACCGGTTGACCCAACAGGTGCTGGGGACCGCGGCCCGGCCGGCGGTCATGCCGATGGACGCCTGGCGGGAAGGTGACAAGTTCATCGTCGAGTTCGATCTGCCCGGCGTGAAGGCTGACTCGCTGGATCTCGACGTCGAGCGCAATGTGCTCACAGTGCGTGCCGAACGTCCCGACCTGGACCCAAGCCGGGAAATGGTATCGGCCGAGCGGCCGCGTGGTGTTTTCAGCAGGCAGCTGTTCCTCGGGGAGAACCTCGACACCGACAAAATCGAAGCCAACTACCACGACGGTGTTCTACGGCTCACCATCCCGGTCGCAGAACAAGCCAAACCGCGTCGTATCCAGATCAGCCGCGATTCGGAGCGCACGGCTATCAACGCCTGACGGCGCAGGTTCACGCACCGGACCAGCGGCCCGTCCACGGTCGCCTCCGGTGCCGGCTACCCGCAACGGCCGTGACACCGAGGAGGTGATGCGTCGACGGTTGACACTCGCATGTCGGCCCCAGTGCCGTTCCTCAGCTGATGTGATGGGCCGCAGGCTGCCGGCTGCGGCGCAGTGTCACGGGCGGTGGTGGCCCGGCCCGAGGACAGCGGGGCCTCATCGATCGGGGTGGGCGCGCACAGCGGTTCGGCGCGCCCACCGCCGCAGTCCACCGCCGACGCAGGCTGAAAGGCGCGGTGTTACATGACGGACCCCTATGCGGTGCTCGGCGTGGCGCCGACGGCGACACAGGCCGAGATCACTCGCGCGTACCGGCGCCAGCTGCGCGCCCATCACCCCGACAGTCGCCCCAGCGCGTCGAATTCGGGCGCCGACGAGCGGCTACGGCAAATTCTTGCTGCGTATGCATTACTGCGTGATCCCCGCCGCCGCGCGGAGTATGACCGCACCGCTCGCCCCGCCCGCAGGGACACCGGCCCGGTCCGGATACCGGTCACGCGGATTGAGCCCGTCGACAATGAACCTCCCTTGCGGGCCGGGCCGGTCCGCTGGCACCGCTGATCGTCCGCCGGCGGGTTGTCGGAGCCTTGTGCTGTGATGCGGCTATGCCCCGCACCTGGGACGCCCATGCGCAAAGCCTGCTGGAGCCGAGTCTGCGCGGGCTGGTGCGTGTCCTGGGTGGCCCGGGAACCGGGAAGAGCAGTCTGCTGGTCGACGCGGCGGCTGCCCGCATCAGCGCCGGCGCCGACCCGGAATCGGTTCTGCTGCTCACGGGGGCCGGGCGGATCGGAACGCGGACGCGCAGCGCGTTGACGAGGGCGTTGCTGCGCTCGCGGGCTGCCGCCGGGCGCCGGCCGGTGATCCGGGAACCGCTGGTGCGCACGGTGCACGGCTATGCCTACGCCATCGTGCGAAGAGCCGCCCAGCGCGCCGGTGAGCGGCCCCCGCGCCTGGTCACCAGCGCCGAACAAGATGCCGTGATCCGGGAGTTGCTCGCCGGGGATCTCGCCGACGACACCGACAGCGCCGCGGCGAGTCGCTGGCCGGCACACCTGCGGCCGGCGCTGGCCACCGCTGGCTTCGCCACCGATTTGCGCCACCTGATATCGCGGTGCAGCGAACGTGGAGTCCAGCCGGGGGACCTGGAGCGGCTGGGCCGACGGTGGCGGCGCCCGGAATGGGCGGCGGCCGGCCGGTTTGCCCGCCAGTACGAGCAGGTGATGCTGCTGCGCGCGGCCGCCGGAACGGCGGCGCCGCAGGCGAGGACGCCGGCGCTGGGCGCCGCCGAACTGGTGGGGGCCGTGCTGGACGCCTTCGCGGTCGATCCCGATCTGCTGGCCGGCGAGCGTGCCCGGTTGCGGATCCTGCTGGTCGACGATGCTCAGCAACTGGATCCGCAGGCGGCGCGCCTGATCCGCGTGTTAGCGGCGGGCACCGATCTGACGTTGGTGGCCGGCGACCCCAACCAGGCGGTGTACGGGTTCCGGGGTGCCGACCCGGCCGCCCTGCTCGCCGGCGATTCTCCCGCGGTGGTGCTGACCAGGTCGCACCGCTGCGCTCCCGCAGTGGCGCGGGCCGTGAGCGCGGTGGCGCGCCGGCTTCCCGGCAGCGCCCCGGGCAGGGAAATCCGCGGCGCCGGACCGGATCCCGGATCGGTCACGGTGCGGCTGGCCGCCTCCGCACAGGCGGAGGCGGCGCTGATCGGCGACACGCTGCGGCGGGCCCATCTGGTCGACGGGATTCCGTGGTCGCAGATGGCGGTGATCGTGCGGTCGGTGTCGCGGGCAGCCCGGTTGCCGCAGGCCCTGGCCGCGGCCGGGGTTCCGGTGGCCGTGCCCGCGGCCAGCGGACCGCTGGCCGCGCAGCCGGCCGTGGCCGCGCTGTTGACGGTGCTGGAGGCTGCCGTCACCGGGCTGGACGGGCAGCGGGCAGTGGCATTGCTGACCGGGCCCATCGGCCGGGTCGATCCGATATCGCTGCGACAACTGCGCCGGGCCCTGCGCCGCAGGGGAGCGGATTCCCCGAGCTTCGACGACCTGGTCGTCGAGGCGCTGACCGGCGATGAGCCGCCGTCCCTGCCGGTCACCCACGTTCGCCCGCTGCGGCGGGTGCGTGCCGTGCTGGACGCAGCCGCTCGCTGTCACCGTGACGGCCGGGATCCGCGCTCCACGCTGTGGGCGGCGTGGCAGGCTTCCGGTCTGCACCCTCGGTGGCTTCACGCCAGCGCGCGCGGCGGGCCGTCCGGCGCCCAGGCGGCGCGCGATCTCGACGCGGTGACCGCGTTGTTCGACCTTACTGAGCAATACGTGTCGCGCACGGCCGGCGCGACGCTGGACGGGCTGCTTGAGCACATCAGGGCGTTGCGGCTGCCCGTCGGCGACCCGGAGCCGCTGTCGCCGGCAGAACAGGTCAGGGTGCTCAGCGCACACGCCGCACTCGGGCACGAGTGGGATCTGGTGGTCATCGCGGGACTACAGGAAGGGTTGTGGCCCAACACGATTCCACGCGGAGGAGTGTTGGACACGCAGCGGTTGCTGGATGTCCTCGACGGTGTCGCCCAGCAGGCGTCTCTGCGGGCGCCACTGGTGGCCGAGGAGCGCCGGCTGCTGGTGGCGGCGATGGGGCGGGCGCGGCGGCGGCTGCTGGTGACCGCGGTCGACAACGAGGCCGGAGAGGCCGGCCAGGAGGTTGCGCTGCCCTCGGCGTTCTTTGTCGAGATCGCGCAGTGGGCGGGCGGGGAGGATGGTTCCGGTGCGGTTCAGCCGGTCGCAGCGCCGCGGCTGCTGTCCGCGGCCGCGGTGGTCGGCCAGTTGCGCAGCGTGGTGTGCGCAGCCGACGGAGCGGTGTCCGATCATGATCGCGCCTGCGCCGCAGCACAATTGGCCCGCTTGGCGCAAAGCGGTGTTGCGGGTGCTGATCCGGCCCACTGGTACGGCCTGAGCCCGGTCAGCACCACTGCACCGCTGTGCAGCGGCGATATCGTCACGCTCACCCCCTCGACCCTGCGCACACTCACCGACTGCCCGCTGCGCTGGCTGGTCGAACGCCACGGCGGAACTCCCGCCCGCGACCTGCGTTCCACCCTCGGGTCGTTGCTGCACACGTTGCTGGCTCAACCCGACCGGAGCGAACCCGAGCTGGCGGCCGCGCTGGACCGGGTCTGGCCGCAGCTGCCCTTCGACTCGCCGTGGTATTCGGCCAACGAGCGGGCGCGCCACCACGCGATGATTCAGGCGTTTTGCCGATGGCGGGAAAAGACGCGCCATGAGCTGACCGAGGTGGGCGTCGAGGTCGGCGTCGAGGGTGTCGTCGAAACCCCCGATGGCGGCAGGGTCAGGCTGCGCGGGCGGGTTGACCGCGTGGAGCGAGATGGTGCCGGGCGCCTGGTCATCGTCGACCTGAAAACGGGTAAGACACCGGTCAGCAAAGACGATGCCCAACGGCATGCGCAGATGGCGATGTATCAGCTGGCGGTGGCTGAAGGCCTGCTGCCGGGTGCGGACGAACCCGGCGGGGCACGGCTGGTCTATTTGGGCCGGGCCAACGGTGTGGTCGAACGCGAGCAGGACCCGTTGACCCCGGATGCCCGCCACACCTGGCTCAACCTCATCGGGCAGGCGGCCGCCGCGACGGCCGGACCGGAGTTTGTGGCCCGGGTCAACGAGGGTTGTGCCCACTGCCCGATCCGGCCCAGCTGCCCGGCTCATGTCGGTCCCGAGAGGCGGCCATGAGCCCGGCGGAACGCTACAGCCCGGCTGAGCTGGCCGGTGTGCTCGGGCTGTCCGAGCCCACCGCGGAACAGGCCGCGATCATCGCCGCGCCGCCGGGCCCACTGGTCGTTATCGCGGGAGCCGGCGCGGGCAAAACCGAGACGATGGCCGCGCGGGTGGTGTGGCTGGTGGCCAATGGGTACGCCGACCCCGGCCAGGTCCTGGGGCTGACGTTCACCCGCAAGGCCGCCGGACAGCTGCTGCGTCGCGTCCGCTCCCGGCTGGCCCGACTGGCCGGCGCCGGTTTGACCGCGTGCCCGGCGGCGAGTGAGCCGGGCCGCGCCCCTGAGATGCCCGTCGTCAGTACCTACCACGCTTTCGCCGGGTGGTTACTGCGCGAACACGGTGTGCTGCTTTCCATCGAGCCTGACACCCGGCTGGTCAGCCAGACCGAACTCTGGCAGCTGGCTTTCGACGTGGTCACCGGCTATGCCGGTGAACTCCACACCGACCAGACCCCCGCGGCGGTCACTGCGATGGTGCTGCGATTGTGGGGCCAGCTCAGCGAACACCTCGTCGAAACCAGCCAGCTCCGCGACATGCATGGAGAACTGAACCGGCTCGTGCATACCCTGCCGCCGGGCCGCTACCAGCGCGACCACGGCCCGAACCAGTGGTTGCTGCGGATGCTGGCCACCCAGACCGAACGCGCTGAACTGGTGCCCGTGCTCGATGCGCTGCAGCAGCGGCTGCGCGCGGACAAGGTGATGGACTTCGGCGCGCAGATGGCCGCTGCAGCCCGGCTGGCGGCCGGATTTCCGCACGTCGGTGCGCAGCTGCGCCGCCGCTACCGGGTGGTGCTGCTCGACGAGTACCAAGACACCGGGCATGCCCAGCGGGTCATGCTCTCGGCGCTGTTCGGCGGTGGGGTCGACGACCAGTTGGCGCTGACCGCCGTGGGTGACCCGATCCAGTCGATCTACGGCTGGCGGGGCGCGTCGGCCACCAACCTGCCGCGGTTTTGCACCGATTTCCCGCGCTCCGACGGGACCCCTGCCGCTGTCTTGGAGCTGCGCACCAGCTGGCGCAACCCGCGACGGGCGCTGCAGCTCGCCAACGCGATCGCGGGCGAGGCGCGGCGGCGATCGGTTGCGGTGCCCAGCCTGCGGCCGCGACCGGGCGCCCCGCCGGGAACCGTGCGCTGCGTGTTGCTGCCCGATGTGCGCGCCGAGCGCGACTGGATCGCCGAGCAGGTGCACCAGCACTACCGGCGCGCCCGGGGGGCCGGAGTCAGCCCACCCACCACCGCCGTGCTGGTCAGGCGCAATGCCGACGCCGCACCGATGGCTGATGCGCTGCGCGCCCGCGGAATACCGGTGGAGGTGGTCGGATTAGCGGGTCTGCTGTCAATTCCGGAAGTCGCCGATGTGGTGGCGATGCTGCGGCTGATCGCCGACCCGACGGCCGGGGCGGCGGCGATGCGGGTGATCACCGGTCCGCGGTGGCGTCTGGGTGGCCGCGATATCGCGGCGCTGTGGCGGCGCGCGGTAGAACTCGGCGCTGAGCCGGGCCGGGCGGAGTCGGCTGCCGTCGAGCAGCCCGCGCCGTGGCCCGATATCCGCGACACCGACGGCGCCTGCCTGGCCGACGCCCTCAGCGATCCGGGGCCGGCGCACCACTATTCGGCGGTGGGTTATCGGCGCATTCTCGCACTGGGCCAGGAGCTGCGCACGCTGCGCGGATACCTGGGCCATCCCTTAGTGGACCTCGTCGCCGAGGTGCGCCGAATGCTGGGCGTGGACTGCGAGGTGCGGGCGGCCTCCGGCGACTGGTCCGGTGCCGAGCACCTTGATGCGTTTGCCGACGTGGTCGCCGGCTATGCCGAGAGGGCCGCGGCACGCTCCGGCGTGTCCGCGCCGACGCTGACGGGTCTGTTGGCCTACTTGGATGCCGCGGCGGCCGTCGAGGACGGATTACCGCCGGGCCAGCGCGCCGCCCCGCGCGATCGTGTGCAGGTGCTGACCGTGCATGCCGCCAAGGGGTTGGAATGGCAGGTGGTGGCGGTGCCGCATCTGTCGGCGGGGGTGTTCCCATCGACTGCGTCGACTCGCACCTGGCTGACCGATGCTGCCGACTTGCCGCCGCTGCTGCGCGGCGACCGTGCGTCAGGCGGCTCGCACGGTGTCCCGGTTCTGGATACCTCGCAAGTCGCCGACCGCAAACAGTTGTCCGACACGATTGCTGCGCACCGTCGTGAGCTGCAGCAGCGCCGCGCCGACGAGGAGCGCCGCCTGCTGTATGTGGCCATCACCCGGGCCGAGGAGACCCTGTTGTTGTCCGGCCACCACTGGGGGCCAACCGGAGTCAAGCCACGCGGGCCGTCGGAATTCCTCTGCGAACTCAAAGACGTCATCGAACGTTCGGCCGTGGATGGCCGGCCATGCGGGGTGGTGGAGCAGTGGGCTCCGCCGCCCGCCGACGGTGAGCGAAATCCGTTGCTAGGCAATGCTGTCGAAGCGTGCTGGCCAGCCGACCCGCTAGGTGCTCGCCGCGCCGACGTGGAACGCGGGGCAGCGCTGGTGACCGCGGCGATGGCGGCGGATGCCCCGGTCCCGCCCGGCAGCGCTCAGGCCGCCGGTTGGGTCGCCGACGTCGACGCGCTTTTGGCCGAACGGGCCAGTGCCACCCGCCCGGCTGCGCCGGCGTTGCCCACCCAGTTGTCGGTCAGCAGCCTTGTGGAGCTGGCCCGCGACCCGGTCGCTGCGGCGCAGCGGCTGATACGTCGAGTGCCCGCACGCCCGGACCCGCATGCCGTGCTCGGCAACGCTTTTCATGACTGGGTGCAGCAGTTCTACGGGGCGGAGCGGCTGTTCGACCTGGCCGACCTGCCGGGCGCGGCAGACACCGACCTGGCTGAGGCGCAGACCGCGGAGCTGGCTGAGCTGCAGGCGATGTTCATGAAGTCGCCGTGGGCTGCCCGTAGCCCCCTCGCGGTCGAGGTGCCGTTTGAGATGCTGATTGCTGACACCGTGGTGCGCGGCCGCATCGACGCCGTATTCGCTGATCCGGACGGGGGAGTCACCGTGGTGGACTGGAAGACCGGCGAGCCGCCGGACGGGCCGCACGCAGTGCGGCAAGCCGCTGTCCAGCTTGGCGTCTACCGCGCGGCCTGGGCGGGATTGCGGGGATGCCCAGAAGTGTTGGTGCGCACCGCTTTCTATTACGTTCGCACCGGGGAGACCGTTGTCCCGCAGACCGTGCCGGGGCCCGGGGAGCTGGCGACGCTGCTGGCTCGGTGCGGCGCGGGCCGGGCGGCGCACTGGTAACCGGGCTGCGGGGAGCTACTGCCGCCCAGGCGGTCGTGGTTACATTGTCACGTGCGCCGGGTTGAGCCGATGACGGAGCATGATGGCCAGAACTAGGTTGGTTCCTCGCGATGAGGCGCTGACCGCGCAACCTGGTCATGTTCTGGTCGGTGTGCTGCGTATCCCGGAAAGTCCGGGCAGTCCCACCCGGGTCATCGTGCGCCGAGTCGCCATCGCCGTTCTGGTGTTGATGGCCGCGGCAGTGATGGTCTATCTGGGGCGCAGCGGGTACCGCGACATCAAAGGCGGCCAACTGACGTTCCTCGACTGCGTGTATTACGCGGCGGTGTCGTTATCGACGACCGGTTACGGCGACATCACCCCGGACACCGAGCCTGCGCGCCTGGTCAACGTTGTCGTGATGACGCCGCTGCGGATCGCGTTTCTGGCTGTGCTGGTCGGCACGACGCTCGAGGTGCTCTCCGAGCGCTCCCGGCAGGCGTGGAAGATTCAGCGTTGGAGGAACAAAGTGCGCAACCACACCGTCGTCATCGGGTACGGCACCAAAGGAAAAACGGCGGTCGCCGCGATGCTCAGCGACGAGGCGGCGCCCGGCGACATCGTCGTCGTCGACACCGACCAGACCGCCCTCAGCCAGGCCGCGGCCGCGGGTTTGGTCACCGTGCACGGGGACGCCACCCGATCCGATGTGCTGCGGTTGGCCGCGGCTCAGCACGCGTCCTCGATCATCGTGGCCACCAGCCGCGATGACACGGCGGCGCTGGTCACCCTGACGGCGCGGGAAATCGCGCCGAAAGCCAAGATTGTCGCGTCGATCCGGGAGGCCGAGAACCAGCATCTGCTGCGCCAATCGGGAGCCGATTCGGTTGTGGTGTCCTCGGAGACCGCTGGCCGACTGCTCGGCATCGCGACCACCACGCCCAGGGTGGTGGAGATGATCGAGGACCTGCTGACACCCGACGCCGGGTTCGCCATCGCCGAGCGTCAGGTGGAGCAGACCGAAGTAGGTGGTTCGCCGCGGCATCTGCGCGACATCGTGCTCGGCGTCGTTCGCAACGGCCATCTGCTGCGTGTGGACGCCCCGGAGGTCGACGCCATCGAGGCCAGTGATCGGCTGCTGTACATCCGCAGCGTGGGCAGCTAGGGTTCGCGTGGATTTCCGGCTGCGCAGTGTCCCGTTGCTGTCGCGCGTCGGCGCCGACCGCGCCGACCACCTGCGCACCGATGTGGACGCGGCCATCGCGGGCTGGGCAGAGGCTGCGCTGCTGCGCGTCGATTCCCGCAACCACGTTCTGGTGGCAAACGGCCGGGTGGTCCTCGGCGCGGCAAGCGCGTTTGCCGACAAACCACCTGCCGATGCGGTGTTTCTCGGCCGGATCGAAGGGGGCCGCCACGTCTGGGCTATCCGGGGCCCCTTGGAAGCCCCGCGCGACCCTGACGTCCAGGCCGTGGTCACCGACCTTCGTCGCGGCGGCCAGTCCCTCGACGATGTCAGCGCGCAGCTGGTGTCGTCAGCCATCGCGTTGCTGAACTGGCATGACAGCGCCCGGTTTTCCGCGGTGGACGGCTCACCGACGAAACCGTTTCGGGGCGGCTGGTCGAGGGTGAACCCTGTCACCGGTCACGAGGAGTTCCCGCGGATCGACCCGGCGGTAATCTGCCTGGTCCACGACGGTGGCGATCGTGTGATCCTGGCTCGCCAAAGGGTATGGCCGGAAAGGTTTTTTTCGTTGCTGGCTGGTTTCGTGGAGGCCGGCGAGTCGTTCGAAGCGTGTGTCGCCCGTGAGATCCGCGAGGAAATCGGTGTGACCGTGCGCGATGTGCGCTACCTGGGCAGCCAGCCGTGGCCGTTCCCGCGTTCATTGATGGTGGGGTTCCACGCGACCGCCGACCCCGCTGAGCAGTTCTCGTACAACGACGGTGAGATCGCCGAAGCGGCGTGGTTCACCCGCGCTGAAGTGCGAGCAGCGCTGGAAGCCGGTGACTGGAGCAGTACCTCGGAGTCGAAACTTCTTCTGCCCGGCTCAATCTCGATAGCCCGGGTGATCATCGAGTCGTGGGCCGCGCTGTAGGGTGACCGGGTGTCACCCGGTGCCCATCTCAGCCAGCTTCGCCTTGACTTGGCTCACATCCGGGTTCGTCAGGGTTGAGCCGTCGGTGAACTTCACCGTCGGCACGGTCCTGGCGCCGCCGTTGACGGAACCGACGAACTCCGCGGCGGCGGGGTCTTGTTCGATATCGACCTCATGGTAGGAGATTCCGGAGACCTTCAACGCCATCTTGAGCCGATGGCAATAGCCGCACCAGGGGGTGGTGTAGAGCGTGAGCGCAGCGCCAGTCATCACCTACTCAACCTAACCGGTAGGCGGCAGCTCGGCCCAGCCGCGGGTGGCGTGGCGCTGGGCAGGTGTCGGCTACCGCTGCCAAGATGGGCAGCATGCCGCTGACCGCGAGCCCCCTGACTGCGGGTTTGGATGACAAACAGCGGGAGGCAGTGCTGGCACCCCGCGGGCCGGTCTGCGTGCTGGCCGGTGCCGGAACGGGCAAGACCCGCACGATCACTCACCGGATCGCTCAGCTTGTCGCCCACGGGCACGTCGCCGCGCACCAAGTGCTGGCGGTGACGTTCACGCAACGCGCCGCGGGGGAAATGCGCACCCGGTTGCGCGCGCTGCACGCGGCCACGGGAACCGATTGCGCTGTCGGGGCCGTCCAGGCCTCGACATTCCACGCGGCCGCACACCGCCAGCTGCGGTATTTTTGGCCGCGCGTGGTCGGCGACACCGGCTGGCAGTTGCTGGACAGTAAGTTCGCCGTCGTCGCCCGCGCCGCAAACCGGGCGGGGCTGCAGGTCAGCACCGACGACGTGCGGGACTTGGCGGCAGAGATCGAGTGGGCTAAAGCGTCGCTGG
Organism: Mycobacterium botniense; assembly: GCF_010723305.1. Lineage (NCBI taxonomy): Bacteria > Bacillati > Actinomycetota > Actinomycetes > Mycobacteriales > Mycobacteriaceae > Mycobacterium > Mycobacterium botniense. The sequence continues at coordinate 142,884 of NZ_BLKW01000002.1, read as the reverse complement.
TCGGCCCCGAGCAGTATGCGCAGGCCGTGGCGGCGGCGGGCCGCGACGCGCCGTGCGACGCCGCGCAGGTTGCCGCCGTGTATTCGGGGTATGAAACCCTCAAAACCCGCCGTGACGGGGTTGTGCTGCTCGACTTCGATGACTTACTGCTCTACACCGCTGCTGCGATCGAGAACGACGCATGTGTTGCCGAGGAGTTCCGCGACCGGTATCGCTGCTTTGTCGTCGACGAGTACCAGGACGTCACACCCCTGCAGCAGCGGTTGCTGTCGGCCTGGCTGGGCGAACGCGATGACCTGACCGTCGTCGGTGACGCCAACCAAACCATCTACTCGTTCGCCGGGGCATCGCCGCGGTTCCTGCTCGGTTTCTCCCGACAGTTTCCCGACGCCACGGTGGTGCGCCTCGAGCGGGACTACCGCTCGACGCCGCAGGTGGTGTCGCTGGCCAATCGGGTGATCGCCGGCGCCCACGGGCGCGCGGTGGGCAGCCGACTGCAGTTGGTGGGCCAGCGTGAGCCCGGCCCTGAGCCCTCTTTCCACGAGTATCCCGACGAGGTTGCCGAGGCGGCGGGGGTGGCGAGGGCGATCTCCCGGCTCATCTCCGCCGGTACCCCGCCGGCGGACATCGCGGTGCTGTACCGGATCAACGCCCAATCTGAGGTCTACGAAGAGGCATTGACCGAAGCCGGTATCCCCTACCAGGTCCGCGGCGGCGAGGGGTTTTTCAGCCGTCAGGAGGTCAAACAGGCGCTGCTGGCGTTGCAGCGTGCCGCTGACCGTGGGGTCGAGGGTGCGCTGCCCGAGGTGGTGCGCGCGCAGCTCGCCCCGCTGGGGCTGACGAACCGGCCGCCGGCCGGCAGCCGCGCCCGGGAGCGTTGGGAGACGCTGACCGCGCTGGCGGAGTTGGTTGACGACGAGGTCGCCCGGCGTCCCGGGCTGGACCTGCACGGGCTGCTGGCCGAGCTTCGGCTGCGGGCCGACGCGCGTCATCCCCCGGTGCTGCAGGGCGTCACGCTGGCTTCGCTGCACGCCGCGAAGGGCCTGGAATGGGACGCGGTGTTCCTGGTCGGCCTGACCGACGGTACGCTGCCCATCTCGCATGCGCTGGCCCACGGGCCGGCGAGTGACGCCGTCGAGGAAGAACGTCGACTGCTCTATGTCGGAATCACCCGGGCACGGGTGCATCTGGCGCTCAGTTGGGCGCTGTCCCGCGCCGCCGGCGGGCGGCAGACCCGCAAGCCGTCACGGTTTCTGAACGGCATTGCGCCGCAGCTGCAGCCTGGTGCGCGGGCGGGCCGTGGGCGCCGGGGCCGGGGGGCCACCGCGCACTGCCGGATCTGTAACGCACCGCTGACCACGTCGGCAGCCGTGGTGCTGCGCCGGTGCGACACCTGTGCCGGCGATGTCGACGAACCGTTGTTGCAGCAGCTCAAACAGTGGCGCTGGCAAACCGCCCAGCGCCAGAACGTGCCCGCCTTTGTCGTCTTCAGCGATAACACGCTCATCGCAATCGCCGAATCGCGTCCGGCCGATGCGGCGGCGCTCGTCGCGATCCCGGGTATTGGCGCACGCAAACTGGAACTGTACGGTGCGGATGTGCTGCGGCTCGTCCGGCGACGATGCGGTTTTACCCGCTGACCGCGCACCGGCAGGGCGCCGTTAGATCACCGCGGTGTCCGGCTCGGGCTCGGCGAAGCCCGGGATCAGCTCTTCGGACAGCGCCTTGATCGGAACATGTGCGTCTAACTGACACAGAATCGCACCGACCGAGGCGATCACCCGCAGCGGAATCGCCAGCCCGGCCGGCAGGTCAAGTTGCCGGGCCGTCTTGATCTGGGCGACCGACCGGTCTATCTGACGCGTGGTGATTCGTTGCAGCCATTTGCGGGTGTAGTGGAAAACATCGACCTCGATGGGCTCGACGTATTGGCGCAGCATCTCATCGATCTCGCGGACCGCGACCTGCTGGCCTTTCTGGATGAAGCCGGCCTTCTCCATCGTCGGCAGCAGCAGGTCGTAGTTCTTGTCGCGGGCCAGCCGGATGGTCATCCCCAGCTCGATGGGCAGACCGCCGGGCAGTGGCGCCACCGCGCCGAAGTCGATCACACCCATCCGGCCGTCGCGCAACAACATGAAATTGCCGGGGTGCGCGTCGCCGTGCATCATCTCCAGCCGTCGCGGCGCGTCGAACGTCAGCTCCGCCAGCCGGGTTCCCATCAGGTCGCGTTGTTCGGTGGTCCCGTTGCGGATGATCTCCGACATCGCGGTGCCGTCGAGCCACTCCTGGATGACGACTTTGGGAGCGCTTGCCACCACGCGGGGCACCACAAAGTGCGGGTGACCCTGATACGCCCTGGCGAAGGCGCGCTGGTTATCTGCCTCCAGCCGGTAGTCGAGTTCCATTTCGGTGCGCGCAATCAGCTCGTCGACGACGCCCTGCACATCGGCGCCCGGTGAAAACTGTTTGAGCACCCCGACCATGCGCTGCAACGTTTTCAGGTCCGCGCGCAGCGCGTCGTCAGCCCCCGGGTACTGGATTTTGACGGCCACGTCGCGGCCGTCTGACCACACCGCCTTGTGCACCTGCCCGATGCTGGCCGAGGCCACCGGGGTGTCGTCGAACGAGCGGAAACGATCCCGCCATCGGGTGCCCAGCTGCGCGTCAAGCACCCGGTGCACCTTGGGCGCGGGCAGCGGCGGGGCGTCCTTCTGCAGCTTTGTCAGCGCTTCGCGGTAGGGCTGACCGAACTCGTCCGGAATGGCGGCTTCGACCACCGACAACGCCTGGCCCACCTTCATCGCGCCGCCCTTGAGCTCCCCGAGGACGGTGAACAGCTGGTGGGCCGCTTTTTCCATCAGCTCGGCGTTGACCTCGTCCTTTGACTTGCCGGTCAGCCGTTTGCCCAGCCCCAGCGCCGCCCGGCCGGCAATGCCGACCGGCAGGCTGGCGAGTTTTGCGTTGCGCGCTGCGCGCCCACGCTTGATATCGGTCACACCACCATCATCCATCACGGGTGGCCGGTGCCCGCGCGATCGTCCCTGTCAGCACGAGCACAACGGATGCCTGGTCCACTGCCGCGCGGTGATCGAGCCGGCGCCCAGGTCGAGCTCCAGCGTGGCGTTCAGCGCCGCCGGCGGGGGCCCCGGATCGGCGGCCCCTGCGAACCCGTGCACGGCCGCGATCACCCGGTTCACTTGGCTCAGCGCCAGCGCAGCGGTCGCCAGCAGGGTGGCCCGGTCTGCGGTACCGACCGTGTTCCGCAGCTGGGCAGCGACCGCCGGCCACGCCGCGTCGCGGTCGCTGCGGTGCAGATCGGTGCAGCCCAGGCAGCTCGTCACCCCGGGGACGACCAGGGGCCCCACCAGCCCGGTGCCGTCACGCACCCGCACCGGCAGATGCGGCACACGCTCCGCATGCAGATCGCGGAGTACCCGCGGCTCAGCGATCAAGTAGTCCGCCAACACCACCAGGTCCGCTGCCGCCCGAGCCGCCACGGCATGCGGCTGGCTGGTCTGGCTGATCCGGGCACCCGAACAGCGCAGCGACTGCACAATCAGATCCGACAGCGGTCCGCAACCATGAACCCGGATCGACGCCGACCGCCGCCGTCGCCGGCGCCCGCGGGTGGCCACGCCGGCGTCCACGAGTTGGTCGACCAGGCTGCTCAGCACATCGGTATCGGCCAACCCGTGACGGGCGGCCTGCCGGCGCAACTCGGTCATCGCTACCGGCGACCGCATGGATCGCAGCAGCGCGGCCAACGCGGCCGCGGCCAGGCCGGGCGGCGGATAAATCAGCACCGCCCGGCGGGGATCCCAGCCGACCTGGACTGCGCCGTCTGGGCGCAGCAGCACCGGCATCGCCGGGTCGAGCGCGTACAGGGGCGACGCAGCCGCTGGCATGGGTGGGACTGTGCCATGCGAGGCACCACCCCCGGCTCAGTTGTCCACAGAGCCGTCGTCGTGGTCCGAATCGATGCCCTTCTCCAATTCGGCGATCACCTCGTCGAGTCCGCTGGTGTCGCCGCCGATGACCCGGTCGATGAAAGCGGCCGGCTCGTCGAGATCATGGGATTCGGGGAGCAGATCCGGGTGTTGCCAGACCGCGTCGCGGGCGTCCACGCCCACGGCCTGCGTCAACCGCTCCCACAACACCGCGGCTTCCCGCAACTTGCGCGGCCGCAGCTCGAGACCGACCAGCGTGGCGAACGTCTGCTCGGCGGGACCGCCGGTGGCCCGGCGGCGCCGCAGCGTCTCGGCCAGCGCGGCGGTGCCGGGAATCCGTTCGCCCAACGCCGCTGTCACCACGGTCTCGACCCAGCCTTCGATCAGGGCCAGCAATGTCTCAAGCCGCTCAAGCGCGTGCAGCTGCTCGGGTGTCGCTTTGGGCTCGAATACCCCCTCGCTCAACAGCTGCTCCACCGCGGCGGGATCGGTCAGCGACGCTGGATTGAAATCGCGTGCCAGCTCCTCGATTCCGGCCACGTCGATTTTCATGCCCCGGGCATAGGCCTCGACCGCGCCCAACAGCTGACTGGTCAGCCACGGCACATGGCTGAATAACCGGTGGTGCGCTGCCTCGCGGGCCGCCAGGAAGGTCAGGATTTCATCGCGCGGCCGCTGAAGCCCGGCGGCGAACGAGTTGATGGCCTCCGGCAGCAGCGCGGCCAGTCCCCTGGGCCCCAGCGGCAGGCCGATGTCGGTCGAGGTCAGCACTTCCCGGGACAAGCGGGCCAGTGCTTGACCCAGTTGCGAACCAAACGCCACACCGCCCATCTGCGACATCATCGACAGCAGCGGACCGGCCATGGTCTTGGCTTCTTCCGGCAGCGCCGCCGCCCACACCGTGGCGATCTGGTGGGCCAAGGGGTCGCACAGGCGTTTCCAGGTGTCCAGCGTGTTATCCACCCAGTCATTGGGACGCCAGGCGACGGCTTTGGTGGTGCCCGCGGGCAGCGCCGTCACCCCGTCCAGCCAGGTCTCGGCCAGGTGCACCGCATCGGCGATGGCCGTGTTCGTCGCCGCGGGGATCGGCGCCACATACCCGATCGTGTTCGCCGCCAGCTGACGGGCCACGTCGTAGTTCACCGGGCCGCTGGCTTTACCGGCGGCGATCACTGTGCCGGCCCCGCTGAACATCTGACCCAGCCGGGTGAAGATTTGGCCCAGGTCGGCCATGTCGAACGCGCCGCCGAAACCGAACGGGTCGGATGAACCCGGCTGGGGATCGTTCTTGCCGGGCGTGTTGCGCTCGGGATCATCTCCGGCGGAGAAGCCGAAAGGCGGGTCAGCCATACCTTCAACGGTACTCACCAGCGAGCCGCACCGCGTCATCCGCGGTCTCGCTGTGAGTGAACCCCCGTCCCGCGACGCTACGCGCCACGCGCCGGCATGAGGCAGCCCGGGCCATCCGGGCCGGCCCGTCTAGTGTAAGCGGCGTGAACAGGCGGATTGTGACGCTGATGGTCGCGCTAATACCGATCGTGGCGTTCGGTGTACTGCTCGCGGTGGTCACCGTGCCGTTCGTATCGCTCGGTCCCGGCCCGACGTTCGACACTCTCGGTGAAGTGGACGGCAAGCAAGTAGTCGAGATCGAGGGAACCCAAACGCACCCGACGACAGGTCATCTGGACATGACGACGGTTTCCGAACGTGACGACCTGACCTTGGGTGAAGCCCTGGCCCTGTGGGTATCCGGGCGGGAGCAATTGATGCCGCGCGATCTCGTCTACCCGCCCGGCAAGTCACGCGAGGAGATCGACAAGGCCAACAACGCCGAATTTCAGCGGTCCGAACACGACGCCGAGTACGCCGCACTGGGATACCTGAAATACCCGAAGGCGGTGACCGTTGCGGCCGTCAACGAACCCGGGCCCTCGGCGGGCGCGTTGCGCACCGGTGATGCCGTGGACGCGGTGAACGGCACCCCGGTGGCCAACGTGGACCAGTTCACATCGGTGCTGAAGCACACCAAGCCCGGTCAGCAAGTGGTGATCGACTACCGCCGCAAGAACTCACCGCCCGGGATTGCGCGGATTACGCTGGGTCACAACCCAGATCGCGACTACGGGTTTTTGGGTATCGCGGTGCTGGATGCGCCGTGGGCACCGTTCACCATCGAGTTCAACCTGGCCAACGTGGGCGGGCCGTCGGCCGGGCTGATGTTCAGTCTGGCCGTGGTGGACAAGCTGACCACCGGGAACCTGGTCGGGTCGACGTTTGTCGCGGGCACGGGCACGATCAGCGCCGACGGCAAGGTGGGCCCGATCGGGGGAGTGGTGCACAAGATGGTGGCCGCCCGTGCCGCCGGTGCAACGGTGTTTTTGGTGCCCTCGAAGAACTGCTATGAGGCAAGTTCCGACAACAAGCTCGGCCTGCAGTTGATCAAAGTCGACAGCCTCAGCCAGGCGGTGGATGCATTGCACACCATGACCGCAGGCGGGCATCCGCCCAGTTGTTAGTGGTGCGCAGCTGCGCTGTGGCTCAGAAAATCCGGCGGAAAACGGGCGGCCAAGCAGGGGCTATGTGAATGGCGGCCGCCAGTCGGCCCGGGATGCGTACAGTTGTGATCGTCCAGAGGGTAGGGAAACCGCCCTTATACACCGCCATCATCTCGTAGTGATCAGGGAGCGTCGCCAGTGGGAATGCGGCCCGCCGCCAAGATGCCGAAGTTGACCCGGCGCAGCCGGGTTCTGATCGGGATTGCGCTGGCTGTGATCGTGTTGCTGCTGGCCGGGCCGCGGCTGATCGACGGCTACGTCGACTGGTTGTGGTTCGGTGAGCTCGGCTACCGCTCGGTATTCACCACTGTTCTCCTCACCCGCTTGGGGGTGTTCGTGGTGGCGGGAGTGGTGGTCGGCGGCATCGTATTCGGCGGGCTGGCGCTGGCCTACCGCACCCGGCCGGTGTTCGTGCCCAGCAACGACAACGACCCGGTGGCACGGTACCGCGCGGTGGTCATGTCGCGGCTGCGGGTGATCGCTATCGGCATACCCGCGGTCATCGGGCTGCTGGCCGGCATCATCGCACAGACATACTGGGTGCGCATCCAGCTGTTCCTGCACGGCGGCGACTTCGGGATCAACGATCCGCAGTTCGGTAAGGATCTGGGCTTTTATGCATTTGATCTGCCGTTCTATCGATTGGTGCTCAGCTACTTGTTCGTCGCGCTGCTACTGGCGTTCGTAGCAAACCTGTTGGCGCACTACGTGTTCGGCGGTATTCGACTATCTGGTCGTACCGGTGCGATGACCCGCTCGGCACGTGTGCAGTTGTTGAGCCTGGCCGGAATGCTGGTGTTGCTCAAAGCGGCAGCGTACTGGCTGGACCGCTACGAACTGCTTTCGCATACCCGAGGCGGTAAACCGTTCACCGGCGCGGGTTATACCGATATCAATGCTGTGCTGCCCGCCAAGCTGATCATGGTGGCGATCGCACTCATCTGTGCGATTTCCGTCTTCTCTGCGATCACGTTGCGTGACTTGCGGATTCCGGCTATCGGTTTGGTTCTGCTGCTGCTCTCGTCGTTGATCGTGGGCGCGGCCTGGCCGCTTATGGTCGAGCAGATCAGCGTCAAACCCAACGCTGCTCAGAAGGAAAGCGAATACATCCGCCGGAGTATCACCGCGACCCGGCAAGCGTACGGCCTCACCGACGATGTGGTGACCTACCGCAACTACAGCGGCGACGCCCCGGCGACAGCTCAGCAGGTTGCGGCCGACCGCGCCACGACGTCGAATATCCGGCTGCTTGATCCCACCATCGTCAGCCCGGCGTTCACCCAGTTCGAGCAGGGAAAGAACTTCTACTACTTTCCCGACCAGCTGTCGATCGACCGGTACGTGGACCGGGACGGCAACCTGCGTGACTACGTCGTCGCGGCCCGCGAACTGAACCCAGACAGGTTGATCGACAACCAGCGGGATTGGATCAATCGCCACACCGTGTACACGCACGGCAATGGATTCATCGCGTCCCCGGCCAACACCGTGCGCGGGATCGCCAACGATCCCAACCAAAACGGCGGTTATCCGGAGTTTTTGGTCAATGTTGTCGGCGCCAACGGCGGAGTGATCTCCGACGGGCCGGCGCGGCTTGACCAGCCGCGGATCTACTTCGGGCCGGTGATCGCCAGTGCTCCCGCAGACTATGCGATCGTCGGCAAGAACGGGGCCGACAGGGAATACGACTACGAAACCAGCACCGAAACCAAGAATTACACGTACGCGGGCAGTGGCGGGGTCCCGATCGGCAGCTGGTTGTCCCGCAGCGTGTTCGCCGCGAAATTCGCTGAACGAAACTTCTTGTTCTCCAATGTGATCGGATCTAACAGCAAAATTTTGTTCAACCGTGATCCGGCGCAGCGGGTGCAAGCGGTGGCGCCGTGGCTGACGACCGACAGCCGCGTGTACCCGGCGGTGGTCAACCGGAGGCTGGTGTGGATCATCGATGGCTACACCACGCTGGACAACTATCCGTACTCCGAGCTCACCTCGTTGTCGTCGGCCACGGCCGATTCCAATGAGGTGGCGTTCAACCGGGTGACCCCCGACAAGCAGGTGTCCTATATCCGCAACTCGGTCAAGGCCACCGTGGACGCCTACGACGGGACCGTCACGTTATATGCGCAAGATGAGCGCGACCCGGTGCTCAAAGCGTGGATGAAGGTGTTCCCCGGCACCGTCAAACCCAAGAGCGATATCACACCGGAGCTCGCCGACCACCTGCGCTATCCCGAGGATCTGTTCAAGGTGCAGCGAATGCTGCTGGCGAAATATCACGTCAACGATCCGGTCACGTTCTTTTCCACATCGGATTTCTGGGATGTACCACTGGATCCGAATCCGACTGCCAGCAGCTATCAGCCGCCGTATTACATCGTCGCCAAAAACCTTGCTAAAGACGACAATTCGGCTTCATACCAGCTGACAAGCGCGATGAACAGGTTTAAGCGCGACTATCTGGCCGCCTATATCAGCGCCAGCTCCGATCCCGCGACGTACGGCAAGATCACGGTGCTGACCATCCCCGGCCAGGTCAACGGTCCCAAACTCGCCAACAACGCGATCACCACGGATACCGCGGTGTCGCAGGACCTCGGGGTGATCGGGCGGGATAACCAGAACCGGATCCGGTGGGGCAATCTGCTCACCCTGCCGGTCGGGCGGGGCGGGCTGCTCTATGTCGAGCCCGTCTACGCCTCTCCGGGGGCCAGCGACGCTGCGTCCTCTTACCCGCGGTTGATCCGGGTGGCGATGATGTACAACGACAAGGTCGGCTACGGCCCCACGGTCAGCGATGCGCTCACCGAGTTGTTCGGGCCCGGCGCCGGTGCGGCGGCGACGGAAATTGAGCCGGCCGATGCCGGGGCGCCGGCGAACCCGCCGGCGGGCACCCCGCCGCTGGCGGCGGCGCCCGGGGTCAAGCCGCCACCGGCTGCGCAGACCCCACCGTCGCCGAACGGCGCTGTCGTGTTGTCACCGGCCAAGGCCGCGGCGCTGAAGGAAATCCAGGCGGCGATCGGCGCGGCGCGGGATGCGCAGAAGAAGGGGGACTTTGCCGGCTACGGGGCTGCGCTGCAGCGTCTCGAAGACGCCATCAACAAGTTCAACACCGCCAAGTAACAGCCGACTCGGCGGCGGGGCAGCACCAACTGGCCGCCCGGCAGCGCACCGCTCATCCGGTGATTTGGCGGCGCTGTCAGCCATTCGGTAACCTGGTAGTTACCGTCGCGGGGTGGAGCAGCTCGGTAGCTCGCTGGGCTCATAACCCAGAGGTCGCAGGTTCGAATCCTGTCCCCGCTACCAAAAACAGCCCCCCGGAGCCAGTCGCCGGGGGGCTTTTTGCTGCTGCCGGTCGCCGCACCGACGACGCGCCCCCAGAAATGCACAAATTGCGCCGCGACTGTCGTTCCTGCTTTTATCGGATCTGTGGCTCAGATCGATCGTCGCAGCATCATGATGATGACCGGGTTCGGCCTGCTCGCGGCCACCATACCGATGCCGGACGCGCACGCCCACCCGTCCCGGCCAAGCCCCCCGGCGGCGCCATCGCCCGCCGCGCCGCCCGGCGCCGCCAGCGGAGGGTACATCTTCCAGGACGAGTTCGATGGGCCCGCCGGTCAGGGCCCCGATTTAGCGAAATGGACGGTGTGGAACTGGGATGAAGACGTCTACCCCCCGGTTTTGGGGCATTACCGCGCCCAGAATGTCTTCCTCGATGGCAACTCCAATCTGGTGCTGCGCGCCACCCAAGAAGGTGACCAGTGGTACACCGGCAAAATCCACAGCAACTGGAAGGGCGGAATCGGCCATACCTGGGAAGCCCGAATAAAATTCAACTGCCTCACTCCCGGTTGCTGGCCCGCATTCTGGACGGTGAACGAGGAACCGCTTCCCGACGGCGAAGTTGACGTGGTCGAGTGGTACGGCAACGGTGATTGGCCGGCGGGAACCACCGTCCATGCACGGTCCGACGGCAAAACCTGGGAAGGCAAATCAATCCCCGAGTTAGTCGACAGCGGGTGGCACACGTGGCGAATGCGCTGGGACGACGACGGTTTCAAGTTCTGGAGAGATTATGTCGACGGCGCGGCGCCCTACTTCACCGTTGCGGCGAAACCCATCAAAGGAGTCTGGCCCTTTAATCAGCCCGGCTACCTGATGGCTGCCATCTTCAGCCTTGCGGTCGGTGGGCCGGGCGCTGGCGATCCCGCACTTGGCACCTTTCCGGCCGATATGCTCATCGACTACATCCGGGTCTGGTAGCCGACGTGGCGTGCGGTGATGCTCAGCGTCCGAACGCGAGACGTTGACCAGCACCGACCGTCTCAGGGCGAGGTGACCGTGCCCCCGGCGGGACGGTGCACAGCGAGATGACGACTCCGCTCGCGAGGCTGCGGGTGTCGGAGCGCGCCGATCCCTGGCTGGCGGGTGCGGCGGCGACCCTGGTGACAGCTTTGCTGTCGTGGCGGCCCTCGTTCTGGTTCGATGAAGCCGCCACCATAGCCGCTGCCAACCGGTCCGAGGTCGACATCCTGCGTCTGTTACTGAACTTCGACGCGGTTCATGGGCTGTACTACCTGGCCATGCACGTGTGGTTCTCGTGGGTGCCGGTCAACGAGTTCACCGCGCGGCTGCCCAGTGCTGTCGCGGTCGGCGCGGCCGCCGCCGGCCTGCTGGTGCTGGGCACGTTGCTGGCCGGCCGCCCCACCGGGTGGGCGGCGGCGGTGGCAGCCACGGCCGTGCCGCGCACGCTGTGGGCCGGGGTCGAGGCCAGGTCGTATGCGTTGACCGCGGCGATCGCGGTGTGGCTCACGGTAGCCCTGGTGGTCGCGGCGTCGGCTCGTGGCGCCGCGCTGTGGGTCCTCTACGGGCTCGTGCTCGCGCTGGCCATCGTCTCTTTTGTGTATCTGGGGCTCATGGTGTTCGCCCACGCGCTGACGCTGGCGCTGCGCCGGCCGCGGCGCACCCTGCTGCCGTGGGCGGCCGCCACCGCGGGGGGCCTCGCTCTAGCGTCCCCCCTGATATCGCTGACGCTGAATCAACGCCAACAACTCGACTGGATCAATCCGGCCCAAGGCGGTTTCGCGACCGGGGTGCTGTTCGAGCAATGGTTTACCCGCTCGCGGTTTTTTCTGGGCGTTTGCGTCGCGCTGCTGGCTTGCGGGTCAGCCGCTGTGCTAATCCGGCGCGCCCACGGTGCGCACGCCGCCCTGGCTGTGGCGGTGCCGTGGGTCGTGGTGCCGACTGTGCTGCTCGTCGGCTACTCCGCGTGGTTCCGCGATGTCTATCAACCTCGATACCTGACTTTCACCACCCCGGGCCTGGGATTGGTGCTCGGGGTGTGTGTTGTGGCGATCGCGCGGCACTGGATACGGCTTGTGGTGCTGTTGCTCGCGGTCCTGGCGGCCAGTTCGAGCACGGCGTTCATCACACAGCGTGGCCGTTACGGAAAGCCAGGTGCGGCAGACTATTCCGCGGTCGCCGACCTGATCGAGCACGGCGCCCGCCCGCACGACTGCGTGGTGTTCGGCGCCGCCCCGCGTGAACCGCTGCGGGCCATCGCCGCGGCGCGACCCGGCGCGTTTGTGCCGCTCGACGACGTGGCGGCCGGTGTTTCGGGTGCGGAAGCGGCCCAGCTGTGGTCACAGGATCTGCCGCTTGACAGCGACACCGTGCGCCCCCGGTTAGCGGCATGCGCGACGCTGTGGGTCATCGTCGACCGCCGGGTGCCGTCGCCGGTGACGAGCGCGGCGGAACGCCAGGGCTTCGCGGTGGACCAGCACTGGGTGCTGCGCCGAACGGTGGTGCTGCGCATGGTGCCGCGGTGAGCGCGCCGCCCGGCTCCGGCCGCGCCGCTGTGGTTGCCGCCGGATGGGCTGTCAGCCCTCCTTGCGAATCAACCGTCCCAGTGCCACCCGATCGGGCGCCAGCAGCTCGGTGATGCGGGGGTGGTTGACGTCGGCGACGATGATCTCCCCCACCTCTTGATGCACGTCGCGGAAGATGCCGTGCGACTTCATCTTCTCCGTTTGATACAGGTTGTCCTCGGTGGGGGTGACGTAGTGCACGGCGTCGGCCTTGAACCGGTGCACCAGCCATAGATGGATCAACGTCATCAGCCGTTTCTGACGCAGCTGCTCGGCGAACGTGTTCTGGTCGCGCACGGTGAGGATAGTGCTGCCGCGCCGGTCTTGGAACGGGGCGAAAATCACGTTGGCGAGCTTTTGCTCGGCGTCGGTGCCTTCGCGATAGATGATGAGCTCGAGCAGTTCCGAACCCGCGCGGTGCGGGCGCAGCTGCACCCGGAGTTTCTCCCCGAGCCGGTAGTGCTCGCTCCACATCGCCAGCCAGTCCTCCAGCAGCTTTTTCGGCACCTCGGTCTGCACGAGATGCTGATGCTGGGTGGAGCCCTTGCCCATCGCCTTGGTGGTCGCCGTGCGTCCCGAGGACGCCAGCAGCGCAGCGTCGGCGCGTGGTCCCCCGACCAGGGTCTGCGGGGTGCGGTAGGGCGACTCGACCAGCCGCAGCTGGCGCTGCAAGCGCGCCAGCGCCAGCATGCCGTCTTGCCGCAGGGCGGTCGCGAACTCCTCAGCGGCCAGGCCGTCGATCTGGTGGCCGCCGTAGGTGATGAAGTTGAACACGAACCCCAACTTGGCGAGCTCCTCGGGGAATGCCCGCATCTCCTCGTCGGTCATGCCGGTGGTGTCCCAGTTGAACGACGGCGAGAGGTTGTAGGCCAGCATCTTGTCGGGAAACTGGGCATGGATCGCCTCGGCGAACTGCCGGGCATCGGCGAGATCGGCGGTCTTGGTCTCCATCCACAACAGGTCGGCGAACGGCGCCGCGGCCAGCGACTTGGCGATCGCATAGGGTATCCCGCCGCGGACCTGGTAATAGCCTTCTGGAGTTTTCGCACGCTCGCAGTCCCAACCGACGTCGGCGCCCAGCTCCTTGGCTTTTTCGCGGGCCTCGAACAGCGAAGCGTGCGCCGCGAACTGCCGCCACTCAGCCGTGCTCATCTCGGCCGGCTCGCCCTCGCTCTCCCGGAATTCCAGCAGATCCGCCACGGCTTCGCCGTAGGTCTCCAGCCCGGCATCGTCTTGCCAGGCCTCGACGAACCGGGCCTCGATGTTGTCGAAGAGCGCATCGACGGATTGCCGCCCGTTCTGCTGCCACCCCGCAGCCGCCTGCGCGACCAGGTCCACCAAGCCTTGCCGCTCCAGCCAGGCGTCGGCCGCGGCGTACTCGCCGTCCGGAAGCGAGTAGAGCAGGTGACCGTTGAGCTCCTTGACTCCCAGTTGGTAAAAGCGCCGCATCAGCGCCAACCAGCAGGCTTTGTACGACGGGATTCTCAGGTTGGTAGCGCCAAGCAAAAACGGCTGGTCACGTTCGTCGGCACGGCTGTCGATGAGGTTGCCGGCCTCGGCATCCGTGCGCGCAACGATGATGCCGGGCACTCCCATCACATCGAGCTGGAAACGTGCCGCGTTGAGCCGCTTGATCTGCTCGTCGCACGGCACTAAAACCTTGCCGCCCTGGTGGCCGCACTTTTTGGTGCCGGGCCGCTGGTCCTCGATGTGATATCCCGGCACGCCGGCCTCGACAAAGCGCCGGATCAGGTTCCGGACGTGCGGGTCACCGCCGTGACCGGTGTCGGCGTCGGCGATGATGAACGGGCGGAAATCGGTGGCCGGGGTCGCGGCGCGCTCCGCTTCACTCATCCGAAGGCGCTGGTATTGCTGATTGCGGTCGGCGGTCAGCAGGGCACGCACCAGCCCGGCAGCCTCGTCCGGCACCTGGCTCAGCGGGTAGCTGGCCAAATCGGGGCCCGGGTCCTCGCTAGCCGACCCTTTGGCAGATGTCGCCCAGCCGCCGAGGTAGATCGCCTCGATACCCATCCGCTTCATGGTCACGGCCTGCCCCGGCGAATACGGGCCGAAGGTCGTGATGCATTTGCGCTGGGAAAACAGCTCACGCAGCCGGGCGTAGAAGGCCGTGGCGGCCTCACGTGCCACGGTATAGTCCACCGGGATTGTGCCGCGTTGCTCGACCACCTGGCGGGCCGAGTAGAGCCGAATGATCCCGTCGAAGCGCGGACTGTCGAAGTATCGCTGCGTGGCGGCTATCTCATTCTCCAGGTCCTGGGTAAACGGTGTGCGGGCCGCTGCGTCCGCTTCGATGGTGGCCATGTGGTTACGCTCCTCTTCAGCCCCCCCGATTCCGAGTCTATTGGCTGGCTCTTGGCTCCTGTGGCGGATGGGGTTTTTGAAGTGGGAACCGGTGGAGTACGGAATCGGCCGCTCACGGGCGCGACCGGTCACACCGGACGTTTTACGCTGGGATGTGCCCGGCGATGGTCCGGGTGTGGGTGAGGGGAGCGCAGCGGTGGTCGACGACCAGTTCTTTGACGTAGTGATCATCGGCGCCGGGATATCGGGTATCGGCGCGGCGTACCGGATCAGGGAGCGCAACCCGCACGTGCGCTACACGATCTTGGAGCGACGCCCACGGCTCGGCGGCACCTGGGACCTGTTCCGTTATCCAGGTGTCCGGTCCGACAGCGATATCTTCACGCTGTGTTTCCCGTGGGAGCCGTGGACCCGCCCGGAAATGATCGTCGACGGCGCCCACATTCGGCAGTACCTGGCCGATACGGCGCGCAAGCACCGCATCGACAAGCACATTCGTTTCAGCACCCATGTGCGCTCGGCGGATTGGGACTCGAGCACCGACACCTGGACGATCCGCGCCGAGCGTGATGGCGCCGACGAGACGTACCGGTGCCGGTTCGTGTTCTTCGGCACCGGCTACTACGACTACGACAATCCCTACACCCCGGCATTTGCCGGTATCCAAGACTTCGCCGGAGAAGTGGTCCACCCGCAGCATTGGCCCGAGTCGCTGGACTGCACCGGCAAACGGGTCGTGGTGATCGGCAGCGGCGCGACCGCGGTCAGCCTGATTCCGTCGCTCGCGCGGCAAGCTGCGCACGTGACCATGCTGCAGCGCACGCCGTCATACATGATTTCGGCGCCGCAGATCGAGCCGACGGCCAATCTGCTGCGAAAGCTATTGCCGCTGAAGGTGGCTCACTGGATCATCCGCTGGCGCAACGCGCTGATCGGCGTGCTGTTATGGGAGGTATCACGCCGGGCGCCGCAGTATATGAAGCGGCGGCTGCGGCGCATCGCCGAACGGCATCTGCCCGCGGGCTACGACATCGACACCCACTTCACGCCGCCGTATGACCCGTGGGACCAACGGTTGTGCTTCGTGGTGGGAGCCGATCTGTACAAGGCGATCAGAAGGGGTGCCGTCGACGTCGTCACCGACCACATCGACCACATGGACGCCCACGGCATTGTGCTGAAATCCGGGCGCCGCCTCGACGCTGACGTCATCGTCACCGCGACTGGGCTGCAACTGCAGGCCCTGGGGGGCATCACCATCAGCCTCGACGGTGAGAAGATCAACCCACACGACCGCTTCGTGTACCGGCGGCATATGCTCGAGGACGTCCCTAACGCGGCCTGGTGTGTCGGGTACACCAATGCGTCGTGGACGCTCGGCGCCGACATGACCGCGCGATCGGTGGCGAAGTTGCTGGAATACATGCGTACCCACGGCTATACGCATGCCTATCCGCATCTTGGCGACACCGACATGCCTGAGCAGCCCGCGTTCAACTTGCAGGCGGGTTATGTGCTGCGCTCTTTAGATGTGCTGCCCAAGTCGGGCACCCGCCGACCCTGGGTCATCAGCCACCACTTTTTGCGCGACGCGCTCGACCACCGGTTGCGGCCGATCGATGACCACATGGTATTCGGCCGGGCGACCGCTGAGCAGCGGCAGTCCGCTTAGCCCGCAGGCGGATCATCAGCCACAGAGGTATCACATGCCTCTTCGGCCACGAATCGGGGCCGGCTCGTTCACCCGGAGGCAGCGGCGAACTTGCCGACTCGGGGCCCGGTCACTCGCTAAACTCGCCGTGCAGCACTGTCGCCGCGGCGGAGGGGAACCGATGGTTTCTCAGCGATCGAGTCGGACCGGGATACCCGCTGCCTTGCCGTGCAGCCGCACCGTGGCGGTACGGGCCGCCGACGGGACCCATTTGCACACCGAGGTGTTCGGACCGGACGACGGTTACCCGATTGTGCTGTCCCACGGCATCACGTGTGCTATCCGCGTGTGGGCGTACCAGATCGCCGAACTGGCCACCGACTACCGGGTCATTGCCTTCGACCACCGCGGCCACGGGCGAAGCGGCGTGCCGCACCGGCGGGGTTACAGCCTGAACCACTTGGCATCTGATCTCGACGCGGTGCTGGAGGCGACCCTGGGCCCGCGAGAGCGCGCCGTGATCGCCGGGCACTCGATGGGCGGCATCGCCATCGCCGCCTGGTCGGATCGGTACCGCCACAAGGTTCACCGACGCGCCGACGCGGTCGCCCTGATCAACACCACCACCGGTGACCTGCTGCGCGCGCTCAAGCTGGTGCCGCTCCCGCGTCCCCTGGCTGGGGTACGCGTGCTGGTAGCCCGCGGATTGATCTCGGTGTTCGGCTCTTTTCCGGTGCCCAGCCCGATGCACCGCCCGATTCGGGAGTTGGTGGCGACGCTGGCAGTGGGCGCCGAAGCCGACCCGGGCGTGGCCGGGCTGATCTATGAGCTTTTCGCCGCCACGCCGCCGACAGTGCGCGGCAGCTGCGGCAAGATGCTTGCCGACGCGCTGGGTGAGCGACATCTCAGCGTCACGGGTATGACGGTGCCGACCCTGGTCATCGGCAGCACGCGCGACCGGCTGACACCCATCAGCCAGTCCCGCAGAATCGCTGCTGCCCTGCCCAACCTCGTCGAGCTGGTGGAGCTGCCCGGCGGCCACTGCTCGATGCTGGAACACCCCGCCGATATCAACCGCCAGCTGCGAGCGCTCGCGGAATCGGTGACCGCGGCGCGGCGGATCAGCTCATAACAGCGCCTCAACCTCGGCGGCTGCCCGCAGTCCGGAGCGCACAGCACCGTCGAGAAAGCCGGTCCACTGGTCGGCGGTCTCGGTGCCGGCCCAGTGAATCGGCCCGACCGGTTGTCTTAACCATGGGCCGTAGCGGGTCCACGACCCCGGGGGGACGGCCGCGGTGGGACCGCCTGCGGCGAATTCTTCTGCGCCCCAGCAGTGGTCGACGTAGTCGAGCGGTTTCGCCGCCTCCTCACCGAACAGCGACCCGAAGCACGACACCACCTCCCGCCGGCGCTGTTCAGCGGGCAGGTGGTCGAAGTTGCGGGCGTCGACAAACCCCAACAGGATGCCCGGCCCCTCGTCGCGCGGGCTGACGTCGAAGGTGATGAAAACCGGGCCCTCATCGGATAGCGCTTCACCAGAAAACCCTTGAGCCCGCCAAAACGGGGTGGAGTACGCAGCGAACGCCTTGCTGAGCCGGCCTTGCGGCCAGTGTTCGGCCAGCTCCTGGTGCTCAACGGGCAGCGGGGGAGCGAACTGGATGGATGCGCGATGGGCCGGGGGTATCGCGACAATGACGAATCGCGCCTCGGCCCGGCCGTGCGCCGCGATGACCGTTGCCGTCCCGTCATGCCACTCGATACCGGTGACCGGTGTGGCCACCACGACGCGGGAACCCAATTCCTCGGCCATCAGGTGCGCGATTTGCTGGGTGCCGGCCAGGAAACGGTCTTGCTGAGCGCCGTTTTCGACGTCCAGCAACCGGTCCAGGCCGCCGGCTGCGTGCACATAACGGGCCGCATGCAGCATCGACACCTCGTCGGGTTCGGCGCCCCAGGTGACCCGCGCCATGATGGCCATCAGATCGCGCGATGTCGCGGTGGCATGCACCGACCGCAACCATTGGCCCAGCGACACGGTGTCCAGCTGGTGAGCGCGGTGTGCCGTCCACGGCTGTGTGAGCGGGACGCGGCGTGCGATCCGTTCGAATTGCCAACGCACCCGGCCGATGTCGAGTAGCCCGGTCAGCGAGAGCCTGGGAATCGTGCCGTGATAGGGCCGTACCCAGCCGCGCCACCTAATCAGGTTGGCGCCGGCGTGATAGGTCGGGACGGTGTGGACGCCGAGCTCGGCCGCCAGCGCCAGGACCGCGTCCTGGGTCGGGCCGACGAAAGTGCCGCCGAGGTCGACGGGTAAGCCCGCGACGTTGCCGGTCAGGGAGCGCCCACCGACCCGGTCACGGCCTTCCAGGACCAGCACGTCGCGTCCGCGGCGCATGAGCTCGCGAGCTGCGACTAACCCCGCGAAACCGGCACCCACCACCACGACCTCGGCACTCCATGTCGGCACGCCCCTTAGTCAACCGCAGGTGCGATCGGTTCGCGGCGGTACAGCGCGGGTGCGCCCCTCGGCCACGAGCCACAGCGGTCACAGCGGCACCGGCTAGCGCTGGGGTGCGTGTCCGCGAAGCGATCGCCGATGCGATATCACGAGGGACAGCATCCGGCGCGGCTACGGTGCCACCGAAACCCAATCGGCGAATCCGGACGGGTCGTGGCGGCCCAGCACGCCGTGTTCGTAAAGGCCCCAGCCCTCCACCGGATCCGCGTCGCCGTCGCGGCACAGCGCACGCCCCACATGGTCGATCACCCCGAAACCCGAGCGGGCGATGATCGCCGGGTCGGTCATGTCGTATGTCAGCCGCTCGGTGAACTTTTCACCCTTCCACATCCCGTGCAGCCAATCCGAGTCACCGCCGTAGCCGCCGCCGACGTGGATCGGAACCGCCAACTTCGACTCCACGTCGAAGCGCACCGGCGTGCCGTCGGCGCCGGTCGCTTCGATGGTGGCCCCGGTCGGGATGCGGGTGCCGGAGCGGTAGCGCGTCGTCACCCGCGGCCAGCCCAGCTGCTCGACACGGCCGTCGCGCCAGACCCGGGTGCAGTCGTTGAGCGAGCGGAACCCGTTGGGCGCCTCTTGAATAATCAGCACGACAGCGAACTCGTCGAACGCCATCGGCATGTACAGCCACCACATGCCCTCGAACGGCGGATCGGCGGGACGGCCCGCCGGCTCGGGCTCGCCGATCGGCCGGATGCCCCAGGACCGGTCGCGGCTGCCGATCCATGTCGCCGGATCGACCGGGATCTCCTGGCCGTCGATCGCGATCCGGCCGCTCCAGGTGCCCAGCTGGGCGAACCGCTGGGCGTCGAGCGTGATCCGGTTTCCGGAGCGCAGGACGTGCGGCTGCTCCTGGATGACGTCGAACAGCCCCTGCCAGGTCAGGTCGACCGCGATACCCTCGGTGTCCTCCAGGGTTACCCGCAGCGTGTGCAGTGGCTCGATCACGTCGATGCGGTAGCCGCCCACGTGCTGGTGCAGCCGATCGTGGTCGATGGCGTCGGACAGATGCACTGCGGTCTGCGTGTCACCACGGCGGATCAACACGAATGCGTCCTTGACGCCGAGGTTGGGGTAGTAACCGATGCCGGTGATGAGGAAGATCTCGCCGGTGCGGTTGTGGGCGTTCAGATACGAGCGGTCGTAGAAATTGCGGTCGGAGGAACCCGGCCAGGCGATCGGCTGCGGAAGCTGGTGCACCGGGAACTCATCGAGCGGTCCGATCATCAATGATCCTCTCCAATAAGGCGTTTCAGCAACGTCGCGTGGTAAAAGAGCGATTCGGGGCATTCCGGGCCGGTCGGTTTCTCCAGCTCGCCGAAATGAA
Source organism: Mycobacterium botniense (assembly GCF_010723305.1). Classification (NCBI taxonomy): domain Bacteria; kingdom Bacillati; phylum Actinomycetota; class Actinomycetes; order Mycobacteriales; family Mycobacteriaceae; genus Mycobacterium; species Mycobacterium botniense. Next base: position 122,694 of record NZ_BLKW01000002.1, on the reverse strand, counting down.
TCCGGCGTGCGCTGGTGCGCATGAACACGCACGCCCACATCACCGCCGAATACACGTAAAACCAGCGCAGATCACCGAGTTGCACGCCGGTGAGCCGCTGATAGGTTGCGCGCACGTCGTCTTCGCGCAGCACCTCAGCCAGGCCCGGCAGCGACGCCAGACCGGCGAGTTCTTGGAAGACCATGTGCGCAAAGATCATCCACGCTACGTCGAGTTCGCGTGGCCCCAGCGTCACCATCTCCCAGTCCAGCACCGCGACCGGGCGAAAGTCGCGGTAGAGCACATTGCCCACCCGGGCGTCGCCCCACAGCAGCACCGGATCACAGCCTTGTACGTCCTGCGGCCAGTGGGCCTGCAGCCAGTCGAAGCTGCGTTCCAGCAGCGGCGAACGCCCGATGTCGGGCACCGCGAATTCGTACCAGGAGCGCACCCACTCGAAATGCCGGAGCAACGGCGCGTCACCGGCAGTGGGCAAGAACCCGAAGATCTTCTGTGCGTTGGGAATCGAATGCAGTTTGGCTAGCACCTCGACGGTAGCGTCCTGCAGCTCGCGTTGCCGGTCGGGGGGCGCGTCGGCGAACCAGTTATTGCCGAACGTGTACGGCATGACATCGGGGGGTACCACGCCCTCGACGTAGTCCATCACAAAAAACGGTGTTCCGAGCACCTCGCCGGTGGTCTCGATCCAGCGCACCCGGGGCACGGGAATATCAGTGAGCTCGCCGACCAGCCGCATCACCTCGAATTGGTGATCCAGCCGATACGAGGGGAACACCGGCACGTCTTCGGTGGTGGGTGCCACCCTCGCCACCAGCTTTTGGGCGATCGGTGTTCCATCCTGGTCCCAGCGGGCGGTCAAGATGATGGTTTCCGACGACATCCCGGTGGAGTCGACACCGCTGTGCACGGTCACCTGGGGTCTCGTGCCGCCGGGCAGTACGGTGGACAGCCATCGCGACATCACCGCCGGCAGAGTGGTGATATCGCGGCTGGAGCGCTGCAGTCGGTCGACGTCTTCGATGGCCGGTTCCGGGGTCACAAGCGCCTCCTTCGCCGAGGCAATTACGATACTGTGGGTAGCGTTATGAAAGCAGACTCGTCTTCGGTTGACAAGGGCCCGGCCGTGGGACGGCCCCGCGATCCGCGGATCGACGCTGCCATACTGTCGGCGACCGCGGAACTGCTTGTGCAAATCGGTTATTCCAACCTCACCCTGGCCGCGGTCGCCGAACGCGCCGGAACCACCAAGTCGGCGCTGTACCGCCGCTGGTCAAGCAAGGCCGAGCTGGTGCACGAGGCAGCGTTTCCGGCAGCGCCCACCGCGCTGGCGGCCCCGGCCGGCGACATCGCCGCGGATATCCGTGCCATGATCGCGGCCACCCGCGACGTGTTCACCAGCCCGGTGGTGCGGGCCGCGTTGCCCGGGCTGGTGGCCGACATGACCGCTGACGCGGAACTCAACGCCCGGGTGATGTCACGGTTCGCCGATCTGTTCGCCGCGGTGCGCGGGCGGCTGACGGAGGCCGTCGACCGCGGCGAGGCGCATCCGGATGTGGACCCGGACCGGCTGATCGAGTTGATTGGGGGAGCGACGATGCTGGCGTTGCTGTTGCGTCCGGACGAGCCGCTCGGCGAGGAGTGGGTGCAGCAGACCGCCGCCATCGTGGTGCACGGTGTCACCGTCGCGTCGGGCCGATGACACGACCGCACGCGAGACAGTGTCCCACGAGGTATGTCGGCCCGTCGTTCACTGTGGTGGGTCGTCGGGCGGGTCGGGGTCGGTGTGGAGGAGTTCCTCGGGGTGGTGGGCATGGTTGACTTCCGGTGGGCCGGTGCCGTCGCTCCAGCCGAGTCGCCCGTTGTCCATGACCTGGGTGTGCAGCTCGCCGCGGCTTGCCCTGCCGTGGTGCGGGCCGCAGCCGAAGTAGAGTTTGTCGGCGTCGGTGCGGCCGCCGCTGGCCCAGTCCGGTGAGTGGTGCACTTCGCAGTGGTAACCCGGTTCCAGACAGTTGGGGTGGGTGCAGCCGCGGTCCCGCGCATAGCAGATCAGCCGTTGGTCGGTGGTGGCGACCCGTTTTTGCCGGCCCAGATACAGCGGGCGTTCGGTGTGGTCATCGAAGACTGCGAGGTAGTGAATCGCTTTGGCGGCCATCCGGATCAGGTCGCGCATCGGCAGCCTGGAGCCGCCGCCGGTGCGCGCGGGCGCCGGAATCGGGAGCGATTCGTCGGCTGCCGCCAGCGCGGCCTGGTTGAGTTCGGCCAGTGTGGTGGTCACGATCACCGTGGCGGGATGGCCGCGATGTGCACCGAGCTTGCCCGAGGCGATCGCCGTTTCCAGGGCGAGTTTGAGCGCGTCGTGGCAGCGTTGGGCAGGCGTGCGGTCATCGCGTGCTGGGGGATCACTGTCGTGGGGTTGGTGTCGCCCGGGCCGTACCGCGGCGGCGATGGCTTCGAAATAAGCGCGGGTCTCCGGGTCGAGCAGCCCGCTCAGGTGCGACATGCCATCGGGTCCTTGTGGGCCCAGGCGCAGTCCGCGCCGGCGGGCCCGGTCGGTGTCATCGAAGTGACCGTCCGGGTTGAGGTAGTCCGCGATACGCTGACCCAGCTTGGTGACCACACCGGCATCGAGTTTTGTCGCATGCTGGACCAGTGTGCGCTCGGCGTCGGCCACGTCGGCGGCCGACAGGCAGGACGGCAGCACGTCGACGGCGCGGCACACCGCGCGGATGTGATCCTCGCCGACGGTGCCGGCCTGCACCGCGGCCGCCAACTTCGGCAGCTCCGGGGGTACGGGCGGACCGATCAGCGAGCGCCGGGGCCGGATCCGCGCGGCGAGCCGGAAACGGCGGGTGATTTCGTTGGGGGTGAGGCGCAGCCGCGCCCACAGCTTGTCGCGCACCGCCGGCACCATCCCGGTTTCATCGGGTGGGTCGGCGATCTCCCCGAAGAACCGATACATCAGTCCGCGGTTGGTGCGCTCTTGAGTTTCCAGCCGCTCGGCGACATCAATGCGAAAATCGTTGCCGACGATGTCCGACGAGGTGTCACGCAGCACGTCATGGGCAGCGTCGATGGCATCAAGGGCAGCACTGATCCGCTGCCGTGCCGCCTCGGCGCTCACCCGTGAACCCATGTCTTGACGCTATGAACACCCGCTGACAAATCCGGCGTGACCAACGGCGGTAAGCCACAGCTGTGGATGAAAACCCGACTGTGGATAACCGAATTGGCCGGGCGGTGAGAGAACGGATCACCGGCCTGGACTGCCGCGTGTGCGCGCAGTGCAGCGCAGTGCTTTGATCAGGTCATGGCCGACCACACCGACGTTCCCCGAGTGGTGAGCGCGAGCCGCGAGATCGCGGCGGCGCCGGAACGAATTTTCGAGCTGATCGCCGATCCGTCGCAACAGCCGCGATGGGACGGCAACGACAACTTGACGGAAGCTCAACCGGGACAGCGGGTCCGGCATGTCGGCGATGTGTTCACGATGCGGATCACGGTGGGCAGCATCCGAGAAAACCACATTGTGGAGTTCGAGGAAGCCCGTCGCATCGCCTGGCTGCCCGCAGAACCTGGTCGGCGACCACCCGGGCACCTGTGGCGCTGGGAGCTCGAACCCCTGGACGACACCCGTACCCGAGTGACGCACACCTACGACTGGTCACAATTGACTGACCCGGCACGTCTTCCGCGTGCCCGCAGCACGACCGCCGACAAGCTGCGGGCATCTCTGGACCGGCTCGCCGCGATCGCCGAGCGCGACTGACTGCGGTCCACACGGGCTGTGCCCGACTCTCCGAATCACGGGCCCACATCGCTGTCCGCGCGGTGATCGTCACCGCACCCGGTGGGTGACCGGATCGGCGCAGTGCCCGCTTTCCAGCTTCCGGTCCGAACGTCCGGGGCGCGCAACCCGCCCGGTCTGATCCGGCATAGTGGCCGATTCGTGCGGTTCGCGAAAGCAGTGCAGCGTACTAACGTTGCGGCGATGGACGTCATCGACCTGCCGAACTACGGGCCGGCGCAACGCGACCAGATTCTGGGCGGGGAACACGACGCTTGGGGGGCTGATTCGCTGGGCCTGGTCTGGCGGGATCAGACGGGCCACGTCGGGGTGGTTGCAGACGGCCGGCTCATCGCGCACGCAGGTTGGCTGCCTGTCGAGCTCCGGATTGATGAACGGCCGCTGCAGGCGGTCGGCCTCGGCGCAGTGCTCGTCAACCGGACATGGCGGGGGCGAGGAGTCGGCAGGGTCGTCGTTCAGGCCGCACAAGAACGGATGCGACAGATGGGCAGACCCTTCGGATTACTGTTCTGCAGACAAGGACTTGTGCGGTTCTATGAAACGCTCGGGTGGCACCCCGTCGCTGACGAGGTCATTGTCGATCAACCTGATGGACCCGTGACGATGCCGCTGCGCACCTGCTGGCTGCCGCTCCACGACGACGCGCAGCTGCCGGCTGGGCGGGTGGTCGTTGAGGGCTTCCCGTTCTGACGCTGCGGATGCCGCGCTAGATGCGTTTGCGGATAACGTGCGGGGTTGTCGTCAGCCAGCGCGTCGACAGCGTCATCACCGACGTCTGGGTCATCGGTGATCTCGACGAACTACGCCGCCAACTGCGCTAGAGGAAATATCCATGACGTCACCGCTGGGGGATCGGCACGCCTGTCTGCCTTTCAAGACCGACACCGGCGTTTGACCGGTTGACCCGAAACAGCCGCGACAACACGACCCGCTATCAGCGTGCCGCGGTAATCACTTGTCGCACCGGTGTCCCGCCCATGGTGGCGCCGCGCGGACCGCGGTCAGCACTATCCACAAGCTGCGCAGCAACATGCGCCCGCCCCGCCGGCCGCAAACACACGCGGTGTGACGCCGTGCCGGATCCGGATGCCCGGCTACGGGGAATGAAAGACCATCGGCAAGTGCAGCGGCCCGCGGATCGCCGGGGTGTCGCGCCAGGTCGCCGGCCCGGCCAGGGCGGGGTCGCGAGCGAGGATCTGCCGCAGTGCCACCGTGGTTTCCAGTCGCGCCAACGCCGCACCGAGACAGTAATGCGCACCGTAGCCGAACGCCAGTGGTGCCGGTCCCACCCGGCCCGGCCGGAACTGCTCAGGCTCGTCGAAGACGGCCGGATCCCGGTTGGCGGCGGCGATGACAACGAGAGCTTGTTCACCGCAGGCTATTTCCGCATCGCCAATAACGTGGTCCGCTGTCGCGGTGCGCGCCGTGGCCTGCACCGGACCGTCGAGCCGCAGCAGTTCGCTGATCAGCGACGGGTCGGCCGGGTCGACAGCGTCCACGGGGCAGGTACCCCCTGGTCCGACCGAGAATAACCGAACCATCGCAGCGCCAAGCAGATTCGCCGTAGTTTCATGGCCGGCGACGGCAATCAGGATGGCCGTGATGACGACCTCATCGAGAACCAGGTCCGTGTCTGAGGCGATGAAGCTGAGCAGGTCATCACCGGGGTGGGAGCGCCGATCGGCGGCCAGGGGCAGAAACTCCGTCACGAGCGTGGCCGAAGCTGCGGCGCCTGCTTTGATCTCGTCGGGATCGGCAAGTGCACCCAGCATCCGGATGATCGTCGGCGACTGCTCGCGAAGGAGTTTCGAGGTCTCGGCGTCCAGGCCCAGCCATTCTCCGACAACCGCGATCGGCAGCGGCTGGGCGATATCAGCCATGAAATCGAACGTCGTGGCTGTCGGCGGGTGGTCGATGACAGAGGCGGCGATGGCTTCGACACCGGTGGTCAGACCATCGATGAAAGAGCGAGTGAACACGTCACGCATAGATCCGCGCAACCGGGTGTGGTTCGCTCCGTCGGTGAACAGCATGGACCCGTCGAGAAGATCGGCGCCGAGCGCATCCATCGCCGCCCGGGCGTTGGAGTTGGCCCGCGGATCGCTGGTCCACCCTGATCCGCCGAGCACTTGTTGTGCGGCGTCATAGCCGAGAACGAGCCAGGATCGGGCGGTTTCATCCCACACCACGTCGCCGTCGCGGCGGCGCCGCTCGTAGAACGGATAGGGATTCACCGCGTCCCACGGCAGGCGTGGTGCTGTGGTGCTAGGGATGCTCATGGGGCTCCAATCCGTACGGTAGGCCCCGGGCGCGGACCCAGGCGTGATGTTGCTTGCCCAATGCTGTGATCGGCTCGGCGACCCCGTCCATGTCGGCTATGGCCGAGCGGATGTGCACGGTGGCCCCCAGCATGGCGCATATCGGGTTCAGGATGAGATTGAGCCGGGGAAAGAACACCAAGTCGTCGGGCGCCGACAGGCGCCGAAGCGGGTGATCGGGCGGACGGATATCGATCAGGGCGCGGACGGCACGTTGTGAGGTGTCCCGGGTAAAGGTGACCGGCTGGGGTGCGAGCGCCTCATAGAGCAGCTCCGCCATCCACCGGTACGTCTCGTCCACGGACAGTGTGGAACCTCCTGCGAAGTAACCCAACTCGGTCATCAGATCGTGCAGATCACGTTTGCGTCCTTCGATGGCTGCGCGAACCATCTCGACGAATCTGCGGCGGGTGCGCTCGGGCAGGATCTTGACACAGCCGAAGTCGACGAATCCCACGGTCCCGTCCAAGCCGAACCGATAGTTTCCCGGGTGGGGATCGGCGTTGAACAGGTTGGCGTGGCGGTAAGAACCCCCGGCAAACCGCCCAATCACTTCCGCCCAGGTGTTCTTCAGATCCTGGTCGCTCTGTTGCGCTGCGGCCCAGTCGATCCCGTCGAGATAGGTCATGGTCAACACCCGGTTACCGGATGCCTCATAGATGACCTCCGGTATTCGGATGAAAGGGTGACCGCGGTAGAGCTCGCTGAATGCGGTGATGTTGGCCGCCTCATGGCGGTAGTCGATTTCCTCAGAAATACGCGCGGCGATCTCCCGGGTCATCTGCCGTAGATCCGGCTGCAGCGCGGTACCCGACGCAGATGCAGCCAACCGCACCAAGGTCGTCAGCAGTTCGGTGTTGGCCAGATCGTCGCGAATCGCTTCTGCGACACCCGGATACTGGATCTTAACCGCGACCTGGCGGCCGTCGTGCAACGTCGCGCGATGTACCTGCCCTATGGATGCCGCCATCGGTTCGTCGCTGAACTCCGCGAACACCTCGTCCGCGGGCCGGCCGAGATCGGCCTGCAAGACGTCTTTAGCCAACACCGGATCCATGGGGGGCGCAGTGGACTGCAGTCGGGCCAGAGCTGCCTGATACGGCGAAAAACCGCCGTTCCCAATCGAACCGGCGTCGATCATAGACAGGACCTGACCGGCTTTCATCAGCACACCCTTGGAGTGACCGAGCAACTCGGCGTACCGCTCGGCGGCGTGCTCGCGAAAACGCTCGACGGCACCGGTGTCGCCGGTCTTCTCCCGCAGCGCAGCCACCAGCCGGCCACCGGCAGCCCGAGCGGTGAACCCGGCCAACGGCATGGTGCGACGGATCCGCCCGCGCGGTACCGGGTCTCCCATGGCGGCCTCCTACCGGTGCACCGACCACGAGAGTAAAGTGTTCACTTGGTAATACTAAGTGCATACTTGGGAGTCGTCAATGCCGGCAACCTCCACACGAGAACGCCTGGTCACCGAGGCCATGCGCCTGTTCGGTGAGCAGGGATACACCGCGACGAGCGTCGCGCAGATCGAGGCCGCGGCGGGATTGGCGCCGGGCTCCGGGGCGCTTTATCACCACTTCACCTCGAAGGAGGCGCTGCTGGACGCAGGTATCGATCGGCAGCTGGATCGCCGCCGCGCCATGCGTGACATCCGCGCACTATTCGCCGGGCTGGGCGACCTGCGCAGCGAACTCACCATGCTGGGCCGTTATATCCTGGCCGTGTTCGACGAGGAATCGCAGCTGCTGAAGATCGCCTCCCGCATCCCGTCGGATCAGTCAGCGCGACTCAACGCCGCTTACGCGGCGCTTGTCGATGGGCTGAAAGCCGAACTGGCCGAATGGATAACAAGCTGGACGGCAAGCATCAGCAAGGGCGAGGCCGCCATGCTCGCGTCCGTCGGGGTCGATGCACTGCTGGGCAAACGACTCAGCGAAACGCTGTTTGCGGTGTCGGACGCAGACACGCCGGACGAACACTACATCGCCGAATGGACGTCACTGCTGGCCAGCCGGATCGAAACACGGCACTAGAGAAGCGGGTGCGGACCCGTGAGCGCCCTCTGCTGGCGGGGCAGCCGACCGGCGTGCAAAGATGACACCAGCCAATGCCGCACCGGCGGCAGGCAACCGGTCGAGTGGTGTGCCGATGCCCGGTATTGACAAGCCGACAGGGCGCGTAGTCGCCGTGATCGTGCTTTTGATCCTTGGTGCTGCCGCCTTGCACGGATATCTCCCGGTGAGCACGCGCATCCCGCCCAGACAAACCGCGCATTCTGCGGCGCTGGCGTTCGTTATCGCGCTGCTCGCCGGGGCGTTGGCGATCGTGGCGATTTCGATCGTCGCCCGATTGCGGGATCCGCGGTCCGTGCCCCCCGGCACCGCAGGGTTGTCGGTGATGTTGGGGAGTCCCGGCGGGCGACCGAGTTGGCGGATACTGCTGATCGGGCTCGGGATACTGGTGGGCTGGTTGGTGATTGTGCTGCTGTTGACCCGCTCGGTCGCGCTGCACGGCATTGCCCAGTCGGCCCAGGCGCCGGGCGCGACTGCCCCGGCACCGGTCAATACCTCGGGCACCCCGTCTCCGTCGCCGACACACAATCAGCACCGCACCGACGGTGATGTGATCGGGTATCTCGGCGCGAGCACAGTAATCTTTCTCCTACTGCTGGTCGGGGCAACCGTTACCGCCGCTTACCAGCGGCGACAGCAGCAGCGCGGCGACACCGGTGCTGGTGATGGTCACGGCGAACTGGTTGTGCCCCCGGCCGCGCGTTCGGAAACGCTGCTGCGAGCGGCCGAACTCGGATTGGCCGAGATCGGGAACCTCGGCCGCGAACCGCGGGAGGCGATCATCGCGTGCTATGCGGCGATGGAACGCGAACTCGCGAAAGTTCCGGAAACTGTTCCACAGGACTTCGACACCCCGACCGAGGTGCTGGCCCGAGCCGTCGAACACCATGCGCTGCATGCGGGTAACGCAGCTCAGCTGGTGAGCCTGTTCGAGGAGGCGCGGTTCAGTGCGCATGTGATGAGCGAAAGCCACCGGGAACTCGCCGTCCGGGTGCTGCGGCTGGTGCTCGCCGAACTGCGGGGCGTGACATGAAAAAACTGACGGCAGCGAGTCTTTTCCTGATCATCGGAGCCGAGCTGCTCGCTTTATTGCTGCATGAGCGCAGGCTCGTGCTGACGGTGTCAGGTGCCGCGTTGGCTGTCGCGCTGCTCGGTGTCCGTCGCTTCCTCGGACACTCCGGTGAGTCCATCGCCGAGCCGGACTCCAATCAGCTGGGCGAGTCGCTGCGCCGCTGGGTGTCGGCAACCGAGACATTGATCCGGCGATCCGAATCCACCCGAGCGGACTGGGACCGGCACCTGCGCCCGATCCTCGCGCGGCGCTTTGAGGTCGCGACCGGTCAGCGCAAGAGCAAAGACCCAGCGGGCTATCAGGCCACCGGGCGGATGCTGTTCGGCGCGGAGTTGTGGGGGTGGGTGAATCCGGACAACATCGCGGACACCGGCCGGCGCGAACCCGGTCCGGGCCGGGGGGCCCTGCAGCAAATTCTGCAACGCTTGGAGCAGATATAACGCTGGGAGCAGATATGACGATGCCAGCCGCGGCGACGACCGCACACTGCGAAGCGGTGCTCGATGAGATCGAACGTGTGGTAGTCGGTAAACGATTCGCCCTTACGCTCATTCTCACCGCGGTGCTCGCGCGCGGCCATGTACTCATCGAGGACCTTCCCGGCCTTGGCAAGACGCTGATCGCGCGGTCCTTCGCGGCCGCGCTGGGACTTGGGTTCACCCGTGTGCAATTCACCCCGGATCTGTTGCCCGCGGACCTGCTCGGCTCGACCGTCTACGACATGCAGTCGGGCCGCTTCGAGTTCCGTCCCGGGCCGATCTTCACCAATCTGCTGCTGGCCGACGAGATCAACCGCACGCCGCCCAAGACCCAGGCGGCGCTGCTGGAGGCGATGGCCGAGGGCCAGGTAAGTATCGACGGCGAAACCCACAGATTGCCAACGCCGTTCGTCGTTCTGGCGACGGACAACCCGATCGAGTACGAAGGTACCTATCCGTTGCCCGAAGCGCAGCTGGATCGGTTCGCGATCCGGCTCGAACTGCGCTATCTCTCCGAGCGCGACGAGGCGTCGATGTTGCGCCGCCGCCTGGAACGAGGCTCGGCGGAACCCACAGTCAACCAAGTGGTGGATGCCGATGAACTGCTGGCCATGCGCGAATCGGTCGAGCAGGTGAGTGTACACGAGGATGTCTTGCGCTATGTGGTGTCGCTGGCCAACGCCACTCGCCACCATCCGCAGGTCGCGGTCGGCGCCAGCCCGCGCGCAGAACTCGACCTGGTTCAGCTCGCCCGGGCTCGTGCGTTACTGCTCGGCCGGGATTTTGTCATTCCCGAAGACGTCAAGGCTCTGGCCACACCGGCTATGGCGCATCGAATCACGTTGCGGCCGGAGATGTGGGTGCGAAAGATCCAGAGTGCCGATGTGGTGGAGGAACTGTTGCGGCGGGTGCCGGTTCCCCGGGCCCGCGGGGGGACCGATTCCGTGTGACCGAGACTCGCCACACCGACGTCGAATTACGCTGGCGTGCATCGCCACTGGCCGGTGCGATCGCCACCTGCGCTGCCGCGGCACTGGCGGCTGCCGTGATCGGGCAGCGGTGGCAGCTGGTCGCGTTCGCGGCGCCGCTGCTCGGCGTGCTGTGCTCGGCCAGCTGGCAGCGGCCGGTGCCGGCGATCCGGGTTCACGCACAGCCCGGTTCGCAGCGCTGTTTTGAGGCCGAGCAAGTCCGCGTGAACGTGTGGGCGGTGACGCAACATGACGCCGCGGCACTGGACCTCGCGGTGTCGGCGGTCGCGGGAATGCGACTAAAGACCTGCGATGCCACATCGCCGGGACGGCAGACGGTCGCCGCAGTCGCCGACCGGTGGGGGCGCTATCCCATCCGGGCCAGGGTCGAGGTGCTGGCGCGGGGTGGGCTGCTGGCGGCGGCGGGGGCGGTGGACGCCGCCGAGGTCATCGTGTTTCCGTTGGCTGCCCCGCAGCTGACGCCGATTCCGCGGACCGAGTTGCTCGATCGCCTGGGCACCCATCTCACCCGACACATCGGGCCCGGTGTGGAGTACGCCGACATCCGTGCCTACGTGCCCGGCGATCAACTGCGCACCGTCAACTGGCCGGTGAGTGCGCGACGGGCGAAGTTGCATGTGACACAACGGTTAAGCGACCGCGCCGCCGACGTGGTGGTGCTGATCGACACCTATGCCCAGGCCCCCGGTCCGGCCACGCGGGCCACTGAGCGGATCGCCCGCGGTGCTGCCCAAGTCGTGCAAACTGCGCTGCGCAGCGGCGATCGCGCTGGCATTGTGGCGCTCGGCGGACGCCGCCCGCGCTGGCTCGGCGCCGACATCGGCCAGCGGCAGTTCTACCGGGTGCTCGATACCGTGATCGGCGCCGGCGACGTCTTCGAAACGACCACTGGGACACTGGCGCCGCGCGCCGCCGTCCCCCCGGGGGCGATCGTCGTCGCGTTCTCCACTTTGCTGGAGACCGAATTCGCGCTGGCGCTGATCGACTTGCGCAAACGCGGCCACGTCGTGGTCGCCGTCGATGTCCTCGACCGTTCCCCGTTCGAGGAACAGCAAGACCCCCTCGTCGAGCGGATGTGGGAGCTGCAGCGCTCGGCGATGTATCGCGATATGGCGACGGTGGGCGTCGACGTGGTGGCCTGGCGAGAGGATCGCGCGTTGGATGAGTCGATGCGTCTGGTGCCCGATCGTCGCCGTCAGGTGCCCCGGGCGGTGACGAGATGACTGTCGCCGCGCAACCGGGTACCCGGATCGTTTCGACGGCGGCGGGGCTGCTGATGGTGGTGCCGGCCGCTGCCGGGGCCCGCGGACCGGTACTTGTCGGGGCAGCGCTGGCCGTGGTCGCGGTCGTGGCCGGGATCGTGGTGCGTCCCGCCGCGACGCTTGCGGTGCTGCTCAGCCTGTCGGTGCTCACGCTCGCCGATGTTTCGCCCGTACTTGCCGCCCTGTCGGGACTGTCGGCCACCGGCTACCTGGCGGCGCGTCATGCGGTGCGCACACCCGCCGATGTCGTGACCGTGCCGACCGTGATCGCCGCGGTGGGCTTTACCTTCGTGGGGGTGGTTGCGACATCGTTTCCGCTGCAGTTGCCGTGGCTACCGCTGGCGGCACCGCCGACACTCTTCGGGATCTATGCGTTGGCCACCCGTCCCTATCTGCGGTGACCAGACCCGGGGTTGCGGTTTGACGCACAGCCGCTGGCCCGGGGCCTGGCGGCACCGTGTCCGCGCTGATGGCAAGTGCTGGTCTCGTGAACACCCTATTGACGGCGGGCGGATTCGCCGCGAACAATGCGAAGATGCCTCAAGAAGAGGGGGTGTTGATCGAGGCGCTCGAGCGGCGGCTTGCCCAGCGGTATGCGACGTTGCCACGTAAGCAGATTGCGGTGGCTATTCAACATGCCTATGCCCGGTTCGATGGCGCTCGTGTGCGGGACTTCGTCCCGTTGTTGGTCGAGCGTCGGGCTGAGGAGGAGCTGACGAGTCTCAGCACACCGCACGGCGACGAGAGTATGGGCTAGCTGGGGGTCCGGCCCCGCCGATCGGGGTTGCGTGGGCCGGCGCTGAGGGTGAGGTGTCTGGCCGGGGCTGGCTGTGCGACACCGCGCCGCGGCGGGCTACAGATTCAGTAGCCGCCCGGCATTCCCTCCGGCGATTTTGCCCCGCTCTTCGGCGCTGAGCGGCAGCTTGTCGAGCTGGTCCAAAAGGGCGCGGCCAGAAGTGTTGTCGCTGTAGGGGTAGTCAACGCTGAACAGCACCCGATCGACACCGAACACCTCCAGGGCGCAGCGCAGGGGTGCGAGGCTGAACATTCCGCTGGTGGTGATCCACACGTGTCGCAGCAAGTACTCCGACGGTGGTTTCAGGCCCGTCAACTCCGGGCGCAGCAGGGTGTCGATGCGCCCCAGCATGAACGGGATCATTTCGCCGCAATGGCCCAGGATGAGCCGAAGCCGGGGATGACGCTCGAACACACCGGTCACCGCCAGCCGCAGCGCATGCAGACCGGCCTCCGCGTGCCAGCCCCAGGCGCCGGTGGCAATGGCCATCGCGGTGAGCTGCGGCAACCCTTGGTAGAACACGTCGGCGACGCTGGCCGGGGGAAACGAGGGGTGGAGGTAGATCGGCACGTCGAGGTGTTCTGCGCGCTCCAGAAGCGGCTCGAAGCGCGCGTCGTCGAGAAAGACCCCGTTGCTGCCCAGGGTGCTGTTGATCATGGCGCCGACGAACCCCAGTTCGGTGATCGCACGCTCCAGCTCATCCGCGGCTGCAGCCGGATCGGCGGTCGGCAGGGTGGCAAAGCCGGCGAACCGGTCCGGGTGGGCGCGCACCGCTGCGGCCAGCCGGTCATTGGCCTCGCGGGCACGGATCACCGATTCCGCAGGCGGCAAACCCTGAGCCGCCGGTGTGGTATGGGAAATTACCTGCATATCGATCCCGGCGGAGTTCATGTCCGCCAACCGTAATTGCCCGAGATCGGCCAATCGGTCACCAAGCCGCCGGCCCCACCCCGGGATGTTGAGAACCCCCGTCCCCGCCGGCGCGGCTAATTCGGGTGTCCAGAAGTGCTCCTCCAACGCGATGGTCCGTGTCATTCACCCAGTATTCCGGTGGGCTTGCGTCGGATGCTAAACGCGGGCCCAGTGAGTCAGTGCACCAGCTGTGCGGCGTGGTCGGCCAGATCGAGTACCGGCTGCGGGATGATCCCCAAGAGGACGGTGACGGCGGCGCAGACCGCGATGGCGGCCTTGCTCATCACGCCGGGCACCGCGATGTGCGGGGTGTTGGCGGAGGGGTCCGTGAAGAACATCAGCACGATCACTCGCACGTAGAAGTACGCTGCCACACCGCTGGCCACCACCCCGACGATCACCAACGGCGCCGCCCCGCCCTCGATGGCCGCTGTGAACACCGCGAATTTGCTGACGAACCCGCTGGTCAGAGGGATGCCGGCGAAAGCCAACAGAAACATCGAAAACATCACGCCCACAATGGGTGAGCGCCGCCCCAGCCCGCCCCAGTGCGCCATGTCGGCGTCCTCTCGACCATCTGCGCCGCGGACCAGGCCCGCGACGGCGAACGCGCCCACGGTACTGAAGCTGTAGGCGAGCAAGTAGAACATCGTCGCGGACACGCCGGCCGGAATGTCGGCGATCACGCCGGTGAGGATGAAGCCGACATGCGCCACCGACGAATACGCCAGCATCCGTTTGACATCGCTTTGGTTGATCGCGGTGACGGTGCCGACCGCCATGGTCAGGATCGAGATCCCCCACAACACCGGCCGCCACTGATCATGCAGCGGGGGCAACGCGACGTAGACCACCCGCAGCAGCGCGCCGAACGCCGCAACCTTGGTGGCCGCCGCCATGAAGCCGGTGACCGGAGTCGGCGCACCCTGGTAGACATCGGGAATCCACGAATGGAACGGCGCCGCACCGACTTTGAACAGCAGGCCGACCGCGAGCAGCGCCACGCCGACCAGCGCCATCGAGCTGGCCCCGTGTGCGGCCAGCGCCTCGCGAATGCCGGACAGGGTCAGCGTGCCGGTCACCCCGTAGAGCAGTGCGACCCCGTAGAGGAAGAACGCTGACGAGAATGCGCCCAGCAGGAAATACTTCAGCGCCGCTTCTTGGGACAGCAGCCGGCGGTGACGCGCGAGCCCGCACAAAAGGTACAGCGGCAGCGACAGGACTTCCAGCGCCACGAACATCGTCACAAGGTCGTTGGCGGCCGGGAACACCAGCATCCCACCGACGGCCAGCATCGTCAGTGGAAACAGCTCGGTCTGGGCCACGCCCGCCCGGATCGCCTGCTGTTCGGCTTGGCTGCCGGGTGCCGCGGACGCCTGCGGTGTAAAGGAGTCCAAACCGGGAAACCGCGGCATGATTGGGCGGCCCGGGCCGGTGCTGACCGTCCCGGCGGTCGCGGTGGCTGCGCCCGGGCCCGGCGTGCCGATACGACGTTGAGCGAAGAACATGACGGCCATGATCGCGACCAGTACCACGGTGCCTTGCAGAAATAGCGTGACGCGGTCCACGGCCATCGCGCCGAGAACTGCCGTGTGACCGGCTCCGCGGATCTTGGTGCCGAGCGTGACCACCGCGGCGAACGCGGCGGCCAGCCCGCCGAGAGCCAGCGTCACCTGGGCAGGGTAGCGGGAACGCCGGGGCAGGAACGCTTCTGCCAGCACGCCGAGCACCGCGGCCCCGAAGACAATGAGTGTCGGGCTCAGCGATGCGTATTCGACGCTGGGAGTCGGCATGCTCATCGCTGTGGTCCTGTGCCTGACACGACCACGCGGGGCGCGGGATCGTGCTCGCCGATGGTGGTCATGGTGTGGTAAACCGCGGGGTTGATGAGGTCCAGCACCGGTTTGGGATAGATTCCCAGCACCAGCAGTAACGCGATAAGTGGCGCGACGACGAGCGCTTCGCGCGGCATCAGGTCCCGGATGGTTTCGTTACCGTCCCGGACGGGGCCGGTCATCATCCGCTGGTAAAGCCAGAGCATGTAGATCGCCGAGAGCACCAGGGCAGTGACACCGAACGCCGCGACCAGCCAGTAGCGGCTGAACGTGCCTATCAGCACCAGGAATTCGCTGATGAACGGGGCCAAACCGGGCAGCGACAGCGTCGCCAGTGCCGCGACCAGGAATGTCCCGGCCAGCACGGGCGCCACCGTCTGCACCCCGCCGTAGTCGGCGATGGCGCGGGTGCCGCGCCGCGCGATCAAAAAGCCGGCGATCAGGAACACCGCCGCGGTGGACAGGCCGTGGTTGACCATGTACAGCGTCGACCCGCTCTGGCCTTGGCTGGTCATCACGAAGATGCCCAGGATGATGAACCCGAAGTGGGAGATCGACGTGTAGGCGATGAGGCGCATGATGTCGGTCTGGCCGATCGCCACGACCGCGCCGTAGACCACGCCGATGACCGCCAGCACCACGATGGCTGGCCGGAAATATGTTGAGGCGCCGGGGAACAACTGCAGACAATAGCGCAACATACCGAAGGTTCCGACCTTGTCCATCACCGCCATCATCAACACCGCGGTTGCCGGCGGGGCCTCGACCGCGGCATCGGGAAGCCAGCGGTGAAACGGCCACAACGGGGCCTTGATCGCGAACGCGAACATGAAACCCAAAAACAGGGTTTTCAGGACCGCAGGCTGCACGCCCAGCCGCCCGGAGGAGACCGCAGCGACGATCTCGCGGAAGTCAAAGGTGCCGCCGATGTGCTGCGCGGTCACCACATATAGTCCGATGACCGCGGCCAGCATGATCAAGCCGCCGAACAGGTTGTACAGCAAGAACTTCACCGCTGCACGCGAACGTCCCGGTCCTTGGCCGAAGCCACCGATAAGGAAATACATCGGGATCAGCATGGCCTCGAAGAACACGTAGAACAGCAACACGTCCAGCGAGACCAGCGAAATCAGCACCATCGACTCGACGGTCAGCGTCAACGCGATGTAAGCCTGTGGGCCGCGGGGATGTTCGCCGCCGTCGTGCCAGCCGGCCAGCATCAGCAACGGCACCAACACCGCGGTGAGCAACACCAGCACCACTGCGATCCCGTCTACACCCAGCGTGTAACCGGCACCGAAAGCGGGTATCCAGGAATGGTTTTCGACGAATTGATAGCGGGCGCCGCCGCTGTCGAACCGGACGGTGACCACAATCGCCACCACCAGCACCGCGATGCTGACCGCCAGCCCCGCCCACCTGGCGAGCAGCTGCAGCGGAGCGGGCATCAGGATGATCATGACCGCGCCGGCCAGCGGTACCAGCCACAGCATGCTCAGCCACGGGACGGTGCTCACCATAGGTGCACCGCCAGGATCGCGGCGGCCACCAGGGCCGCGCCCGCCAGCATCGACAGGGCGTAGCTGCGGGCGAAGCCGGTCTGCAACCCCCGCAGGCGATCTGAGGCCCGGCTCACCAGCGCGGCCAGCGCGTTGACTGAGCCATCCACGCCGGCGTTATCGATCTCGACCAATCCGCGCGTCAGCTGCGCACCCGGGCGCATGAACACCTCCTCGTTGAAGGCATCGCCGTAGAGATCTCGGCGCGCCGCTTTGGTCAGCACCGACACGTCGTCAGGGGCCACCTCGGGAACGGGTGCTGCGGCGTACATCCGCACCGCCACCGCGACGCCGATGCCCACCACGGCCAGGGTGACGGTCGTAGTCACCCACACCGGGGCAAGCTGAGGGGCTTCGCGGATCCCCACGACCGGTTCGAGCCAGTGCTGTAAGGTGCCGCCTATCGCCAGCAGCCCCCCCGCGCACACCGAACCGACGGCCAGCAGGATCATCGGCCAGGTCATCACGCCCGGGGCTTCGTGCGGATGCGCGTCAGACGCCCAACGCTTGTCACCGAAGAACGTCAAGAGCATGACTCGGGTCATGTAGAACGCGGTGATACCCGCGCCCAGCAGTGCCGCACCACCCAGAATCGGGCCGCGCACCGCTCCGGCGTTCACCGCGGCCTCGATGATGGCGTCCTTGGAAAAGAAGCCGGCGAACGGCGGTACCCCGATGATCGCCAGATACGCCAGCCCGAAGGTGGCGAACGTGATCGGCAGCACGCCGCGCAGCCCCCCGTAGCGGCGCATGTCCTGCTCGTCGTTCATCGCGTGAATCACCGCACCGGATCCCAAAAACAGGCCCGCTTTGAAGAACCCATGGGTGAGCAGATGCATGATCGCGAACACGTAACCGGCCGGACCCAATCCGGCGGCCAACACCATGTACCCGATCTGGCTGATCGTGGAGGCGGCCAGCGCGCGCTTGATGTCGTCTTTGGCGCAACCGATGATCGCGCCGAACAACAACGTCACCGCACCCACCACGACCACGGCCAGCTGCGCTTGCGGGGTTAGGTTGAACACCGGGGCCGAGCGCACGATCAGATACACCCCGGCGGTCACCATGGTGGCGGCGTGAATCAGCGCTGACACCGGAGTGGGGCCCTCCATCGCATCCCCCAGCCAGGCCTGCAGCGGCACTTGCGCGGACTTGGCGCACGCACCCAACAGCATCAGCAGCCCCATCGCCGTCAGCACCGCCGGCCCCGCAGCCGGGGCCCCGGCGAACACCCCGGAAAACGACAGGGTGCCGAACTGGACGAACATCACAAACATCGCCAGTGAAAGCCCGGCGTCGCCAACGCGGTTCATCACGAACGCTTTTTTGGCGGCAGTCGCCGCCGAGGGCCGGGTGTACCAGAAACCGATCAGCAGGTACGACGCCAGGCCCACACCTTCCCAGCCGACATACAGCCCGAGATAGTTGTCGGCAACCACCAACAACAGCATCGCGGCCAGAAACAGGTTGAGGTAGGCGAAAAACCGGCGCCGATCAGGGTCGTCGGCCATGTAGCCGACTGAATAGATGTGGATCAGCGACCCGACGCCGGTGATCAGCAGCACGAAACATATTGACAACTGGTCGATCTGAAAACCGAAGTCGACTTGCAGTGCGCCGACCGGGACCCACCTGAACGCCGTGGTGTGGATGACCCGCGCGCCGGCGGGCCGGCTGAGCATCTCGGCGAGCAGCAGCACGCCCACACCGAACGACGCCGTCGCGGCCGCACAACCCAGCAGATGTCCCCACCGGTCGGTGCGCCGGCCCCCGAGCAGCAGGATCGCCGCACCCGCTGCCGGCAACGCGACGAGCAGCCAGGTGAAGAGTGTCATCGTGGCGCGTCTAGCCTTTCAGGAGATTCGCGTCGTCCACCGACGCCGATTTGCGGGTGCGGAAAATCGCCATGATGATCGCCAAACCGACGACGACCTCACAAGCAGCTACCACCATCGTGAAGAACGCGATCATCTGTCCGTCCAGGTTGCCGTGCATCCGGGCGAACGTGACGAACGCCAGGTTGACCGCGTTGAGCATCAGCTCGATGCACATGAACATCACGATCGCGTTGCGCCGCAACAACACACCGGCCGCGCCGATGGTGAACAACAGCGCCGACAAATACAGGTAGTTCGCGGGATTCATGACGCGCCGTCCTCACTGCTTGCGCCGTTGACCGCACCGCCGCTGCCGTGACGCTGCAGTACCCGCGGAACCGACAACGGTGAGTAGGAGCCGTCGGGCAGCCGCGCGGCCATGTCGACCGCATTATGGCGGGCGTAGACACCGGGGCTGGGCAGCGGGGTGGGGTACGAGCCGGGCCGGAAACGTTCGACCGACAGCTCCCGCTGTGTTTTGCGGCGTTCGAAACGCTCCTTGTGCGCCAGCACCATCGCCCCGATGGCCGCGGTGATCAACAGGGCACTGGTCAGCTCGAACGCCCACAGGTAGCGGGAGAAGATCAGCACCGCCAAACCGGTGACGTTGCCGCCGGCGTTGGCTTTGCTCAGCCCGCTGAACGTGGTGGTGGTCGAGCCGATGACCGCGATCAGCAGCACCCCGAACGCGACACCGGCCGCGACCGCGGCCACCCGCTGCCCGCGCAGCGTCTCCACCAGGGACTCCGCCGAATCCACACCGATCAGCATCAACACGAACAAAAACAGCATCATCACCGCGCCGGTGTAGACCACGACCTGCACCACGCCCAAAAACAGCGCATCCTGGACCAGGTAGAACACCGCCAGGATGATCATCGTCATCGCCAGAAACATCGCCGAGTACACGGCGTTGGCGGCGGCCACCACCCCCAGCGCGCCGATCACCGCGAGTGCACCCAGGACCCAAAACGCGATCGCCTCACCGCTGGACGTTCGGCTCAGCGTGTCCGCGGCCAGTTGGGCGGTCAGGTGCACGGTCATCATCGGGTGCCTGCCGTCTGTGTGCCGCGCAGCCCCGCTGCGGTCACATTGCCCAGGTAGTAGTCGCGATCGGTGGCGCCCGGGGCCCGCGGATGCGGCGGCGGGGTCATCCCGGGTTCCAGGGGTGCCAGCAACCGGTCTTTTTCATAGATCAGATCAGCGCGGTTGTCGTCGGCCATTTCGTAGTCGTTGGTCATGGTCAGGGCCCGGGTCGGGCAGGCTTCGACGCACAAACCGCAACCGATGCAGCGCAGATAGTTGATCTGATACACCCGGCCGTAGCGTTCCCCCGGCGAATACCGCTCCTCGTCGGTGTTGTCAGCGCCTTCGACGTAGATCGCGTCGGCCGGGCAGGCCCACGCGCACAACTCGCAGCCGATGCATTTCTCCAAGCCGTCGGGATAGCGGTTGAGCTGATGGCGGCCGTGATAGCGCGGCGCCACCCGGCCCGGCTTCTCCGGATACTGTTCGGTGACCGGGCGTTTGAACATCGCCGATAACGTGACACCGAATCCGGCGATGGCGTCGAGGAATTTAGCCATCTGCGTCCTCCTTGGTCACCGTGGCCGGTTGTGGCCGCGGCAGGCCCTCCCCGGGCAGCGGCGGTGTGGGGAATCCAGCGCCGGCGACGGCGTTTCGGCGTGCCCACTCGCGCAGCTCCCGCTCGAGGCGGCGAGTACTCAAGGCGCCGTAAGGCATTCGCAAACTCAGCAGCAGCACGGCGGCGACGGCGAGGCTGCTGACCGCCAGGGCGGCCGTCCAATGCGCATAACCCTGATCGCGTGCGGTGCGGATGACCGCCGCGATCATCGTCCACATCAGCGACACCGGGATGAGGATCTTCCACCCCAGCGCCATGAACTGGTCGTAGCGCAGCCGCGGCAGGGTGGCCCGCAGCCAGAAGTAGACGAACAAAAAGCCCCACACCTTGGCGGTGAACCACAGCAGTGGCCACCAGCCGCTGTTGGCGCCGGCCCACATGTTCACCGGCCACGGCGCGTGCCAGCCGCCGAAGAACAGGGTCGCCGCCAGCGCCGACACCGTGGTCATGTTGATGTACTCGGCCAGATAAAACATCGCGAACTCCAGCGACGAGTACTCGGTGTGAAAACCGGCCACCAGCTCGCCCTCGGCTTCGGGCAGATCGAAAGGGGCGCGGTTGGTTTCACCCACCATGGAGATGAGATAAACCAGAAACGAGGGCAGCAGCAAAAACACATACCACACGCCGTGTTGGGCGGACACAATCGCCGAGGTGGACATGGTGCCCGCATACAGGAATACCGTGGCGAACGACAGCCCCATCGCGACTTCATAGGAGATCACCTGGGCGGTGGAGCGGACCCCACCCAGCAGCGGATAGGTGGACCCCGACGACCACCCGGCGAGCACGATCCCATACACCCCGATCGATGACAGCGCCAGGATGAACAGCACCGCCACCGGCAGATCGGTCATCTGCAACGGTGTGCGGTGACCCAAAACCGAGACCTGGGGACCGAACGGGATAAACGCAAACGCGGTGATGGCCGGAATGGTCGAGATAATCGGCGCCAGCAGGTACACCGGGCGCTCGACGCCGGCCGGCACGATGCCCTCCTTGAGCGCCAGCTTGATACCGTCAGCCAGGCTCTGCAACAGTCCGTGCGGCCCAACCCGGTTGGGGCCGTACCGCATCTGCATGCGGCCCAGCAGCTTACGTTCGAGCAGGATCGCGGCCAGCACGGTGAGCACCAGGAACCCGAAGACGGCGATCGCCTTGCCCGCGACCAGCCACCAGGTGTCGTGCCCGAAACCGCTCATGAGCCCGCTCCCAGTCGCACCACCCCGCCGGTTGTGACGCCGAGCGATTCGTGTACCGCCGAACCCGGTGAGTTCAGCGGCAGCCAGGCCACCCGGTTGGGCATATCGGTGACGGTCAGCGGCAGGGTGATCGAGCCGCGGCTCGTGCTGACGGTCACCGGGTCGTTCTCGGCGGCGCCGATCTCGGCCGCGGTGTCGGCCGACAGCCGCACCACCGGTGTGCGGGCGGTACCGGCCAGGTGCGGTTCACCGTCCTGCAGGCGACCACAGTCCAGCAGCGTCCGCCACCCTGCCAGCACAGCCTCGCCCGGACCGGGCCGCGGCGGCTGGGCGGCCCGGACGTCGGGGTCGGTGGGACGCGGTCCGTCCCAGCAGCCCAGCCGGCTGAGCTCGGCGCGGGCGGCGTCGGCGCTGGGAAGCGCCAAATCGACGCCCATCTCTTCGGCCAGTGCGTCCAGCACCCGCAGGTCGGGCGTCATGCTCTCCGGCAGCGCGGCACCGAAACTGCGATACCGGCCTTCCCAGTTGACGAAACTGCCAGGCTTCTCGGCCACCGCGGCGACCGGGAAGACGACATCGGCGCGTTCGGTGACGGCGCTGTGCCGCAGCTCCAGGCTGACCACGAAACCAGCGGCGTCCAGTGCGGCCAGCGCGGCGTGCGGATCAGCCAAGTCGGCGGGCTCGACACCGCCGATCAGCAGCGCACCCAGCGTCCCGTCGGTGGCCGCGGCGAGTATCCCGTCGGTGTCCCGCCCCGGGGTAGCAGGCACGTCGCTGATATGCCACGCCGTGCACACCTGGGAACGCGCGGTGGGGTCGGTCAGCGGGCGCCCGCCGGGCAACAGCACCGGCAGCGCCCCTGCCTCCAGCGCGCCGCGTTCCCCGGCGCGCCGCGGCACCCACACCAGCCTGGCTCCGGTGGTGTCGGCCAGCCGGGCCGCCGCGGACAATGCGCCAGGTGCGCTGGCGAGCCGTTCTCCCGCCATGATGACCGCGCCGGGCAGGCTCAGCAGATCTCCCACCTCGCCCATCGCGAGCCCATCCAGCACCGCCGCCTCGGCGCCGGGAACGGTTTTGATCAGCCGGCCCGACATCTTCTGCAGCCCCCTGCTGGCGAACGCGGCGACGGCATAGACCCGGAGCCCATGTTTTCGCACCGCCTTACGCAGCCGCAAAAACACGATCGGTGACTCGTCTTCGGGCTCGAATCCGACCAGCAGCACCACCGGGGCGGTTTCCAGGTCGGAATAGGTCACCGCCATCGGCCGCCCCGCGACACGAGCCGCCAAGAACTCGACCTCCTCGCGTGAATGCGGGCGGGCGCGAAAGTCGATGTCGTTGGTGTGCAGCGCGATCCGCGCGAACTTCGCGTAGGCGTAAGCGTCCTCCACGGTCAGCCGGCCACCGATCAGCACGCCGGTGCGCCCGCGGGCCGCCCTCAGCCCCTCGGCCGCGGCCTCCAGCGCCTGCGGCCACGACGCCGGCACCAGCGAACCACCGTCGCGGAGCAGGGGAGTGGTGATCCGGTCGGGCTGGGCGGCGTAGGTGAACGCCCACCGGCCTTTATCGCAGTTCCACTCCTCGTTGACCTCCGGGTCGTCACCGGCCAGCCGACGCAACACCACGCCGCGACGGTGATCGGTGCGCTGCGCGCATCCGGAGGCGCAGTGCTCACACACACTCGGGGTCGACACCAGGTCATACGGGCGGGCCCGGAATCGGTAGGCCATCCCGGTCAACGCACCCACCGGGCAGATCTGCACGGTGTTGCCCGAAAAATAGGATTCGAACGGTTCGCGTGTGTAGATGCCAACCTGCTGCAGCGCACCGCGTTCCAGCATTTCGATGAACGGGTCGCCGGCGATCTGCTGCGAGAACCGGGTGCAGCGAGCGCACAAGATGCAGCGCTCGCGGTCCAGCAGCACCTGCGAGGAGATACTGATCGGTTTGGCGAACGTGCGTTTGACGTCGGTGAACCGGGAATCGGGGCGGCCGGCCGACATCGCCTGGTTCTGCAGCGGGCACTCACCGCCCTTGTCGCACATCGGGCAGTCCAGCGGATGGTTGATCAGCAGGAGCTCCATCACCCCCTGCTGGGCTTTGTCGGCGGCCTCGGAGGTGAGCTGGGTGCGCACCACCATGTCCTCAGTCGCGACGGTGGTGCACGACGCCATTGGTTTGCGCTGGCCCTCGATCTCGACCAGGCACTGCCGGCAGGCTCCCACCGGGTCCAGCAGCGGGTGGTCGCAAAACCGCGGAATCTCGATTCCCGCCAACTCGGCAGCGCGAATCACCAACGTGCCCTTGGGAACACTCACCTCGACGCCGTCGATCGACAGCGTCACCATCTCGGGCTGGGCTACTTTGTTTTCCGCGTCAGCGTGCAGCGTCACGCGTGTCCTCCGTTCGTCGTGAGCATCGACTCGAACGGATCGAACGGGCAGCCGCCGCCTTCGATGTGGGCGACATACTCGTCGCGGAAGTACTTCAGTGACGAGGCCACCGGCATAGCCGCACCATCACCCAACGCGCAGAACGATTTTCCGAAAAGGATGTCGCTGATGTCGAGCAGCTTCTGCAGATCCTCGTCGGTGCCCCTGCCGGTTTCCAGCCGCTCATAGATCTGGTCCAGCCAGAAGGTGCCTTCGCGGCACGGCGTGCATTTGCCGCAGGATTCGTGTTTGTAAAACTGGGTCCAGCGCCGCACCGCGCGCACCACACAGGTGGTCTCGTCGAAAATCTGCAGCGCCTTGGTGCCCAGCATGGAGCCGGCCGCCCCGACATGCTCGTAGTCCAGCGGCACGTCGAGGTGCTCCTCGGTCAGGATCGGTGTCGACGATCCGCCCGGCGTCCAGAACTTCAACCGGTGCCCGGCCCGCACGCCACCGGCGTAATCGAGCAGCTCGCGCAACGTGATACCCAGGGGGGCCTCGTATTGGCCCGGGCGGGTCACATGCCCAGACAGCGAATACAGCGTGAATCCCGGCGATTTTTCGCTGCCCATGGACCGGAACCAGTCCACGCCGCCCAGAATGATCGCCGGCACGCTGGCGATGGTCTCGACGTTGTTGATCACCGTCGGACACCCGTACAGGCCCGACACCGCCGGAAACGGCGGGCGTAGCCGCGGCTGACCGCGCCGGCCTTCTAACGAATCGAGCAGCGCGGTCTCCTCGCCGCAGATGTAGGCGCCCGCGCCGGCGTGCACCACCATCTCCAGGTTGTAGCCCGACCCGGCGATATCACGACCCAGGTAGCCCGCAGCGTAGGCTTCGGCCACCGCGTTCTGCAGCCGCCGCAGGACCGGGATCACCTCCCCGCGCACGTAGATGAACGCGTGGCTGGCCCGAATCGCATACGCGCAGATGACAGCGCCTTCGATGAGCACATGCGGGGTGGCCAGCAGCAACGGGATGTCCTTGCACGTGCCCGGTTCGGACTCGTCGGCGTTGATCACCAGATAGTGCGGTTTGGCGCCGGGGCCGGTGTCACCTTGCGGGATGAACGACCATTTGGTGCCGGTGGAGAAACCGGCACCGCCGCGGCCGCGCAGCCCGGAATCCTTGACGGTCTTGATCACCGCGTCGGGTTCCATCGCGAGAGCCTTGTGCAACGCGCGATAACCGTCGTGGCGGCGATAGGTCTGCAACGTCCATGATTCCGGATCGTCCCAGTAACGGCTCAGCACCGGTGTCAAGGGTGTCGCCACCGTCATTTCTTGTCCTCCTCGGCAGCTGCGGCGGGCGGCGGTGGCGCCTGCATGTCTTGGCGCTGCGCTATCCGCAGACCGGCCAGCGTGGCCGCGCCCGCACCGCCCTGGCCCTGGTCGGGGCGGGGGTCGGGGAAGCCCGCCAAAATCCGCGATGCGCGGCGGAATGGGCACAGCGGGGCACCGCGAGTCGGTGTGGGGGGGGTGCCGCTACGCAGGGCATCGACGAGTTCGCGTGCCGACTCGGGTGTCTGGTTATCGAAGAATTCCCAGTTCACCATCACCACCGGCGCGTAATCGCAGGCCGCGTTGCATTCGATGTGTTGCAGGGTGATCTTGCCGTCGGGTGTGGTCTGGTCGTGGCGGATGCCCAGGTGGTTGACCAGCGCGTCGAATACGGCGTCCCCGCCCATGATGGCGCACAGCGTGTTGGTGCAAACCCCGACCAGATACTCGCCGGTGGGCGCGCGCCGGAACATGGTGTAGAAGCTGGCCACCGCCGCCACCTCGGCTCCGGTCAGTCCCAGTTGTTCACCGCAGAACTGCAGACCCGCCGGCGTCAGGTAGGAGTCTTCGGCCTGCACCAGATGCAGCAGCGGCAAAATCGCTGAGCGTGGATTGGGGTAGCGGCTGATGATCTCCTTGGCATCGACTTCCAGGCGCGCCCGCACCTGCGGAGGATATGAGTGTGGGGCGCCGTCGACCACGAACTGGCCGGGCTCTTCGGGTGGTGGTCCGAGACGCACAAACACCGGCTCGCCGGTCATCGGTCCACCCCGCCCATAACCGGGTCGATGCTGGCGACCGCGGCGATCACATCGGCAACCATGCCGCCCTCGCACATCGCGGCCACTGCTTGCAGGTTGGTGAACGACGGATCCCGGTAGTGCACCCGGTAGGGGCGGGTGCCGCCGTCGGAGACCATATGTACGCCCAACTCGCCGCGCGGTGATTCCACCGCGACGTACACCTGGCCGGCCGGCACGCGGATACCCTCGGTGACCAGTTTGAAGTGGTGGATCAGCGCTTCCATCGAGCTGCTCATGATCTTGGCGACGTGCTGCGGTGAGTTGCCCAGGCCGTCCGGGCCCTCTTTCAGGTCGGCCGGCCAGCCGATCTTGCGGTCGGTGACCATGACGGGCCCGGGCCGTAACTTGTCCAGGCACTGCTCGACGATCTTCAGCGACTCTTTGATTTCGTTAACGCGAATCATGTAGCGCCCGTAAGCATCACACGTGTTTTCGGTAACAACGTCGAATTCATAGTTCTCATACCCGCAGTACGGCTCGGCCCGGCGCAGGTCGTGGGGCAGCCCGGTCGCGCGCAGAACGGGGCCGGTGACACCCAGCGCCATACACCCGGTCAGATCCAAAAACCCGATGCCGCAGGTGCGTGCCTTCCAGATGTCGTTGTCGTTGAGCAGATTCTCCATGTCGCGCAGCCGGCGGGGCATCAGCTGCAAAAATTCCCGGATCTGGTTGACGGCCTGTGGCGGCAGGTCTTGCGCGAGTCCGCCCGGCCGAATGTAGTTGTGGTTCATTCGCAGCCCGGTGATGGTCTCGAAGATGTTGAGCACCAGTTCACGTTCCCGAAAGCCGAGAAACATCGCCGTCATGGCGCCCAGTTCCATACCGCCGGTGGCCAACGCCACCAGATGTGACGAGATCCGGTTGAGCTCCATCAACATCACCCGGATGACGTTGGCGCGCTCGGGAATCTCCTCGGTGATGCCCAGCAACTTCTCTACACCCAGGCAATAGGCGGTTTCGTTGAAAAACGGTGACAGATAGTCCATCCGGGTCACAAATGTCACGCCCTGCGCCCAGTAGCGGTATTCCAGGTTTTTTTCGATCCCGGTGTGCAGATAGCCGATTCCGCACCGCGCTTCGGTGACCGTTTCGCCTTCGATCTCCAGGATCAACCGAAGCACTCCGTGGGTGGAGGGGTGCTGGGGGCCCATGTTGACCACAATGCGTTCACCGGGATCGACGTTGCGGGCGGCTTCGACGATCTGGTCCCAGTCCTGTCCGCCGACGACGGCGACAACACTGTCACCCGAATCCCCGGGCGTGCGGGTAGATTCGCTCATCAGTTGTAGGCCCTCCGCTGATCGGGTGGCGGGATCTGCGCGCCTTTGTACTCGACCGGGATGCCGCCGAGCGGATAATCCTTGCGTTGCGGATGCCCCACCCAGTCGTCGGGCATCTCGATGCGGGTCAACGAGGGGTGCCCGTCGAAGATGATGCCGAAGAAATCGTAGGTCTCGCGCTCATGCCAGTCGTTGGTCGGGTAGACGGAAAACAACGACGGAATATGCGGATCATCATCGGGCGCAGACACTTCCAGCCGGATACGACGGTTGTGGGTGATCGACCTCAGCGGGTAGACGGCGTGCAGCTCGCGGCCGGTCTCGTGCGGATAGTGCACACCGTTGACGCCCAGGCACAGTTCGAACCGCAGGGCCGGTTCGTCGCGGAGCCGCTGGGCGACCTGGGGCAGCAGTTCCCGGCGGACATGCAGGGTCAGTTCGTCGCGGTACACCACGACTTTCTCGATAGCATCGCTGAATTCGATGCCGTGGCGGTTCAGCGCTTCGGCTAGCCGGTCGACGACCTCGTCGAAATAGCCGCCATAGGGGCGCGGGCTGCTACCGGGCAGTGCGACCTGCCGCACCAGGCGCCCGTAGCCGGAGGTGTCGCCGGTGTCGCGAACGCCGAACATGCCGCGGCGCACATCGATCACTTCCTGCTCGAACCGGCCGGTGCCCGGGTGCGGTTGGTGCTCCGGTGAACTCATCGCAACAGTCCGCGCATTTCGATCGTCGGCGTGGCCGCCAGCGCCGCCTGTTCAGCTTCGGCGATGGCGCGCTCACGATTAACCCCGAGTGGCATTTCGGCGATCTTCTCGTGCAGCTTGAGAATGGCATGCAGCAGCATCTCCGGGCGCGGCGGGCAACCCGGCAGGTAGATGTCCACCGGCACCACGTGATCCACGCCCTGCACGACGGCGTAGTTGTTGAACATGCCCCCCGAGGATGCGCACACACCCATGGCCAAAACCCATTTCGGTTCAACCATCTGGTCGTAGATCTGACGCAGCACCGGCGCCATCTTCTGGCTGACCCGGCCGGCCACGATCATCAGATCCGCTTGCCGTGGTGTCGCCGAAAACCGCTCCATGCCAAAACGTGCGATATCAAAGCGCGGCCCGGCCGTCGACATCATCTCGATCGCGCAGCAGGCCAACCCGAAGGTCGCCGGCCACAACGAATTCTTGCGCACATATCCTGCTACCTTTTCCACAGTCGATAGCAGGATTCCGCCGGGCAGCGCCTCCTCAAGACCCACGTCCTACCCTCAATCCCAGGTCAAGCCGCCGCGGCGCCACACGTACGCGTAGGCCACGAACACCGTGAGCACAAAAACCGCCATTTCGACCAGCGCGAAAACCCCCAACATGTCGTAACTGACCGCCCAGGGATACAAGAACACGATCTCGATGTCGAACACGATGAACAACATGGCGGTCAAGTAGTACTTCACCGGGAAACGGTGCCCGCTGGTGGTTCGCGCCGCAGCCGATTGCACCGGCTCGATCCCGCACTCATAAGCCTCCAGCTTCGCCCGGTTGTAGCGGGACGGGCCGACAACATTTGCCACAACCACTGAGAACACGGCGAAAACGGTCGCCAGCCCCCCTAACACCAGGATGGGTACATACACGTTCATCCTGCGCGGCCGCTCCCTCGATGTTGTCGTCGTCGACTGCTGTGAGGTCAACCACAGCCTAGCGATCTCGTCCACAGGTTCGCTCAGGGGTCTGGCTGTGAGCTCAACCACAGCACTCAACCACGGCAGGACGGTGCGCGGCACCGGGTTGCCGCGTACCGCGTGTCGTCATCGAGCACCAACCGGACTGCTGCGAACAACCAACGGCGGCTTGCTCGTTGACGCGTTCAGATCCCGCGGTGAGGATGTCGGCCGGTTGCGGCGGCGCTCATTGCACCGGCGCGCGGAGCAGTCCGAGCACTGTCCGGGCCAGCACGATGGGGTCGACCGGATGGGGCACGGCGGCCTCCGCGCGCGACCAGTTGGCCAGCCACGCGTCGTCTTCGCGCCCGATGAGTACGACGATCGGCGGGCAGTCTGCCAGCTCGTCTTTGAGCTGTTTGGCGATGCCGATCCCACCGGCCGGTGTCGCCTCCCCGTCGAGAATGGCCAGGTCGATGCCGCCGGCATCCATCTGGCGCAGCACCATAGGCGCGGTGGCCACCTCGACGTAGCTCAGCTCGGGCAGATCGGGGTGCAGACGGTTGCCCAATGCCAGCATCACCTGTTCACGGGTTTTGGGGTTGCTGCTGTACACCAGGATCCGCAGGGCATCGGTGGAGGCAGGCACGCAGCAGATGCTACTGCCCGGCCCAAGGGCAGCCGTGTGGCCGGGCGGGCAGGAGTCGGGCTGCTAGGGCGCGCGCACAAAGATGACGTCGGCCGATGCGGTCGTGGTCTTGGCGATCATGTTGAGTTTGTTCCAGCCGAGCCCGAATTGGGCTCGGTCGACCTGGGTTGTCCCCGATATCCGCACCGAGCCATCGGCGAGCTCGGTGATCGTCACCGGCAGCGGCAGCGACGCGGTGATGCCTTTGACCGTGAAGCTGGCCCGCAGGTCAGCACCGCCGTCGGTGGTCGGCTGCAGGCCGGTCACGACCACACTGATCTCCGGGAAGTGCTCCACGTCGAAGAAGTCGGCTGAGCGCAGATGCTCGTCGCGACGGCGGATACCGGTACGCAGCGACGCCGCCTGGATGTCGACACGCCCGAAAACCGCGCCCTTGCGGGTAAGCTGCCCATCGCCGCTGAACTCAGTGAACTGACCTGTGACGCTCATCAGCCCCCACATGTTCTTGGTGCGGAACGCGATGGTCGACCGCTCGGGGATGAGGTTCCACACCCCCACGGTGTCCGGATCGCTCAGCAAGGTCTCCAGCGTGGTCATCAGCACCTCCGCGCAGTGCTCCGCTAGCTCATCGGCGGGGCGAGCCCGGCCGGGTCGAAGTACTCGTCGATGCGGCTGATCAGGGCGTCGACACTCAACTTAATCACGATGCACACGCGCATGGAGATCGATCCGGCATCGCGGCCGGTGGTGTGCCGGACCTGCTGCTGGGACGCGGCCGTTGGGGAACAGCTGGCGGTCGCCTGAGCCCGCGAAAACCTGTCGGAGCTGTCGGGGATTGATCACGAAACCGCCAAGATGCTTGCGTCACGCACGTCGAGTCGGCGTTCGGCGGCCAACAGCGCTCTGAAGGTTGCTGAGATAGCGGCAGGCAGGTGATCGGACCGCACAGATAGTCCAGCTCTGTCCACGGCTTGCCCGGATAGAGAGTCTCGACGCATTGAGCGGCAAGTAGCGGCAAGCTCTGTTTTTGTCGTCGCGCGTTAGGCCGGCCCGATTCGCCGGCCGGATTGTCAGTGACGAACGCGGTCTGGGCGTCGGTGCCGGCGGCGCCCCGCCCGGTGTTGCGATCAGCCGCGTCGCCGCGTTGGTAGCCGCACGCTGAGCGCGTCCCGCAGCTTCTCATCGACGCGAGCGCGGACCCGGTCGCGCGTTGCGGCAGCGTCCCCGCGCGCGAGCTCGACAATGGCCGCCGCCATCACCAGCGCCGCGACCGCCAGCGCGATCATCCCGGCGCGGCCGGTGCTCAGTGTCTCACCGAGGACGACAACACCCAGCACGGCTGCCACGACCGGCTGCGCTACCTGCAGCGTCGGCATCGACGCGGTGAGCGGCCCGGTGCGGAACGCGGCCTGCTCCCACACAAATCCCCCTAGGGCGATGAGCAGCCAGGCATACAGCTGAGGTGTGGCAAGCAGGGCCCAGCCATCGTGGCCGAGCCGGTACACGATCTCTTTAGTGAGGACCGCAAAGACCCCCCACAGTGAACCCGAGACCACGGCGAAAAGCACCGCGCCGAGGGCGCCGCCCCGAATTTCCGCAGCCACGACACATCCCGCCAGCAGCACTCCGAACACGAGCGCCACACTGATCCAGGTGTGAAGCGGGGCGCTGGAACGACCGGCCTGCGGGTTGCCGATCGTGACGATTACGACGACCGCAGCCGTCAGTAACCCCGCCCATAGCCACTCTCGGCGGCTGAGCGTGCGCGCCGACAACCTCGCGTTAATCGGCAGCCCGAACAGCAGGGAGAGGGTCAGCGACGGCTGGACGAGAAGCACCGACCCCTGGCCCAGCGCGCCCGCCTGTAACCCGATGCTGGCGAGCAGGACCACAGAGCCCCACCGCCACCGTCGGTCCCGTATCAGCTTGGCCAACAGACCAATGAGGCCGACCGAGGGGTCGGTGATCCGGTGCGCCGCACGTTGCTGGAGTACCTCGCCGATCGCCACGCACAGTGCAGCGCTTAACGCAAGCAGAACGGCGATGTCCACGTTGCCCATAAGCGGTTCTCCGTTGATTATCTGTCGATGCCGAACTCGGTACTCGCATATCGGATACCCCTTTTCGCGGCCGCGCCTACAGGCGAGCTTGCACGACGCCGACGGACCGGCCGGGGCTGGCCGGGTCGGCCTGCGCTCCGACCCTAATCGTCTGCGCAACAAGTGATGTCGACACGCGTTCAGGCAATGGGTCGGCGCCTACCCGGTCGTGTGTTCAGCCCGCTCGTATCCGGGGTGGGCAACCGCCAACCGATGCGTGACCAGCGCGCGCAGACACGACGGCACATCGTGCGTCTTGTCGTCAAGATCACCGGCGCGGATCGCGGCGGCCAGCTCGGCCTCCCCGGTGCAGCCGAGCCTGGCAAGCGCCGCTCGCGTTGGGCTGTCGTCAGCGGCCAGTAGTTCGCGCTCGACGATGCGCAGCGCGTTGGCGGCCACCCGGGCATGAAAGTTGACCCGCCCGCTGGTCGCCGGGCGAACGTCGGTCTCCAGGAATTCGGCGACCGCAGCGACCAGCTCGGCCGCGGTCGGCCGACCGTGCAGGCCGGGCTGGGCCGCCGCTGTGCTGGAATCTGGCCAACCCTCTTTGTGCTGCGGGGCCGCCCCGCCGGGATCGGCGGCAGGTTCGTCGAGCAAGTCGAGCAGATCCCACTCGGTTTCGCAGACCCGTCGGCCGATCGTCGCCAACTCCACCGACCTCACCTGTCCACTCAGATGCCGCTGCGCCTGGTAGCGGCAGATGATGCCCCAGCGCAAGGTGGCCAGGACACGCCACCAGCGAAACGTCGCCGGGTCGAGCGCGGTTTGACTGGCTTTTTCGTATTCGTGGAGAAACTCGTCGATGCTGCCCAGCCCGCCGGCGCCCCGCTCGGGCGGTGCGCCGAACCGCCACGCCCGGATGCAGAACCAGGCCAGGTCTTCGTAGGCCTCGCCGAGATGTGTCAGTTCCCAGTCGAGAATGGCCGCCAGCTCGGGTCCGTCGACGATGAGATTGCCCATCCGATAGTCACCGTGCACCAAACACGTGGGCGT
Source organism: Mycobacterium botniense (assembly GCF_010723305.1). Taxonomy (NCBI): domain Bacteria; kingdom Bacillati; phylum Actinomycetota; class Actinomycetes; order Mycobacteriales; family Mycobacteriaceae; genus Mycobacterium; species Mycobacterium botniense. The sequence goes on along the minus strand of NZ_BLKW01000002.1, from coordinate 89,669 downwards.
CGGCGGGGGCCGGTGGGCGCCAAGCCAGCGGAACGCCCATTCAAAGGTGGCGGTGGTGTCGCCCATGGCGTCCAGCCGGCGCCGCCATTGGAGGAGCTGGTCCTCGCAGGCCAGATCCAGTCCAGTGGTGTCAGCGCGGTGAATGGCGGCCAACGCGTGCGCGCAGCGGCGCAGCAGCCGTAACCGGGCGGTGTCCCCGCCCGCCGAGTCGAGTTGGCGTTCGATGCGCCGGACGATGGTTTCGCCTTTGATCTCGTCACAGATCAAAAACGGATGACCCAGTGCCGCCGGCGAATTGTCGGCAACCAGGATATGCGGGACGGGCACGCCGGCCGCTGCTGCGGCCGCCTGGACGCGTGCTTCGAGCTCCATCGAAGCATGGACATCGTCGGGTGGCCCGATGCGGAGGATCAGCGCGCGGCGCCCGGTCGGCGTGACGGCGTCGAACGCCCAGGTGCTGCGGCTGGCCCCGCCGGTGAGGATCCGCAAGTTGTCGATTCTCACCTGCGTGCCCAATTCGGGGCGCAGCACCGCGGCCAGGCCGTCCTGCAGTTGCCGGGTGGCCGTCATTTCTTGCCGAAGCTGAACAGCCGCTGTGCTACCCGGCGGATCTGGATTTCCTCGGCGCCCTCGGTGATGCGGTAGCGACGGTGGTGGCGGTAGATGTGCTCGAACGGCTCGTGCCGGCTATAGCCCAGCCCGCCGAAGATCTGCATGGCGCGATCGGCGGCGTCACAGACCAGGCGGTTGGCGCGGTAGTTGGCCATCGACACCTTGTCCGATACCTCCATGTGGTGGTTGCGGTCGAGATGCCAGGCTGCGTAATACACCAGCAGCCGCACCATCTGGGCTTCGGTCTGCAGCTCGGCCAGCGGCCATTGCACAGCCTGGTTGACCGCCAGCGGCTTACCGAAGACGACCCGTTTTCGGGCATACTCGGCGGCGCGGTCGATGCAGTATTGTGCCGCGCCCAGGCTGCTGGCTGCTTGCCGAATGCGGTTCTCGTGCAAGAATGTTTGCGCCACCTCGAGGCCGTGGTCCACTTCTCCGAGCACCGCGTCGGCGGGCACCCGCACATTGTGCAGCTCGACCTCCCCGTGGTCGGTGGGCATGTTGAACGTCCACCAGTAAAACGGGACGGTGAACCCTTCGGCGTCGGTGGGCACCAGGAACGCGGTGATGCCCTGCGCCTGGCCGGGCTCGCCGGAGGTGCGGGCGAAGACCAGGTCGTGGGTGGCGCGGTGCACGCCGGTATTGAACCGCTTGGCGCCGTTGATTACCCAGCCGTCGCCGTCGCGTTGGGCGCGAGTCTCCATCCAGGTCGCATCCGATCCATGTGCGGGCTCGGTCAACCCGAACGCCATTGAGCGTTCGCCGGTGATGAGCGCCTCGGACCATTCTTGTCGCTGCGCCTGCGTGCCGAACCGCTCCATCATGATCACCTGGGGGAAGTTGCCGACAATCGACGACTCGTTCTGCAGATCGTTGTGCAAGCCAAGTCCCTTGTGCGCCAGATGTTCACGGATGACGGCCATGTCCAGGTTGCTGCCGTCGCGGCCTCCGAGCGAAGCCGGCAGCCCGTAGCGCAGCCAGCCCGCCCGATCGGCGCGCCGCCGCATTTCCGCGAGCAGATCCTCCCACTCCCGCGACGGTATTCCGCCGTTGTGCAGATCGGTGCGCGCAAACTCGCGCCGATGGTCGAAGTACTGGATGTACTCGGCCTGCAGCGGGGCTATTTCGGCCTCGATGAACGCGTCCATCTCGGCCAGCAGTCGCGGAAGATGTTCTGGCAGAGTAAAATCCACGGTGATCACTCCTCTTTCGCTAGCGCCGCGGCTCCATATCGGGTTTTCCTGCATATCGTCGGCTATGCCGCGGTGGCGTCGTTGTCGCGGCCAGAGTGCTGCCGTGACCGCCGCGCATCGCCCGCCTAGTGGCGAATCCGGTCGCCGGCATGTAACAGTGCCCCGGGAAGATCGTGGCCGACAACCGATTCGGCGACCTTCGCGGCGGCGATGGCGGCTTTCAGATCGATATCGACGTCGATTCCGCTGTCGGTGAGCAGGTAGACCAGGTCTTCGGTGGCGATATTGCCGCTGGCACCCGGCGCGAACGGGCAGCCCCCCAGCCCGCCGACCGAGGCGTCCAGCCGGTTCACCCCGGCGCAGACCGCCGCATAGGCGCTGGCCAGTCCCGCGCCGCGGGTGTTGTGGAAATGCCCGCTGAGGGGGATGCCGCCGATCACCGGGCGCAGCCCGGCGATCAGCGCACTGACCCGCCCCGGCGTGGCGGTGCCGATGGTGTCGGCGATCCCGATCCGGTCGGCGCCCTGATCGCGGGCGGCTGCGGCGATGTCGAAGACTCGCTGCGGCGGGGTGGGCCCGTCGAACGGGCAGTCCCATGCGGTGGCGATCATCACCTCGACGACGGCACCGCTGTCACGGGCGATGGCGACGATCTCACCGATCTGCGCGGTCGCCTCCGCGCTGCTGCGCCCGGAATTAGCGCGGCTAAACGCGTCAGAGGCCGCGACCACGTACTCGATAGCGCGCATCCCGGCGGCCATCGCCCGTCTGGCGCCGCCCGTGCCGGCCACCAGGGCGGAAAACCCGATACCGGGGAAGCGGTGCAAGTGGGCCGCCAGCTGCTCGGCGTCGGCCATCGACGGTACCTTCGACGGTGACACGAACGCGCAGGCTTCGACCTCACGCACCCCGGTGGCCGCCACCGCGCCCAGCAGGTCCAGCTTGGCCGACAATCCGATTGGCGACTCGATCTGCAATCCGTCGCGCAGGGACACCTCGCGGATGTCCACATGCGATGGCAGTTTGGTCATAGCACCCCCTCCGCGCGTAGCGCGTCGAGCTCCTCACCGGTCTTACCCAGCAGTCCGCGGTAGATCTCGTCATTGTGCTGCCCGGGGTGCGCGGGCCCCGCATTGCGGATGCTGCCCGGGGATTCCGAGAGCAGCGGCACGATCCCCGGCCCCAAAACGGCGCGTTCGACCCGCTCATCCCAGTGTGGGGCGATCATGCCGCGGGCCCGCAGGTGCGGATCACGCACCACGTCGGCGACCGTGTTGATGCGTCCAGCGATCACCCCGGCGGCGGAAAGGGTTTCGATAATGTCGTCGGGTTGGCGCTGCCCGGCCCACTCGGCGATGATCGTGTCGAGTTCATCCTGGTTGCGCCCGCGGGCAGCGTGGGTGGCGAACCGGTCGTCAGTGGCCAGGTCGGCCTGGCCCATGGCCTTGCACAGCCGCGCGAACACGGTGTCCTGGTTCGCGGCGATCACCACCCAGGTCCCGTCGGCGGCGCGGTAGATGTTCGAGGGCGCGATACCCTCCAGCCGTGTGCCGGACGGGCCGCGCACCACGCCGCCGACGTCATAGTCGGGAATTGTGGATTCCTGGATGGCCAAACAGGATTCGGTCAGCGCTGTATCGACCACCTGGCCCCTGCCGGTGCGGGTGCGCCGGTAAAGTGCCGCCAGCGCTCCCTGGGCGGCGAACATCCCGGCCAGGCTGTCACCCAGTGATAGCGCCAGCCGCGGCGGCGGCCCGCCGGGAAAGCCGTTGAGGTGGCGCAGCCCGCTGACCGCCTCGGCCACCGACGCGTAGCCGGCTTTGTGGGCGTCCGGTCCGGTCTGTCCGTAGCCGGAGACCCGCACCACGATGATCCCGGGATTGCGGTCGGCCAGCACGTCGTAGCCCAGATTCCACTTCTCCAGGGTGCCCGGGCGGAAGTTCTCCACGACAATGTCGGATACCGCGACCAGCTCGAGGAACAGCTCGCGTCCGCGGCTCTTACGCAGGTCGAGAGTGACCGCTTTCTTGTTGCGGGCGTGCACGGTCCAGAAGAAATGGTGCCCGTCGAGCTCGGCCTGGCCCCAGGTGCGCAACGGATCGGGGGCGCCGGGCGCCTCGATCTTGATGACGTCAGCACCCATGTCGCCGAGCAGCCGGCCGGCGAACGGCCCCGCGATCAGGGTGCCCAGCTCGAGCACCCGGATGCCGTCCAGCGCGCCGGCGGGAGTCATCGCCGGCTCCATCTCATCGGCCGGCTGGGCATCGTCGCTGAACATCGCGTAGTTTGCGGCGGTTGCGATCCATGAACGGCTCCGGGCGCGCAGCGTTAACCGCGCACGCGCAAAACGACTTTCCCGGTAGCGGTGCGATTTTCCAGGGACGCGATCGCGGCGGCGGCCTCCTCCAGCGGGTAGACCACCGGTTGCGGAGGAGGCAGCTGACCGGAGGTGAGCAGCCGCTCGAGTCCGGCCCACTGCTCGGCCAGCGCGCCGGGGTGCCGCGCGCTCCAGGCGCCCCAGCCGACGCCGACCACGTCAATGTTGTTGAGCAGCAGCCGATTTACCTTCACAGTGGGGATCTCGCCGCCGGTGAAGCCGATCACCAGCAACCGTCCCGCCGGAGCAAGCGACCGCAGCGAGTCGGTAACCCGATCGCCGCCGACCGGGTCCACCACGATGTCCACGCCGCGGCCGCTGGTCAAGTCCTTCACCGCGTCCTTGAATCCGTCGGCCAGCACCACATCGGTCGCGCCTGCTGCCCTTGCGGTTTGGGCCTTTTCTTGCGTGCTGACCACCGCGATGGTGCGGGAGGCGCCGAGCGCCGGCGCCAGCCGCAGCGTCGACGTCCCGATCCCGCCGGCTGCCCCGTGCACCAGCACCGTCTCACCCGGCCGCAGCCGGCCGCGCACGGTCAGCGCGAAATACACGGTCAGGTCGTTGAATAGCAAACCCGCACCCGCTTCGAAGGTGACGGTGTCGGGCAGCCTGAACACCCGCTCCGGGGCCAGCGCGGCGACCTCGGCCATCCCGCCGGTGAGCATCGTCAGCCCGGCGACTCGGTCGCCGCGACGCACAGGGGCGCCGGCGGGTGCGGATCGGACCACGCCCGCGATCTCGGCCCCCAGCACAAACGGCGGGTCGGGCTTGTACTGGTAGAGCCCGCGGGTGAGCAGCACGTCCGGGAATGCCACCCCCGCCGCGTGCACCTCGACGACCACGCCGTCGTTTGCGGGTTCGTCGACCTCCGCCACCTCGACTGTGTTGGGGCCATCCAGCCGAGTCACCCGTACCGCGCGCATGCCACCTCCGTCGTCGACCAGCGGTTCACCAGCCTACTGGCGGCCCGATCCGGGCAGGAGGACCGGTCAGAACCCGCCGGCGACCCGCACCACCGCCCGTCCGGAAAACGCCCCCGCTCGCACCTGGTCGAGGACCCCGATGACGTCTTTGATGTCGACCTCGGTGGTAATCTACTCGAGATGGCGTGGCCGCATCGCATCGCCGAGACGGGCCCACAGGTCCCGCCGCGGGCCGATGGGCATTTGGACCGACTCCATGCCCAGCAGCGCGATTCCACGCAGGATGAACGGCATCACCGTGGTGCGCAGCTCCGCGCCCCCGGTCAGCCCGCTGCAGGCCACCGCGCCGCCGTAGGCAACGGAGCTGAGCACGTCGGCCAGCGTGGCGCCACCCACACAGTCCACCCCGGCTGCCCAGCGGGCCTTGGCCAGGGGCCGCGGCTTGGCGTCCGGATCGGCTGGAAGACGACCGATAACATCTGCGGCGCCAAGGGTTTTCAGCTGCCCGGCCGCGTGCGGCTTGCCGGTCGACGCCACCACGTGGTAGCCGGCGGCCGCGAGCAAATCCACGCTGATCGACCCGACTCCGCCGGACGCGCCGGTTACCACGACAGGACCGGCATCGGTGCCGACGCCCCAGTCGATGAGGGCATGTACGCTCATCGCAGCGGTGAAGCCGGCGGTCCCGATCGCCGCCCCGTCGCGCGGGCTCAGCGTCCCCAGCGGCACCACCTGATCAGCGGGCAGCCGGGCATATTCGGCGTAACCGCCGTGGTGGCCGGTTCCGATCTGGTAGCCATGGGCCAGCACCCTGTCGCCGGGCTGGAACTCCGGTGAGCGCGACTCGACGACCTCGCCGGTGAGGTCGATACCGGGCACGACGGGGTAGTTGCGGACCACACCGCCCCCCGGTGTCAGAGCCAGCGAGTCCTTGAAGTTGACGCTGGAATACAGCACCCGGATGGTCACCTCACCCGGCGGCAGGTCCGACAGCCTCAGCGTCTCGACCGCGGTGGTGATCCGATCCCCGGTTTGGTGTGCCATGAGGGCGCGAAAGGTGTCCATGCCTTCGACGCTAGTCTCAGACCGTGCAGCGTTTTTCACTCGGTGCGGTCTCCGTCGCGCGCGTCGGCTTCGGGGCTATCCAACTTCCCGGGCCGGGAGCGTTCGGGCCGCCGCGGGATCGAGACGAAGCGCTGGCGGTGTTGCGGCGGGCGGTCCAGCTCGGCGTCGACCACATCGACACCGCGCAGTTTTACGGGCCGGATGTCGCCAACGAGCTGATCCGCGAGGCCCTGCACCCCTATCCGCCCGGCCTGGCGCTGGTCAGCAAGGTCGGGGCGCGCCGCGATGAAGCCGGCGCCTGGCTGCCTCTCGCCGACCCGGCGGACTTGCGCACCGATATCGAAGCCAATTTACGCACGCTCGGTGTCGATCAACTTGCTGTGGTGAACTTGCGGCTCATCGATAGTGCGCGGCCGGACCAACGCTTCGACGAGCAGCTTTCGGTGATGACCGCTGCTCGCGATGCGGGGTTGATCGCCGGTATAGGGCTGAGCAACGTTACCCTCGAGCATCTGCGTTATGCGCTGCAGTACACAGAAATCGCTTGTGTGCAAAATGCTTTCAATCTCGCCGACCGGTCGTCGGCGCCGGTTCTGCACGAGTGCACCGCGCGCGGCATCGCGTTCGTGCCGTTTTTCCCGCTGGGCTCGGGGTTCGCGCGACCAAATCCGGTGCTGGGCAACGAGCTGGTGCAGCAGGCCGCTGGCCGGCTCGGGTGTACGCCTGCGCAGATCGCGCTGGCCTGGACGCTGAGCGTGGCGCCCAATATCCTGCTGATCCCGGGTACCTCGCGGGTGCGACACCTGGAGGAGAACATGGCCGTCGCCGGTATCGAACTGGGCGAGGAGATCCGCGAGCAGCTGAACGCCGTCGCCGGATAGTACGGCTGAGGCGCCCGGGCACACGGCGGTGAGGTTTTGTCTCGCCGGCGGTCGCGGTGCGGCCTCACCGGGCCACGACGACGCGGCAAGCTGCTCACGGTAATACGATGCGCAGCCGCTCCCAGCCCCGAACGGTTGAGGTCGGCGCGAGCTGCGCGGTGTCGTAGTCGATGTCCCAGTCCGGCCAGCGGTTGAGCAACTCGTCGAGCGCGACCCGGCCCTCCAGGCGGGCCAGGTTCGCCCCGAGACAGTAGTGCAGCCCCTTGCCGAAGGTCAGGTGCGCGCCGTCGTTGCGGTGGATGTTGAACGTGTCGGGATCGGTGAATCGGCGCGGGTCGCGGTTGGCCGCGCCGAAGAGCAGCAGCATCGCGCTGCCGGCTGGCACTGTGGTGCCGTAGCACTCGAAATCGGTTGCCATCCATCGTGCCACGTGCGGGCCGGTCGGCTCGAACCGCAGTGTCTCGTCGACGGCGCGCGTCAGCAATGAGCGGTCCCGGTAGACATCGCGGCGCTGGTCGGGATGTTCGGCGAACACCTTGGCCAGCCAGCCGATGAGCCGTCCGGTGGTCTCATTGCCCGCACCGGCGACGACCTGGGTGTAGCGCAGCACCTCGTCGCGGGTCAGTGTGCGCCTCACCCCGTGCTCGTCGTCGAACTCCACGTTGAGCAACGCGGTCATCAGGTCGTCGGAGGGGTTCTTGGCGCGCCAGTCGATGTAGTCGGCATAGATGCGCCCGTCGGCGATCGCATCCGGGTCGGTTACCTTCATCGGTGCGCCGGGCCGCGTACGCAGGTTGGCGTCGTTGGCGTCACGCACGCTGATCTGGTCGTCTTCCGGGATGCCCAGCAGCATCCCGATCACCCGCATCGGCATCATCGAGGCCAGCTCGGCGATGATGTCGAATCCGTCCGAGCCGACCAGCGGATCCAGGCAACGCACGCAGAACCGGCGGATCTGGTCCTCGATGGCGGCCATGCGGCGCGGAGTGAACACCCGCGACATCAGCCCGCGCAGCATGGTGTGCATCGGCGGGTCTTCGAACATCATGACACCGGGCGGCATGTCGAAATCTGATTGGATGAGTTCGAGGATGTCGCCGCGGCTGCTGGAGAACGTCTCCCAATTCACCAGCGCCTTTTCCACGTCGGCGTGCCGGGAGAGCGCCCAAAAGTTGTAGCGCTGGTTGTAGTAGAGCGGCGCCTCCTCCCGCAGCCGGGCATACACCGGGTAGGGGTTGGCGACGATGTTGACGTCGTAGGGGTCGTAGTAGACGTCGGTGTCGTGGGCCGTTGTCATGGGGTTTCCCCTGTGCTGAGCGCTATTTCAGGCAGTCGGCATACCGGTTTCGGCAGTGACGGCGCCCCGGTCGTGCGCCAACCGGACCGCATGGCTGCCATCCGGCCCGCGCGCTGCGCCGGTGATGACCGCGACCTGGTCTGCCATCCGGCCCGCCATGTGTTCCTCCCACTTGTTTGGGCGAACGCCCAATTACTAGGCTGAGCGCATGTCTAGCAGCTCATCCGGCGGTCAGTCAAGGGTTGGTGCCCGCGATTTGGAGACCCGGCGGGCGCTGATTCGGGCCACGGCCGAGATCATGATCGACGAGGGCTACGCCGCGGCGACATCGCGGCGGGTGGCCGCCAGGGCAGGCGTCCGGCCGGGGTTGGTGCACTACTACTTCCCCAGCATGGACGACCTGTTCGTGGCGGTGCTGCGGGCCGGGGCGGAGACAACGCTGCAGCGTCAGCGTCAGGCCCTGGCCGGCGACCAGCCGCTGCACGCGCTGTGGCGGCTCAACAGCACGCAGGGCGCGCAACTGATGCTCGAGTTCATGGCTTTGGCCAACCACCGCAAGGCCATTCGCCGTGAAATCGCGGCATATGCCCAGCGGTATGGGGACATGGAAGCCGCCGCCCTGGCCGAGGCCATGAGGGCCCACGGCGTCGACATGACGGAGTTCCCACCGGTAGTGATGTCGATGATCCTGACGAGCCTTGCGCGCATCATGCTGCTCGAGCAGAGTCTGGGCATTGATCGCGGCCACGCCGCGGTCCACGCGTTCATCGGGCGCTATCTCGACCGTTTCGAGGTCTGTTCGTCGCTCGATACTGCTGTGGACACTGCTGATGGCACGGTGAGCACACCGGCCCCGTCGGCGCCGCCAGACGCGCATAACCGTCATCAGCAGTGTGATATCGCATAAGCGATCACGTCGGGGACGTCCACCCGCTCTCCTGCAGCGACGTATGCGGTTGCTGCGCCCGGTGGGGCCAAGCCCGGCGTTGGCCGGTTCAGGCCGCCGCCGAATCGGGCCGGGGCGCTGTTACTTGAGCTCAGATGACGACAACCCCAACAACCGGCGGGCGACCACCAGCTGCTGGATCTGCTGGGTGCCCTCGAAAATGTCCATGATCTTGGAGTCACGCGCCCACTTTTCCAGCAATGTCTGCTCGGAATAGCCAGTCGTGCCGGCCAATTCGACGGCCTTGAGGGTGATGTCGCTGGCCACCCGGCCGGCCTTGGCCTTGCTCATCGACGCTTCTTTGGAGTTGGGAATGTTGTTGTCGGCCTGCCACGCCGCGCGCAGCGCCAGCAGATAAGACGCCTCCCAATCGGCCTCCATCCGCAGGAACTCGGACGCGGCGGCGCTGTGGGCGTGCCACGGCTTGTCGTAGGAGATCTCCACCCCGGCGTTGGTGAGGATGGTGCGCAGCTCTTCCAGTGCGGCGCGCGCGACCCCGATGGCCATCGCGGCGACGATCGGACGGGTGTTGTCAAACGTCTCCATCACGCCGCCAAAACCCTTGCTGGTATCGATCTCTGGGCTGCCCAGCAGGTTTTCTTTGGGGATGCGGACGTTGTCGAAGCGGATCGCGGCGGTGTCGGAGCCTTTGATGCCGAGCTTCTTTTCCAGCCGCTCGACGGTGACACCCGGATGGTCGCGCGGCACGATGAACGGCTTGATCGCGGCGCGGCCCTTGGACTTGTCCAGCGTCGCCCACACCACGATGTGGCTGGCCCGCGAACCGGCCGTGACGAAGATCTTCTCGCCGTTGATCACGTACTCGTCACCGTCCAGCGTGGCGGTTGTGGAAACCGCCGCGGAGTCCGAGCCGAATCCCGGTTCGGTGATCGCCATCGCGGCCCACACCGTGCCCAGGCGTTTGAGCTGATCGTCTGTGGCCAGGCCGGAGATCGTCGCGTTGCCCAGACCTTGATAGGGCATCGACAGCATCATCGCGGCGTCGCCCCAGCTGGCCTCGATGGTCTGCAGTACCGCGGCCATATTGGGGCCGTTGCGGTTTTCTTCCTGCTCTTCGCCGTCACGGAACGCCTCGGCACCGGTGAGCCCCAACGTCTTGGATTCGGCGGCACCCATGAACAGGCTGGCCAGGGTGTCAAGCTCGACCGGGTAGGCGTGTTCGTTCAGGTCGTATTTGCGCGCGATCGGCCGCATCATCTCCGCGGCGCCCTGATGAGCCTTGTCGATCACCGCGTGCATCTTGCGCGGGAGTTCCAGATTGATTGCCATGACTGGTCTTTCGGAGTCGAAGAGTTAGATCACCAGGACACCCTCGGCGACACCGATGGCTCGCAGGTCGCGATACCAGCGCTCGACGGGGTGTTCCTTCGTATAGCCGTGCCCGCCCAGCAGTTGCACGCCGTCCAGGCCGATTTGCATACCCTTGTCGGCGCCGAGGCGCTTGGCCAGGGCCGCTTCCCGGGCGAACGGCAGGCCCTGCTCCGCGCGGGCCGCGCCGCGCCAGGTGATCAGCCGCAGCCCGTCGAGTTCGATCGCGATATTGGCACACATGAATGCCACCGACTGACGGTGGGCGATCGGTTCGCCGAAGGCCTCGCGTTCCTTCACGTAAGGTACGACGTAATCCAGCACCGCGTGACAGGTGCCGACCGCCAATGCCGCCCAACCTAACCGGGACAACGCGATCGCCTCGGAGTAATCGGCGTCGGTCGCGTCATCCTCACCGAGGCGCGCGCTCAGCGGGACCGACACATGATCCAGCTTGACTTGACCCAGCGCGGCGGCCCGGATGCCCATGCTCGGGTCGGGCGCCACAGTCAGACCCTGGGTCGAGGATTCGACGATAAACAGCGCCGGTTTGCCGTTCAGCTGTGCGCCGACGATGAACAACTCGGCATCTCTGGCCGCCGGGACCAGCGACTTGACCCCGTCTAGCCGGTACCCGCTGGGGGTGCGCACCGCGCTGGTGTGCAAACGCGTCGGGTCGAAGAGCGGCTGCGGCTCGGCGATCGCGACGCAGGCCTGCGGCACATTCTCCCCGGCGAATTCCCGCAAATAGGTGGCCTGCTGATCGGCGCTGCCCCAGTGGGTCAGCGCCGAGGCCACCCCGCCCGGGGCCAGGATCGGCAGCGCCAGTCCCATGTCCCCGTAGGCCAGCGCTTCGGCCACCAGCACGTTGGTCACGCTGGAGCGGTGCGCCGCGATGCCCTCGAAGTCCTCTGGAACGTTGACGGCGGTGATGCCCAACTCGGCCGCCTTGGCGATCAGGTCCGACGGGTAGGCGGCGGATTCGTCGGCCTCGGGTGCCGCCGGGCGCAAGATCTCGCGGGCGAACTGCTCGACGGTTTCGACGATCATCTTCTGGTCGTCGTCGGGTGTGAGGTCGAAGTAGTCGCGCCCGCTCGCCTTGAGCCGGGTCGGTCCACCGCGCAAGCCCTGGATCCGCTGGAACTGGCGGGTGGTGGCGCCGGCGACGGAGAAACCGGTTTTGACCCCGTAGCGCAAAGTGCGGTTGAGCGGATCGCGCAGGTGGTATTTGTCGAGGAACTCCTGGCCCACGATCGGAGTGAGCAGGCCCAGCGCGACGTCGATCCCGGTCCGCTTGTGCTTGTGCTCCCCGACGGCGGATTTGCGGCCGGTGCGCTTGAGCCGCGCCCGGGAGCCGTTGGGAGCAAAGGTATTTGTCATAGCAGCCTCAGTCGGTGAAACGGGTGGATACCACGATCTTACTCCAGAGTAAGATCCGTTGACTGTTAGTTACTTCACACCGCCGGACAGGTTGCCCAGCAGAGGCAGCCGCCGTCGCCCCCACCGTCCGGCCGGACCGTCATAGACCCCGGCCAGCCGCCAGCCGCACACCTGGCAGCGGCCGTCGTCGGTCAGGGCATAACGGCGCAGCGCATACCAATCGCGGACCACGACCGCCGCACCACAGCCGGGGCAAAACGTGGTGCCGCCCTCGGTGTCGTGCACGTTGCCGGTGTACACAAACCGCAAGCCTTCGCCGAGAGCGATGTCGCGGGCACGGGTGAGGCTGGCCGGCGGGGTAGGCGCGATGTCCGTCATTTTGTAGTCGGGGTGAAACGCGGTGAAATGCACCGGCACATCCACGCCCAGGTTGTCGCGGATCCACTCGCATTCGGCGCTGATCTCGGCATCGGCGTCGTTGCGGCCCGGGATCAACAAGGTGGTGATTTCCAACCACACATCCGTCTCGTGCCGCAGGTACACCACGGTGTCGAGCACATCGTGCAGGTGCCCGACGCAGATTGTGCGGTAGAAGTCTTCGCTGAACGCTTTCAGATCGACGTTGGCGGCGTCGATATGCCGGTAGAACTCCGCACGCGGCGCCGCGCACATGTAGCCGGCGGTCACCGAGATGGCCTTGATGCCCCGCTGGTGACACGCATCGGCAACATCGGCGGCGTACTCCCAGAAGATCGTCGGGTCGTTGTAGGTGAAAGCCACGCTGCGACAACCTAATTCGTCAGCAATCCGAGCGATGTCGTCGGGAGTGGCCCGGCTGGCGAGAGTATCGACCTCGCGGGATTTGGAGATATCCCAGTTCTGGCAGAACCTGCAGGCCAGGTTGCATCCGGCGGTGCCGAACGACAGCACCGCCGACCCGGGCAGGAAGTGATTCAGCGGCTTTTTCTCCACCGGGTCGACGCAGAATCCGCTGGAACGCCCGTAGCTGGTGAGCACGATCTGATCGTCAAGCCGGGCGCGCACAAAACACAGCCCGCGCTGGCCCTCGTGCAGCTTGCAAGCGCGCGGGCACACGTCGCACTGGATGCGGCCGTCGTCGAGGCGGTGCCAGTACTTCGTCGCGGTCGTGAACAGGTCGTCGCAGCTCATAACGGAGTTCGCCGATGTTCAGGCTAGCCGAATCCGCGGCGCTGCCGTCCCGGCCCGCATTACCGCCGCTCGCCGGCGAGCCTGGCCAGCACGTGCGGGTGCAGCAGCCCGTTGGTCGCCACAGCGCTGCCGCCGTGCGGGCCGGGTGTGCCGTCCAAGCTGGTGAACACCCCGCCCGCCTCGCGCACCAGGACGTCGAGCGCGGCCAGGTCCCACACCGACACCTCGGGTTCCGCGGCGATGTCGACGGCGCCCTCGGCCACCAGGCAGTAGGACCAAAAGTCGCCGTAGCCGCGGACCCGCCACACGGCATCGGTGAGATCCAGAAACCGGTTTCGCAAACCACGGTTCGCCCACCCGGACAGGCTGGAAAACGACAGGCTCGCCGACCCCAGTTCGGCCACCGAGGACACCGACAGCTGACGAGCGGACGAGCCGTCGACCGTTGTGAAAGCACCCCGGCCCTGGGCCGCCCACCACCGCCGCCGCAGCGCCGGCGCGCTGACCACACCGATACAGGGCACCCCGTCGTCCAGCAACGCGATCAGGCTGGCCCACACCGGTACTCCGCGCACGAAATTCTTGGTGCCGTCAATCGGGTCGACGACCCATTGCCTTCCGCTGAAAGTTGTTGGCCCGCCGTACTCTTCGCCGAGCACACGGTCGCCGGGACGGTTACGGGCCAGCTCGGCGCGCAATTCGGATTCCACCGCCCGATCGGCGTCGGTGACCGGCGTCAAATCCGGTTTGGTGTCCACGCGCAGGTCCAGGGCGCCGAACCGGGCCCGGGTCAGCGCGTCGGCACGGTCAGCCAACGCCAGGGCGAACGCGAGATCATCGCGGCTCATCGGCGCCAGTGCGCGGTCCGGCCGGGATCGGCGTCGTCGAGACCCATGGCAGCAGTCCTACCATGGCGGCGTGTGGGAGATTGGTGTGCTGCTCATTTTGATCGCGACGCTGGCGGTGTTCGTGGTGCCGCGGCTCCTCAACCGTGGACCGGGCGCCGACGCCGTCGCGGGCACACTGCTGGTGACCGGTGTCAGCCCGCGGCCTGCCGCCACCGGTGAGCAGTTCGTGACCATCACCGGTGTCATCACCGGGCCCACCGTCGACGAGCACACCGTGTATCGGCGGATGGCCGTCGACGTCGACGACTGGCCGAGCATCGGTCAACTGCTGCCGGTGGTGTACTCGCAGCGAAACCCCGACCGGTGGGTGTTCGCGCCGCCCGAGCCCTCCGCCGCTTAACGCTTTTCTGGCCGCTATCACGCTGGCTCGCAGGCTGAGATGTCACGAAGCTACCCCTCCACCGGGACCGGCCGTGGAGGCAGCAAAATCTGTGTGCCACTTGCCCCACGCCCACGCCGCCCAGAGCTCTCGATCGCCAGCCGCCTGGGCCGACACTGGATCCAGCCCAGGGCGAACTGGTCAGGCTGACGCGAGCGGGTTTTTGTGGGGTGAATTCCGCGCCGCCGCTAGTCGGCTCGGATGGTACTGGGTGATCCGCCACAACCGGCGCGGCAGCTCGCCTTCCTCGAACGCGTGAACCTCGACACCGTCCCAGCCCGCGGCGAGCTCATCGACCAAGTCACGGCTAAAAAAGTGCACGGCAAAACCACCGTGTTCGAAGATGTCATCGCCATGAGCCACACCGGCGCCGTAGTGTGGGTCACCGATATGGCGAACGGTGTAGACGAACACTCCGCCGGGCCGTAGCACCCGGGCGACCTCGGCGACCACGCCCCGAATCTGATTGGTGGACAACGCCATACACAGCAGCATGTGCGCGAACACCCCGTCTGCCGAACCGGAAGCCACCGGCAGTGAGTCACGCACATCATGCACAACGGTGGTGACCGCTTGTCCCACGCCGGCGCGTGCTGCCGCCGTGCGCAACTGCTCAAGGCCGGTCGAGCTGAAATCCAGCGCTAGCACCTGCAGCCCACTGCGGGCGAAATAAACGGTGTCACGCCCGTGTCCGGCCCCGAGTTCCACCACTGTTCTCGCCGACACGGCGCGAAACCGCCGCATAGCATGCACCGCGGCGGCCGATGGGTTCTGGCCGTACATTTCCGGATACTGGGCGTAGGTGTGCTGCCAATGGCGGCGCTGCGCGGCCGGAAGATCACGACTGGGGGCCGAACTCGGCATGCTATGGGTTGTGTGCTGACTATCGAAATGGCGCACAGCCGAATCCTTCCTACATGATCGCGCCAGCCGAAGTCATGGCGTCTGCTCGGCGGCGGATTGGTCTGGGCGGGTGTGGGTTTCATACATGCGGGCCGCGACGATCAGGCCGGAGGCGGTGGTGATAGCGGCGACCGCCCACACTGCGGCGCGTAGGCCCCACCGGTCGGCGACCAGACCGGATACGATCGCCCCGACGGCGAATCCACCGTCGCGCCATAATCGGTACACCCCGACCGCCCGTGCCCGCCAGGCCGGGTGGGCCACGTCACCGATGACGGCCAGCAGGATGGGGTACACCAATGCGGTGCCGGCCCCCAACAGCGCAGCCGCCACCCCCCACACCGCGAAGGTGTCGGCTAGGGCGATGAGCGACAGCGCGCCGGCTTGGGTGAGCATGCCGACGGTGATGAGTCGTTTGCGCCCCCAGCGATCCGACAGTGCGCCGGTGAACAGTTGCCCGATGCCCCACACCGCGGGATAGAGTGCGGCCAGCATGCCGATGCCCGACACCGACAGCCCCGCGGCGGCGAACAGGATCGGAAATAGTCCCCAGGCCAGGCCGTCTTTGAGGTTGTTGACCAGCCCGGCCTGGCTGGCTGCCGATAGGGCAGGTTCGCGGAGGCTGGTGTGGGTGAAGATCTGCCGGTGGGTCAGCTCGGCATGCAGGTGATCGTGGCGGCCGTCGGCGCGGGGCTTGTGCTGGGCGGCTTCCAGGCGGGTGTGCTCCATGGTCTCGCGTACAACCGAGACCGAAAGACCCAGTCCCACAATGATGTAGGCGGCGCCCAGCAGAAACGGGGTGGGCCGTAGTCCGTATCGGGCAGCCAGATGCCCGGTGGCCATAGCGGTCAGCGCGAGCCCGCTGTAGCCGGCGGCCTCGATGAGGCCCATCATCCGGCCACGTCGCGCCGCACCGGCCAAATCGATGTTCATGATCACGGTGGTGGACCAGGTCAGGCCCTGGTTGATCCCCAGCAGCACATTGGCGGCGACGACCCAGCCCCAGTTTGGCGCCCAGATCAACATGAGCGGCACCGGCAGCGCGATCAGCCAGCCCGCCACGAGGACTGGTTTGCGGCCGAACCGGTCCGCCCAGTGCCCGGCCAGGTAGTTGGTGGCGGCTTTGGTGATCCCGAACGCCAGCACGTAGGTCAGCAAAAAGGTGTAGCCGATCAGATGAAAGGTGCGTTCCGCCAGCAAAGGCAGCACGGTGCGTTCCTGCCCCAGGGTGCCGCCGATCAGAGCATTCACCGCAATCAGCAGGCTGAACTGGGCCAGGTTGGCGCTCAACCCCAACGGCGGCTGCTCAGCCGCGCTGCTGATGAGGTGGCCGTCAGGGCGGTGCCGGTCAGAGTCCTGCTGTGCGCGCGAGCCGATCACAACTAGTACTATATTACATGGATTATTAGAATACTGACGTTGAGTGCCCCCCGCGGTCCTGACAACCACGTACCGTGCGCTATGGAAGGCAGACCATGCAGGTGATTGCGAAGTCGCCGGCCAAGGCGCGGTTGTACGACGCGTTCGCGGCAAGTGGGAAGGCTTTGTCCAACGCCGCCCGGCTGGAGTTGCTGGACTTGCTCAGTCAGGGGGAACGCACCGTGGAAGCACTGGCCAAGGCGGCCGGGCTGAACCTCACGACTGCGTCGGCACATCTGCAGACGCTCAAACGCGCTGGGTTCGTGGCGACCCGTCGCGATGGGGTGCGGATCTACTACCGACTCGCCGGTCGGGACGTAGCACAGCTATTTGCGATGCTACGGAAAGTGGCCGAGACGCATCAGGCCGAGGTGCCCGCAGCCCGTGATGCTTATCTACGGGCCGGCGGGACGTCAGAAGCGATCACCCGCGAGGAGTTGCTTGTCCGAATCAGCGAGGGCACGACCGTCGTACTCGACGTACGGCCACCGGAGGAATACCGCGCAGGTCACATCCCGGGCGCGCTGTCCATCCCGGTCGAGGAGCTCAACGATCGGATCAACGAGCTGCCAGTCGATGTCGGCATCGTCGTGTACTGCCGTGGTGAGTACTGCGTGCTCGCCTATGAGGCGGTACGGCTGCTGACCGCCAAGGGCCGTCGGGCTATTCGCCTACATGACGGCATGCTCGAATGGCACCTGGCTGACCTGCCTGTTGTCGCGGAAGAGGCACCGTGACGTGTCGGTGTTTCGAAATCGAAGCCGCAGCACCAGTATTGCAACTATCACCAGTCGGCCCGAATAAAGACCGCTCGGGCTGCAGATCGCCGTTCACCGCACTTGTTGACACGAACATCCTTATCCGCCATCGCAGCGGCGACCCGCCCGAGATGGCCGCCCGCCTGACTGCTTACCTGGCCGGTGTCTTGTTCCACACGAGGCCCTCTCAGTAAGGGACGCCGATTCTGCGCCACCGGCGCCCGCTGGTGCCGGGCTCCTGCGGTCGAGCGGCGACGCGGCTGCGGATCACAATATAAGGCCGCCACAAGTACCACAGCGGGTAACTCCACGCGTGCACCAGGCGGCTAAACGGCCAGACGATGAAGATCGCCCACGCCGCGACCGCGTGCAGCTGGTAGAGGAACGGTGCGCTGGTGATCGCCCTGACATTGGGGTGTAGCGCGAACAGGCTGCGAAACCAGACCCCGACGGTGCTGCGGTACTCGTAATGCGACGTGTCCTCGATCCCCAGGGTCAAAAAGATTCCCAGCAACACGATGACGCCCAGCAGGATCAGCGCCAGGTAGTCCACTGCGCTGGTGGTGGCGCGCACCCGCGGGATGGCGGTGCGGCGAAATGTCAAGATGGCGGCGCCGATCAGGATGCCGATCGCGGCGGTGGACCCGGCGACGGCGGAGAAGTCCTGGTACCAGGTCTCCGGAATGCCGAGCCAGTCAGTGAACGACTTAGGCACCAAGATGCCCAGGATATGGCCGGCGATCGCGGCGAAGGTGGCGTAATGAAACAGCGGTGAACCCCATTTGAGCAGGCGGCGTTCCTGCAGCTGGGTCGAGCGGCTGGTCCAGCCGAACTGGTCGTATTGCCAGCGCCAGATGTGGCCGACCACGAACACGACGAGGGCCGTATACGGCAGGATCACCCACCACCAGATGTTCCATGTGCTCAACGTGCTCATGGCTGTGGCCTCGATCCGTAGCCGGTCAGGTAGTTCGGCGGCGCGAACGGCTCCAGCCCGACGTCTTCACGGGGCGGGCCGGATTCCCAGGCGAGCCTCACCTGTTCCAGCTCGCGTCTGCCCAGACCGGGCAGGTCGGCTATCACTGCGGCAACCACGTCGGCGTACGGCGACTTTGCCTTGATCAGGGCGCGGCGCAGCAACTCCAGGTCGGTGCGATGCCCGTAGAGCAGCCGCTCGCCGCGGGGAGACAGCGCGGCGAAATCCAGCACCATCGGCAGGTAGTCGGGTAGCTCGTCGTCGGAGGGCACGAAACCGGCGTCGCGGTAGGCGGTTTTGATCAGCACCATCGCCATGCCGCGCTTGCGGGTGTCGCCGTAGCGGTAGTAGGTCAGATACAGCGAGCACCGGCGGCGCAGGTCGAAGGTCTGCACATAGTGTTGCCCAACCTCATGCGGGGGGGTGGTGCGCAGCCAGCCCAGGAACCGCTCGAACGACTCGCGCGCCGGCTTCGGGCCGGTGTTCGCCGCAAACGCGTCGAGCGTGTCCAGCCCGTCGAACAGCGCGGTCGTCGGGTACTGCAGCAGCACCGACGCCAGCTTGACGGTCTGGGTGTTCATCGCCGGCCTGCTTTCGGGAACATGCCCGGGACCCGGTCGCGTCCGTTCCAGTTCAGCAGGTTGAACCGCCGCTGCCCGTCGCCCGGCCGGTAGGAGCTGATCCCGTGCGGCCCGGGTGGCCCGTAGCCGCCCATACCCGGGCCGCCGTCGGTGTCCAGGCTGCAGAACAACTGCTCATGCTGGCCCATCAGCCGCCCGGCCTCCTCGGTGTGAGCAGGCGGAATGACGTAACGATCCTCGTATTTCGCGATCGCCAGCAGCCGGTAGAGGTCGTCGAGGTCCTCGGCGCTGGCCCCAACCGAGGCCGGCAGGCTCTCGTCGACGTCGAGCCCGAGCTGCTGGTGGCGCTGCACGGCCCGCACCGCGGCCAGCTTGCGCAACACCGCGCGTATCACCTCCGCGTCACCGGCGGTGAACAGGTTGGCCAGATACTCCATCGGAATCCGCAGCGCGTCGATGGCAGCGAACACGTTGTCGGGATTGTTCGCGTCGTAACCGGCATTGACCACGTCGGCCACCGGTGACAGCGGCGGGATGTACCAGACCATCGGCAGTGTGCGGTATTCCGGATGCAGCGGCAGCGCGACCCGGTGTCGCACCGCCAACTCGTAGACCGGTGAACGCTGCGCCGCCTGAATCCAGTCATGCGGGATGCCCGCCCGCGCCGCCTCGACCTGCACGTCCGGGTCGTGCGGGTCGAGAAACACCTCCAGCTGGGCTTGGTAGAGGTCGCGGGGCTCGGGTGTCGCCGCGGCCGGCAGGATCCGGTCGGCGTCGTAGAGGAAAAGCCCGAGATAGCGCAGCCGGCCGACACAGGTCTCCGAGCAGATCGTGGGCTGCCCGTGTTCGACCCGGGGGTAGCAGAAGGTGCACTTTTCCGCTTTACCGGTGCGGTGGTTGAAGTACACCTTTTTATAGGGGCAGCCCGACACACAAAACCGCCAGCCCCGGCAGCGGTCCTGGTCGACCAGCACGATGCCGTCCTCGGCGCGCTTGTACATCGCCCCCGAGGGGCAGGAGGCGACACAGGACGGGTTCAGGCAGTGTTCGCAGATGCGCGGCAGGTAGAACATGAACACCTGCTCGAACTGCATCTTCACCCGGTCTTGCAGCCCCGCCAGGTCCGGATCGTGGACCGCCAGCTCGGGCGCCCCGGCCAGGTCGTCGTCGAAGTTGCTGCCCCAGTTGACCGTCATATCGCGTCCGGTGAGCGCGGAGATGGAATGCGCGCTGGGGTTGGCGGTGCCCAGCGGGGCGTCGATGACGGTCTGGTAGTCGTAGGTGAACGGCTCGCCGTAGTCGTCGATACTGGGCAGGTCGGGGTTGTAGAAGATCGACAGCAGTTTGCGCAGCCGCCCGCCCCCCTTGAGTGCGAGGCGTCCCTTTCGGTCCAGGGTCCAGCCGCCTTTCCACTGCTCCTGGTCTTCGTAGCGCTTCGGGTAGCCGATGCCGGGCTTGGTTTCGACGTTGTTGAAGTAGACGTATTCGGTGCCCGGGCGGTTGGTCCACACCTGTTTACAGGTGACGGTGCAGGTGTGGCAGCCGATGCACTTGTCCAGGTTCATCACCATCGCCACGTGCGCCATCACCCGCATCAGTACTGCACCTCCTGGGAGCGGCGGCGGATGACGGTGATCTCATCGCGGTCATTGCCGGTCGGGCCGTAGTAGTTGAATGCGTAGGACAGTTGCGCATAGCCGCCGACCATATGCGTCGGTTTGACCATCACCTTGGTCAGCGAGTTGTCGCCGCCGCCGTGCCAGCCCGAGATCTCCGACTTTGGTGTCATCAAGTGCCGGTCCACGGCGTGGTACATGAACACCGTGCCCTGGGGCATCCGGTGGGTGACGACGGCGCGGGCGACCACCACGCCGTTGCGGTTGTAGGCCTCGATCCAGTCGTTATCGGCCACGCCGATGGCGGCCGCGTCGCCGGGGCTCATCCAGATCACCGGCCCGCCGCGGAACAACCGCAGCATGTGCAGGTTGTCCTGGTATTCGGAGTGAATCGACCACTTCGAGTGCGGGGTGAGGTAGCGTACCGTGATCTCGGGCCGGCTATCGTCTCTGATCTGCTGGTCGCCGAAGTGCCGCGCGTAGTTCAGCGGCGGACGGTACACCGGCAGCCACTCACCGTATTCAGCGAACCAGTCGTGGTCGAGGAAAAAGTGCATCCGCCCGGTCAGCGTGTGCCAGGGTTTCTTGCGCTCCACGTTGATGACGAATGGTGAATAGCGCCGTCCCCCGGCCTCGCTGCCCGACCACTCCGGCGATGTCATCACCGTGCGGGGCTGAACCTGAGTGTCTTCGAACGTGATCTGCTCACCGGCGCGCTCCTCGGCCAGGTCGGCCAGCCGCAGCCCGGTACGCTCCTCCATCGCTTGCCAGCCCTGCATCGCGACATCGCCGTTGGTGGTGCCGGAAAGCGCCAGGATCGCCTCGGCCATGTGCACATCGCGCGCCAGCGACGGCCGGCCGCGTGCCACACCGGCGCGCACCGTGCCGTTGCGGTGCGCGAGGTAGTCGACGGCGGCCGCGGGTGCCCAGGTCACGCTTTTCACCGGGGTTCCCAGCGTCTCAACCAGCGGGCCCAGCGCGGCCATCTTCTCGGCGACCGCGGGGTAATCGCGTTCGATGGTGATCAGCTTCGGCATGGTCTGGCCGGGTATCGGCTCACAGTCGCCGTGGCGCCAGTCGCGCACCACACCACGCGGCTGGGCCAGCTCGTCGGGGGTGTCGTGCATCAGCGGCGCCGCGATCACATCGGTGCGGGTGCCCAGGTGTTTGCCGGCCAGCCGGGAGAAGTCGCGCGCGATGGTGGCAAACGCGTCGAAGTCCGTCCGCGCCTCCCACGGCGGCGGAATCGCCGGGTTGAACGAGTGCACGAACGGGTGCATGTCGGTGGTGGACAGGTCGTGCTTTTCATACCAGGTCGCCGCCGGCAGCACGATGTCGGAGTAGCTGCAGGTGCTGGTCATGCGGAAGTCGATCGCCACAGCCAGGTCGAGCTTGCCGTGCGGCGCCGCATCGCGCCAGCAGACTTCGGTGGGCCGCAGCCGCTCCGGTGTCTCGGCGGCCCGTACGGCATGGTGGGTGCCGTACAGGTGGCGCATGAAGTATTCCATGCCCTTGCCCGACGAGCCCAACAGGTTGGCCCGCCACACCGTCAGCACCCGCGGAAAGTTCACCGGATTGTCCGGGTCCTCACCAGCGAAATGCATTCGGCCGGAGCGTAATTCGTCGACCACATAATCTGCGACGCTTTTCCCCGCTTGCCGCGCCGCATCGCCGATATCCAGCGGGTTGCGGTCGAAGGTGGGATACGACGGCGTCCACCCCAGGCGTGTTGCCTGGGCCAGCGCGTCGACTATCGCCTTGCCCCGAAACAGCCCGCGGCCCAGCGGTGTGGCCAATTCGTCGGCACCGAACTGCTCATAGCGCCACTGGTCGGTGTGCAGGTAGAAAAACGACGTCCCGGTCATGTGCCGAGTGGGCCGCTGCCAGTCCAGCCCGAAGGCAATCTGCTGCCAGCCGACGAGTGGCCGCACCTTTTCCTGCCCCACGTAATGGGCCCAGCCGCCGCCGTTGACGCCCTGGCAGCCGCACAGCATCGTCAACGTCAAAAAGGTGCGATAGATCTGATCGGCGTGGAACCAGTGGTTGGTGCCCGAGCCCATCGTGATCATCGAGCGACCCCCGGACAGCTCGGCGCTGCGGGCGAACTCGCGAGCCACCCGCGCGGCGGCCACGGCCGGCACCGACGTGATCGCCTCCTGCCACGCCGGGGTGTAGGGCTGGGTGGGGTCCTCGTAGCCGGTGGGCCACTGGCCGGGCAACCCGTCGCGGCGCACCGCGTAGTGGGCCATCACAAGGTCGAACACCGTGGTGACCAGGCGATCACCTAACCGCAGCACCGGCACGCCCCGGCGGATCACGCTGCCGCCCTCGGTGTCGCCGACGTCGAAGCGCGGCAGGTCCACCGCGACCGCGTCGGCAACCCGGCCATAAAGCGTCAGCGCCGGGTCGAGATCGCCGAGCTCCAGGTTCCACTTGCCCTTCCCGAGTTCGGAGAAGTGATCGGCGATGGTGCCGTTGGGGACGGCGGGCTGCCCGCTCGCCGCGTCCAGCACCACCGTCTGGTGCACCGCATGCTCGTTGTGCCAGCCCAGATCCGCGGCGGTCAGAAACCGGTCCGGCACATACGCATCGCCCCGTTCACGCAGGGTGATCAGGAAAGGCAGGTCGGTGTAGGTCTTCACATACTGCTGAAAGTAGGGCACCTGCCGATCCCGGAAGAACTCGGATAGCACCACGTGGCCCATCGCCATCGCCAGCGCGCCGTCGGTGCCGGGTGCAGCGGCCAGCCAGTCGTCGGCGAACTTGGTGTGATCGGAGTAGTCGGGGCTGACCACAACCACCTTCTGCCCGCGGTAGCGGGCCTCGACCATGAAGTGCGCGTCCGGGGTGCGGGTGATCGGCAGGTTGGTGCCCCAGATGATCAGATACGCGGCGTTCCACCAGTCACCCGATTCCGGCACGTCGGTTTGGTCACCGAAGACCTGCGGTGAGGCGCACGGCATATCGGCATACCAGTCGTAAAACGACAGGATGGTGCCGCCGATCATCGACAAAAACCGGGTTCCCGCCGCATAGGACACCTGAGACATCGCCGGGATCGGCGAAAACCCCACCACCCGGTCCGGGCCGTAGGTTTTGATGGTGTGTACATGCGCGGCCGCGATCAGTTCGCTGACCTCGTCCCAGGTCGAACGCAAAAAACCGCCCTTGCCCCGGGCCTGCTTGTACCGCGCGGCGCGCTCCGGGTCGGCGGTAATCTCCGCCCACGCCGCGACCGGATCACCCACGCGCGCAAGGGTTTCGCGCCACATCTCCAGCAGCGGCTGGCGGATATACGGGTAGCGCACCCGCGCGGGGGAATAGGTATACCAGGAAAACGACGCGCCGCGCGGGCAGCCTCGCGGCTCGTATTCGGGACTGTCCGGGCCCACCGAAGGGTAGTCGGTCTCCTGGGTCTCCCAGGCGATGATGCCCTCCTTGACGTAGACCTTCCAGGAGCACGAACCGGTGCAGTTGACCCCGTGCGTGGAGCGGACTTCCTTGCCGTGACGCCAGCGATCCCGGTAGAACTCTTCAGCGTTGCGGCCGCCGCGGCGGTGCACCTCGCGATGATCCGGGGTCGGTGTTCCCGCGGTGAAGAACTGGGCCTTGCGCAACAGCGCCTCAACAGGCTCGCCGCCGGGCAGCAGCGGGGCCAGGTAGTCGCGTGGTGCGGGGCGGGCCGGTGGTGGCCGGCCGCCGCCAGGGCGATCGGCGTGGGGCTCGTTGGGTGACGGCCGTGTTTTCGGTTGTGCCGTGTCAACCACTTCGCTATCGCCTCCGGACGCTTCCGCGGATGTCGTGCGAGGCCTTCTGCACCGATCGGAAGAAGCGAGACGTCCCGGTCGGATCGGGTGATGGATCCTGGGCTGCTGCCCTGATTTCGCATGCGCCCTGGTATCTGTCATACCACCGATCGGCATCGGTAAACGTGTCGGTGCCGGGTTTTTTCCGAAGCCGGGCGGGCGGCGACCACGACTGGACAACGGTGGTCACATCGGCGCTACGGGCCAGATCCCCTACGTTGGGGTACCAGCGCCACGATTCTCTGCTGGTATTCGGGTGACCGGAAAGTAACACCGATCAACGGGAGGCGCCGATGACGCGGTCGTGGTGGGGCTGGGGCAGGCTCCAGGAGGCGCTCTCGGAGCACGAGATACGGGAGCTGGAGTCAGGGGTGGCGACGCTGTTGCCCGGGCACGACCTGACCGATCACCCGCCGCCGGACCCGGCGCAGCTCGGGTTGCCCGCACCGCGGATCGCCCCGCCCGCCGCACTGGCCGCGCTGTGTTCGACCGATCCGGTCGACCGGGCCGGGCATGCGCGCGGTAAGGCGTATCGCGATGTCGTGCGCAACCTTCGCGGCGAGCTCGACCACGTGCCCGACCTGATCGCGCGGCCCACCCGTGAGCAGGAGGTGATCGACCTGCTGGACTGGTGTGCGCACGAGGGTATCGCGGTCATCCCCTACGGCGGCGGCAGCTCGGTGGTCGGCGGGGTCGAGCCCCGCTTTGACGGGCCCGCGGTGACGGTCGACGTCACCGGTATGGGCGCGGTCGCCGAGATCGACCGGGTCAGCCGGGCCGCCCGGATTCAGGCCGGTGCGCTCGGCCCGGTGATCGAAGACCAGCTGCGCCCGCACGGTCTTACGCTGCGGCACTTCCCGCAGTCGTTTCGGTTCTCCACCCTCGGCGGCTGGCTGGCGACCCGCTCGGGCGGACATTTCGCCACGCTGTACACCCACATCGACGATTTCACCGAGTCGCTGCGTGTGGTCACCCCGGCCGGTGTGAGCGAATCTCGCCGACTGCCCGGATCCGGTGCCGGCCCGTCACCGGACCGGCTGTTTCTCGGCTCAGAGGGTGCGCTGGGTGTCATCACCGAGGCGTGGATGCGGTTACAGGACCGGCCGCGCTGGCAGGTCACCGCGTCGGTGGCGTTCCAGGACTGGGATTCCGCGGTCGCCGCGACCCGGATGATCGCACAGGCCGGGCTCTACCCGGCGAACTGTCGGCTGTTGGACGCGAGCGAAGCCTTCCTGAACGCCGGCACCACCGTCGCGGGCGGGCTGCTGGTGCTGGCTTTCGAGTCGGCTGACCACCCGGTCGATCCGTGGCTGGACCGCGCGCTGGAGATCACGGCCGAACACCGCGGCGCCGTGATCGCGCGGCGCAGCCGCGACACCGCATCACCTAATGACGCGTCCGCCAACTGGCGTTCGGCGTTTCTGCGGATGCCGTATCGGCGCGACGCGCTCGCCCGGCGGTCCGTCATCGTCGAGACTTTCGAAACCGCTTGCACCTGGGACAGATTCGACATCTTGCATGCCTCGATCACCGCAGCCGCCCGGGAGGCGGTCGAGCGGATCTGCGGGACCGGGGCGTTGACTTGCCGATTCACCCACGTCTACCCCGACGGCCCGGCACCGTATTACGGGGTGTACGCGTCCGGCCGCTGGGAATCGCTGGTCGCGCAGTGGGATGAGATCAAAGCCGCGGTGTCCGAGGCCATCATCGCTGCGGGCGGCACCATCACCCACCACCACGCGGTGGGCCGTGACCACCGCCGCTGGTATGACCGGCAACGGCCCCACCCGTTCGCGGCGGCCCTGCGCGCGGCAAAGTCGGCGCTGGACCCGGCGGGCATCCTCAACCCTGGAGTCCTCATCGACAGCTGATCAGCCGTGCGCGACTCGGAGTAGTTCGTCGACGGTCGGCAGCTTGACGCGGGGACGCCCGTGTGGCTCGCCCAGCGCCCGTTCGAAACGGTCGATGGCCTGCCAGTGCGCATCGGTGATGAGCTCTGGCTGGCGCGAGACCAGCCAGTCGGCGAGCTGCTCGGCATGGTTGTCCGGGAAATCCGCCGGCCCGGAGTCTTGCGCGGCGTCCAAGTCGGCCAGCAGCGTGTCGACGGTGTCTTGTGAGTCTTTTTTGTTGGTGCCGATGACACCCGTCGGCCCGCGCTTGATCCAGCCGACGACGTATTCGTTGCGGCTGCCCTGCACCCGGCCGGCGGTGTTGGGAATTGTTCCGCTGCGCTCGTCGAACGGCAGCCCCGGTAACGGTACTCCGCGGTAGCCGACCGAGCGCACCACCAACTGGGTGGGCAGCTCCTCACGCGCCCCGGTGTCCCGGGCCACCACCCGTCCGCTGCCGTCGGTGACCAACTCGTTGCGGCCCAGCACAATGCGCTCCACCTTGCCGTCGCCTTTGATCTCGATCGGGGAGGTCAAGAACCGGAACACGATGCGACGGTGCCCGGGGCGGGCCCGGCGGGCCGCATAGTCACGGAACACCTTGATGTTCTGCTTACAGGTTTTGCCCACCGCGGCCGCGTCCTCGTCGCTGATGCCCTCCAGCTGCGCCGGATCAACCACCACGTCGACCCCGTCGAGGTCGGCCAGCTCGCGCAGCTCCAGCGTGGTGAACGCGGTTTGTAACGGCCCGCGCCGACCGATGATCACCACTTCTTCGACACCGCGCGGGCGCAGCGACTCCAACGCGTGATCGGCGATATCGGTCAGGGCGAGCACGTCGGGATCGGTGACCAGAATGCGCGCGACGTCGAGGGCGACGTTGCCGTTGCCGACGACGACTGCGCGGGCACCGGACAGGTCCGGCGACACGTGCCGGAAGTGCGGGTGCGCGTTGTACCAGCCCACGAAATCCACCGCGGCCACGCTGCCGGGCAGGTCCTCACCGGGAATGTTCAGCATACGGCTGGTTTGCGCGCCGACCGCGTAGATCACCGCATGGTAGCGCTCGGCGAGTTCGGCGGGCTGGATATGCTCGCCGACCACCACATTCCCGAAGAAGCGGAAGCGGGGATCGCCGGCGGTCTTTTCGAATTGCGCGCTGATCGATTTGATCTTGGGGTGATCCGGTGCCACCCCGGAGCGCACCAGCCCCCACGGCGTGGGCAGCATCTCCAGCATGTCGACGGCGACCTCGAACTGGTCGGTGGTATCCGCGGCCTTCAGCAGCGACGCCGCAGCGAAGAATCCCGCCGGACCCGAGCCGACGATCGCGACGTGGTAGGGGCGCATACGCGAGCTTTCTGGTCGTCCGGTTGGAACGTAGTGCACCGTAGTGGAAGGTACAGTGGAACGTAATAGCCAACGTAATAGTCCCCGGCGCGCGGGCGCATCGTCGCCCGGCTTAGGGGGCGCCGGTAACGTGGGCAGCTGTGGAACTCGACCGCCAGGCCGACATCGCCGCCCTTGACTCCACCCTCACCACCGTGGAGAAGGTGCTCGATGTCGACGGTTTGCGGGCGCACATCGCAAAGCTCGAGCACCAGGCATCCGATCCGCACCTGTGGGACGACCAGGCCCGCGCGCAGCAGGTGACGAGCGAGCTCTCGCATCGGCAGGGTGAATTACGCCGTGTCGAGGAGCTGCGCCGGCGCCTCGATGACCTGCCGGTGCTCTACGAACTCGCGGCCGAAGAGGGGGCCGCCGACATGCTCGCCGAGGCCGACGCCGAGTTGAAGTCGCTGCGCGCCGACATCGAGGCGCTGGAGGTGCGCACGCTGCTCTCGGGCGAGTACGACGAACGCGAGGCGCTGGTCACCATCCGCTCCGGTGCGGGCGGGGTGGACGCCGCCGACTGGGCCGAGATGCTCATGCGGATGTATATCCGCTGGGCCGAGAAGCACAACTACCCGGTGGAGGTGCTGGACACCTCCTATGCCGAAGAGGCCGGCATCAAAAGCACGACCTTCGCTGTGCACGCCCCCTTCGCCTACGGCACGTTGTCGGTCGAACAGGGCACCCACCGGCTGGTGCGGCTCAGCCCGTTCGACAACCAGCACCGCCGCCAAACGTCGTTCGCCGAGGTTGAGGTGCTGCCGGTAGTGGAAACCACCGACCATATCGATATCCCCGAGGGCGACATCCGTGTCGACGTTTACCGGTCCAGCGGACCCGGCGGCCAATCGGTGAACACCACGGACTCGGCTGTTCGGCTCACACACATCCCCACCGGTATCGTCGTGACCTGCCAAAACGAAAAATCGCAGCTGCAGAACAAGATCTCGGCGTTGCGGGTTCTGCAAGCAAGGTTGTTGGAACGCAAACGATTAGAAGAACGTGCGGAGCTGGACGCATTGAAGGGTGAGGGCGGCAGCTCATGGGGAAACCAGATGCGTTCCTACGTTTTGCACCCGTATCAGATGGTCAAAGACCTGCGTACCGACTACGAAGTGAGCAACCCGGCGGCTGTGTTAGACGGCGATATCGACGGGTTCCTGGAAGCCGGGATCCGTTGGCGCAACAGGCGAGATGACAACTGAACCAAAACTTTTCGTGTCCTTCGCCCAGCCTTGGCACGATATCTGGCGCGGTGATGTCCGGGACTGGGTCGTCACCAAAGGACTGCACATCATGTTGCTGCTGATCGGGGCGGTGCTGGCGGCGCGGTTCGTCAACTGGGCCGCACAAAAGATCACCCGGCGACTCGACATGCGGTTCACCGAGAGCGACGCGTTAGTGCGCTCGGAGGCCACTAAGCACCGCCAGGCGGTGGCGGCGGTGATCTCCTGGGTGTCGATCGTGCTGATCGGGGTCGTGGTCGTCGTGCAAATCACCGATATTGTGCAAATTCCCGTGCGTGGGCTGGTCGCACCCGCCACCGTGCTGGGCGCCGCACTGGGTTTCGGGGCTCAGCAGCTGGTCAAAGACTTGCTGGCAGGCTTTTTCATCATCGCTGAAAAACAGTACGGGTTCGGCGATTTGGTCGAGCTCACCATCGCGGGGTCTGCGACCGATGCGGCCGGCACCGTCGAAAACGTGACGTTGCGGGTGACCAAGCTGCGCTCTCCGGACGGCGAGGTGTTCACCGTGCCCAACGGCCAGATCGTCAAATCGGTCAATCTGTCCAAGGACTGGGCACGCGCAGTTGTCGACGTCCCGGTGTCGACCGGCGCCGACCTCAACCTGGTGAACGAGGTGCTGCACCAGGAGTGTGAACGGGCCCGCGACGACGAGGTGCTCGGCGCGCTGTTGCTGGATGCGCCCACGGTCATGGGGGTGGAAAGCATCGAGGTTGACACCGTGAATTTGCAGCTGGTGGCCCGCACCCTGCCCGGCAAGCAGTTCGAGGCGGGCCGGCGGTTGCGGGCGCTGGTGGTCCATGCGCTCTCCCGCGCCGGCGTCGTGACTGCCGCCGACGCTCCTCCGGCGGTAGGGGCGATCGTGCACCCGGCCACCGCCGGCGGCGCGGAGGACGAAACCCAGGGACCGGGGCCGCCGCGGTGAGGTTCACTCTGAACTGGCTGAAGCCGCCCAGCGACGCCGCGCGACGCTGGCCCGGGTATCTGTTCGGCGGCCACGTCCGCACCTCAACTGTGCTGTTGGTCGTCGCGTTCCTGGCGGTGTGGTGGCTTTATGACAGTTACCGCCCCTCGCCGGAAAGGCCCCCGCGACCACCGGCTACCCAGGTGGTGCCACCGGGTTTCATTCCCGACCCCAACTACACGTGGGTGCCGCGCAGCAGGTTGCAGCAGCCACCCGTCACGGTCACGGTGACGACGGCGCCGGCTACGACACCCACCACGACGCCCACTACCACTGCACCCACAACGGTGTCGCCGACGCCCTCGACCAGCTCACCGGTGCCGGCTCCGCCGCCGTTGATGCTCCCCCCGCCGTTCGGCCCGCCGCCACCTCCGACCACTGCACCGCCCGGGCCCGGCCCGGCGCCGTGACGTCATCGGGCTCTTCGTGAATCCCTCCTCGGCACCGCCCGTGCTCGCACCATCTGGCGGCACGCAGTGTCGGTGTGCTGTGCCGGTTCGCGGCACGCGGTGTCGGCGTGCCCCGGGGACACGCATGGTTACACTGGCGAGCCGTGATGATCACCCTCGACCACGTCAGCAAGCAGTACAAATCGTCGGCGCGCCCGGCGTTGGACGATATCACTGTCAAGATCGACAAGGGGGAGTTCGTTTTCCTGATCGGCCCGTCCGGGTCGGGTAAGTCGACATTCATGAGACTGCTGCTGGCCGAGGAGTCACCGACACGCGGCGATATCCGGGTGTCGAAGTTTCACGTCAACACACTGCCGGGCCGCCACATCCCGAAATTGCGTCAGGTGATCGGCTGTGTTTTTCAGGATTTCCGGCTGCTGCAAAAAAAGACGGTGTTCGAAAATGTCGCTTTCGCACTGGAGGTGATCGGCAAGCGCACCGAGGTGATTAACCGGGTGGTACCCGATGTGCTGGACATGGTTGGCCTGGCCGGGAAGGCCAACCGGCTGCCCAATGAGCTTTCCGGTGGTGAACAACAGCGGGTCGCGATCGCGCGGGCGTTCGTCAACCGGCCGCTGGTGCTGCTGGCCGATGAGCCGACCGGTAACCTTGACCCGGAAACCAGCAAAGACATCATGGATTTGCTGGAGCGAATCAACCGCACCGGCACCACCGTGTTGATGGCCACCCACGATCATCACATCGTCGACTCCATGCGCCAGCGTGTGGTCGAACTGTCACTGGGCCGGCTGGTCCGCGACGAACAGCGCGGCGTTTACGGGGTGGACCGCTAAGTGCGCTTCGGTTTCCTGTTCAACGAGGTCCTGACGGGCCTGCGCCGCAATGTCACGATGACCGTCGCGATGATCCTGACGACGGCGATCTCGATCGGTCTGTTCGGCGGTGGTTTGCTGGTGGTCCGGTTGGCCGACCACTCCCGCAGCATCTACCTGGACCGGGTCGAGTCGCAGGTCTTTCTGACCAACGACATCTCCGCTAACGACCCGACGTGCACCAGCCAGGCGTGCAAGGCGCTACGGGAGAAGATCGAGGCGCGTAACGACGTCAAATCGGTGCGCTTCGTCAACCGCGACAATGCCTACGATGACGCCATCCGCAAGTTTCCCGAGTTCAAGGACGTCGCCGGCAAGGACTCCTTTCCCGCGTCGTTCATCATCAAGCTGGAAAACCCCGAGCAGAACAAGGAGTTCGACGACGCTATGCGGGGCCAGCCGGGAGTGCTCAGCGTCCTCAACGAGAAAAATCTGATCGACCGGCTTTTCGCTGTGCTGGATGGCTTGAGCAATGCCGCGTTCGCGGTCGCGCTAGTACAAGCCATTGGGGCAATACTGTTGATCGCCAACATGGTTCAAGTCGCCGCGTATACCCGCCGCACCGAGGTGGGCATCATGCGGCTGGTCGGCGCCAGCCGCTGGTACACCCAGCTGCCATTTCTGGTCGAAGCGATGCTGGCCGCGACCGTGGGCGTCATCATCGCCGTCATCGGGCTGATCGTGGTGCGGGCACTATTCCTCGACAACGCGCTCAACCAGTTCTACCAAGCGCATCTGATTGCCAGGATCGATTACGCCGACGTCCTGTATATTTCGCCGATCCTGCTGCTGGTGGGGGTGGCAATGGCCGGTGTCACCGCATACGTCACGCTGCGTGTGTACGTGCGACGGTAGCTGTGGCCAAAAACCCGCGGCGCGACGATTCCGGCCGTACAGCGGCGCGAGGAGGGGCCGGGCGATCGAAACGGGGCGCCGGCGCGACCGGCGGCCGGCACGTGATTGCCACCAATCGCAAGGCCCGGCACAACTTTTCGGTGATCGAGGTATTCGAGGCCGGAGTAGTGCTGGTGGGCACCGAGGTGAAAAGCCTGCGGGAGGGGCGAGCGTCTCTGACCGATGCGTTTGCCACCGTCGACGACGGTGAAGTGTGGCTGCGCAACGTGCACATCCCGGAGTATCACCATGGCAGCTGGACTAACCATGACCCCCGGCGCAACCGGAAGCTGTTGCTGCACCGCCGTCAGATCGACCATCTCGTCGGCAAGGTCCGGGATGCTAACCTCACGCTCGTGCCGTTGTCGCTGTACTTCTCCGGGGGAAGGGTCAAAGTGGAACTTGCGCTGGCGCGCGGTAAGCGGGCATACGACAAACGGCAAGACATCGCCCGCCGTGACGCCCAACGGGAAGTGCTGCGCGAGATGGGACGGCGCACCAGGGGCATGCGCTGATCGGTGCCGCGTACGCCCAGTTGTCGGCGGTCAGCTTCGGCGTCAGTGATTTCGTGGGGGGAATGGCAGTGCGGCGCGCTGCCGCGCTGCGGGTGATGTTGGTTTCCTATCCGGTTGCGGCGGTGTTGCTGGGGGCGGTGGCGCTGACCGCGGGCGGCCCGGTGCATCCCGGCGCTGTCTATTGGGGGTCGTTGTATGGGGTCAGTCAGGCGTTCGGCGTGTGGTTGTTTTACGGAGCGATGGCCGCCGGCCCGATCTCGGTGGTCTCACCGCTGGCGGCAGTGCTGAATGCGGCCGTCCCGGTTGCGGTAGGAGTCGCGTTGGGCGAGCGACCCGGGGATGTGGCCTCAGTCGGCGTGGTGTTAGCCATGGTCGCCGTGATCCTGGTGGGCCGGGAGTCGCCCGACGACGCCGACGTGCGGACCCACCGGTTCACCACCAAAGTGGCATGGTTGACGGCGGCCTCCGGTGTAGCGTTCGGGCTCGATTTCGTGCTGCTTCATCAAGCGCCCGTGGAGTCCCGCCTTTGGCCGCTGTTTTTCGCGCGCACCTCGGCCACGGTGCTGGTCTTCGTGATGGCCGCAATCAGCGGCAACTTGCAGCTGCCTCCACGTACACCGTTGCGGCTGGCGGTGGTCGTCGCGCTGCTGGACACCTGCGCCAACGTCACCATGCTGCTGGCCTTGCAGAAGTGGCTGTTGTCGTTGGCCAGCATCTTGATCTCGCTGTATCCGGCGACCACGGTGGTGCTGGCCGTCATCGTGCTGCGCGAGCGGGTCACCCGCTGGCAGGCGGTCGGTATGGGGTTAGCCGCGGTGTCGGTCGCGATGATCGCCGGATGACTTGCCGCCTAGGATCAGACGGGTGACCCGCCCGCTCACCGAACTCGACAAGTCTGAGGTGCTTTCGGGCCTCTTCGCTTCCTGGGACGCGATCTGCCGGTTGCTCGACGGACTGCCGGAAGCCGGCTGGCGGGTGCCCACCCCGCTGCCCGGATGGGACGTGCACGCTGTGGTGTCGCACCTGATCGGCACCGAGTCGGCACTGGCCGGGATTCCCGCACCCGACGCCGACATCGACGTGCACTCACTTGAGCATGTCCGCAACGATGTCGGCGCGATGAACGAGCGCTGGGTACGCCATCTTCGTGACGAGCCGGGCGCCGAACTGCTCGCCCGGTTCCGGGCCGTGACCGCCGGTCGTCGCACGTTTCTGGCCGGCATGTCCGACCGCGACTGGAACGCCGTGACTCAGACGCCCGCGGGCCCGGACAGCTACGGGCGGTTCATGCGGGTGCGGACCTTCGACTGCTGGATGCATGAACACGACATCCGCGACGCGCTGGGACGGCCACCGACCGCCGACGATCTTCGTACCCCCGCGGCGGGCCTCGCCCTGGACGAGGTCGCGGCCAGCATGGGCTATGTCGTGGGCAAACTCGGCCAGGCGCCTGAGGGATCCCGGGTGGCCATCGAGCTGACCGGGCCGCTGGCGCGCACCATCTGCGTCGTCGTCGATGGCCGCGGGCGGGTGGTCAACGACTTCGGCGGTCAGCAGCCGACCGTGACGATTAGCCTGGACGGGCTGTTATTCACGCGGCTCGTTGGCGGACGCACACAAAGCCTGCAAGGCGTCACACTCGGCGGCGACCGCCAGGTCGCCACCCGCATCGTCGAGCACCTCAATTACGTGATCTGACCGGTCGCCGGTGGTCGCCGGTGGGAATGTTTCAGCGGTGACCCGCTGTTGAGACCTTCGGCGTACCATTGATATGCCCGCCGAAAGTCGGCGGGGATGCGAGGGGCTGAAAGGTTTCGACTTCGCGCATCGAATCAAGGGAAGCGTGCCGGTGCAGGCAAGAGACCACCGTAAGCGTCGTTGCGAACAAATAAGCGCCGTTTCTACACAGCGCGACTACGCCCTCGCTGCCTAAGCGACGGCTAGTCTGTCAGGCCGGGACCGCCCTCGACCCGGACCCTGGCATCAGCTAGAGGGCTGCGCCGATGAGCTCGGTCGCGGGACTCATCGGGACACCAACAGCGACTGGGATCGCCGTCCCGGCTTGTTCGCGTGACCGGGAGATCCGAGTAAGGGCATAGCGAACTGCGCACGGAGAAGCCTTGAGGGTATGCCGTAGGACCCGGGTTCGATTCCCGGCAGCTCCACTAGAAAAGTGCTGGTCAGAGAGCTGAACAAGGAGCGCACTGCCCTCAAGACGACGGTCTCGGCGGGCTTGCGGGCACCAAGTGTCAACGGCATGGGCGGATTCCAGCGGTCGTCGCAATACCGAGGCTTTGCGGAGGTTTCAGTGGAAGCGCACGGCGAGGTTGAGAAGCAGCAGTGGTTTGGTCGGCTGATTGCCCAAGTCCCCGACGCCCGCCGCAAACCCCGCCCCGCGGACGCGGGCTCACCCGTATCGACCGCGCCCCTCCCCGCCGCCGCAAGCCCCGGTGGCGGCCGGCAGCGTTCATTACGACTGCCTCATACCTGTCCGACCAACTACTGAACAATGCGAAGCGCTTCTATACTGCCGCCATGAAGCCGCTGCGAGTGAATGAGGACGACCTTCGGGTCATAGCGGCCCGGTGGCACGACGTAGCAGGCGACATAGTAGGTGCTGCACCCGATGTTCCGGCTGCCTCTAGTCAGGCCAGCGCCGCAGTTGTCAACGAGATACACGCCGGTGCGGCTGTAACCGAGCAGGCATTCGCGGCACGCATACGGATCACAGCAATCAAGACCGCCGCTGCGGCCACCGTGTACGCCGCCCAAGACGCGGCAGCAGCGACCAAACTGGATGACATAGCCACGGCGCTGGAGGCGTAATGCTAGCCACCGTCGAATTGCCGACTCTCTCGGAGATTCGAGCATGGGACACAGCCCATCTCATTGAAGCAGCTGATCACTGGACGGCCACCGCTGATCGGTGGGACGACGCATTCTGGCAGGTGTGGCACCAGTCGGCTTCGATGAACTGGGAAGGGCAAGCGCACGATGCGCTGCTCAACCGGACCACCGCCGACAAGGCGACGGCTAGCGGCAAGTCGGACCAACTACGTGAGGCATCCGGGATCGCCCGCCGCGGGGCGGGCGACATCGACGCTGCCAAGCGTAGGGTGCTGTACGCCGTCGAGGACGCGCATAACGCCGGTTTCACTGTCGGCGAAGACTTGTCGGTCACCGACACCCGCAGCAGCAGGACGGCGGCAGATCACGCAGCTCGTCAAGCTCAAGCTCAACAGTTCGCAGCCGGCATCCGTTCACGTGCCGCTGAACTAGTCGGGGTGGACCACGAAGTCGCGGGCAACCTCGCCAACGCCGCCGCAGGCATCGGCAACACGACCTTCAACGAGCAGCCGATCCACACCGGCCCCGACGACAAGATCGTCAACGACGGTGACAGCGACCGTCGATACGGTGTCCGGCTCGTCGACCAGACCTTCAAGCAAGACGGGCCAACGCCGAGCCCGAGTCCCACACCGACACCGTCTCCTGCTTCCGATCTGGGCACGATTCAGAGGCAGCTCCAAGACCAGCAGAAGCAAATAAACGATATCCAGCAGCAGCTACACCAGCCGAGCGAACCGACGCTTGGAGGACTCGCAATAGCCGCCAGCACCGGATGTGCCGGCGGGGCGCTTGCAACCTCGGAGACTGGACCAGGGGCAATAGGAGGGTGTCTAGTCGTTGGCGGCCTTTCAGGCATCGGTTACATACTCAGCAAGATTTGGGAATAGGCACATGTCACCTTCACGGACTTCCGCGCCGCTAAGGGCGTTTAACTGGCTCAGCACCACTCGAACGGGGTTGAGCTGCGCCACGGTCGGCGTTCTCAGCCTTGCAGGCTTAGATGGTTACGAGTACTGGCAAACCGGGAAAGCAATCTACGGCTTTTTCGTCGTGTTCATGCTTGGACTCATAATCAACGCCTGGTTGCAGGTGTACCGGCATCGGAACGACCCATCTTGGCCACCTAAGCTCCAATGGGTCTCGCGTAACCGAGTTGACGAGCACGATCAGCGAGTCTGACAATCCACAACCCGCAGGTCCGGACTCATCTTGCTTTGCGGCGGCTCGGGAAGATCCTCCGCTAAAGTTAGACACGACCTCGATGTCGGTACCCGCTCGATTC
Source organism: Mycobacterium botniense (assembly GCF_010723305.1). Lineage (NCBI taxonomy): Bacteria > Bacillati > Actinomycetota > Actinomycetes > Mycobacteriales > Mycobacteriaceae > Mycobacterium > Mycobacterium botniense. The sequence continues at coordinate 52,835 of NZ_BLKW01000002.1, read as the reverse complement.
GTATCGTCAAGCAGATTCATCACATTGCCGGATGCCAGGCGGGGGCGCTCGATGCCGGCATCACCGACATGATCACCACGTTGGCACGGTTGACACCGAACCGAGTGTCACGGCTAGCCTTTCATGCGACCGCATTTTATTCCACGAACCGCAAGCTGGCGGGACTGCTGGTGTCGCGGGAGGGATGTCCGTATGCCGGGCAGGCGTCGCAAGTACACCCCGAGTTTGGGGGGCAGGCTGCCCGCCCGGTGATTGAGACCGGCCGCCTGGTGGCTCATGTGGCGGCTGAGGAAAGCCCGCCTCACCGGAGCGACACCGGACGAGCTGTCACACCCACCCGCCACAATCGACATCACCAGCCGGCCAGCAACCGCCTCCCAGCAGCCCCGCCAGGCCGCGCGAAAAATCGAAATCAAGACGCGTTAAAGATATTTCGGTAATACAGTGAGTCGTTGCGCGGAATTTTCTCTGCGGTATAGGACAATTGGTGTGTGGCGGGATCTACTGGCAGGAGACGGTCGAGGACCGACGCCAAAGTGCTTGCGCGGCGGGACTTTCAGGCGCTCAAGGACCGGCGGATGGCGGCGGCGGATATGTTCGCCCGCGGCAAGCGTCAGGTCGACGTGATGGACAAGCTGGGTGTTTCAGCGCAGACGGCGTCGCGCTGGCATCGGATCTTTGTGGCCGAGGGCAAAAAGGGACTGGCTGGCGCCGGCCGGGCCGGCCGGTTGCCCAAGCTGTCCGATGAGCAGCTGACGCAGGTGGAGCAGGCGCTGCTGAAGGGTCCGCGGGTCCATGGCTTTGCGACCCAGATGTGGACCTTGGCGCGGGTCGCCGACGTGATCGAGACGCTGACCGGGATCCGTTATGGCCAAACCCAGACCTGGACGATCCTGCGTGAGCGGCTGGGCTGGAGCAGACAGCGCCCGGCACGGCGCGCGGTCGAACGCGACGACCAGGCGATCGCCACCTGGGTCAAATCCGACTGGCCGCGCATAAAAAAAGCGCGCGGCGCCGCGGCGCCTGGATCGTCTTCCAAGACGAGAGCGGATTCTCCCTGCTCCCGCCGGTGAGAGGGACCTGGGCACCCAAGGGCCACACCCCGGTGCTGCGACACCGATTCTCCTGGACTCGCCTGTCGATGTCGGGCGCACTGGCCTACCGGCCCGACGCCAGCGCGGCCGCGCTGATCTTCCAGATCAAGGAAGGCTCCTACAACACCTGGCGTGTTCCCGTTGGATGAGTCCGCCTTGTTTGAGAGTCCTGTGGCCCCCGGGTGGGGCGGAAGGGACGATGAATCACATGGGTGGTCGGAAGCGGCATTCCGCGGAGGACATCGTGCGCAAGTTGCGCCGTGCTGATGAGCTTGCCGCGGCGGGAATGACCAATGAGGAGATCGCCGCTGACTTGGAGGTTTCGCCGGCGACGCTGTACAACTGGCGTCGCACCTATGGCGGTATGGGCGTCGATGCCGCCAAGGAGCTCAGGGAGTTGCGGGAGCAGAACGCGCGGTTGAAGCGGCTTTGAGCATGTCGGAGCGGTTGGCGTGCAAGGCGGTGGGGCTCGCCCGCTCCACCTACCGGCGCACCCTGCTCGCGGCGCCCCGGGCCGACCCGGATGCCGATCTGCGGGTCTGGCTGCGCGCGTATGCCACCAAACTCCCTGCCATGGGTTTCGATGCGCCTGGGTGGCGTTGCGCCACGATGAGGGCCGTGAGGTCAACAAAAAGAAGGTCCACCGGCTGTGGCGTGAGGAAGGACTGCAGCGGCGGGAGCATTCGCCGCGTAAGCGCGCGGGGGTGTCGTCGGCGCCGCAGGTCGTCGCGGACGCACCCAAGGTGGTGTGGGCGATCGATTTTCAGTTCGACTCCACCATCGACGGCAAGGCTGTCAAGATCGCGTCGATGGTCGACGAGCACACTGGCGAATCACTGCTGAACATCGTGGAGCGCTCGATTAGCGGCGAGCGTCTCGTCGATGAACTCGAGCGGGTGTTCGCCACCGCCGGTGGACCACCGATGGTGCTGCGCATGGATAACGGCCCGGAGATGATTTCGCAAGCGTTGCAACAGTTTTGTGACGGCACAGTCGGATTGTCCTACATTCCACCCGGAGCGCCGTGGGACAACGCCTACATCGAATCGTTCAACAGCAGGCTCAGCAAGGGGTGCCTCAACCGCAACCACTGGACCAACCTGCTGGAGGCCCGAGTAGTCATCGGCGACTTCAAGCACGAACATAATCACCGGCACCGTCACTCCGCACTGGGCTACCTCACCCCGGCCGAGTACGCTGCCCAATGCAGCCACACCCACACCCCTGTGGCCTGCGAAATCAACTGAATCCAGAACAACAAAACCCGACTCTACAACCGGGTGGACTCAGTATCGGGGACTCGCCAATCCCAGAGAAAGGGCACCCGTGTAGTGAATGCTACCGCTTGTTGTTCGATGTCGATTATGTGGTGCTGGCGAGTCCGAAACACCCGGTGCCGCACCCCCTGATCACCGCCTCGGAGGACGATCTGACGTCGGTGGTAGATCTCGACTTGGTTGAGCCAAGACGCCTGCACCGGGTGTGCACCATGATCGCGTTGGGGTACCGCGCGGCGAGCCGGTCGATCGCGGCCTGGCCGCGGTGCGAGGAGCCGTTGTCCACGACCCAAAACACCCGGTCTGCGGATTTGTAGGGTTCTTGGGTCATCACCTGGTCGACGAGTCGGGTGAACGCGTGGAAGCCGGTGGTGTCGTTGCAGCGACCGAAGACCTTTCCGCGCTGCACGTCGTAGGCGGCCAGGTAGGTCATGGCGCCGCAGCGGTCGTCGTCGTGATTGAGCCCCATCGCGCGGGCCTTGCCGTGCGGCAGTGTGGGGTGGCAGCGGCAGCGGCCTGGATCGAGGTCTTCTCGTCAGCGGAGATCACGTAGTCGTTGCGGCCCAACGGCTTTCCCTCCCATTTCCGGTCGTACAGGTCGAGCGCCTGGTGGGCTTTGGCGGTGAAGTCGGGATCTGTGATGACGATCCACGTCTGGTACTGCCAGGGTTTGAGCGCGTCCTCGGACAGCCACCGGCATACCGTGGCCGCCGAGATCGACGCGCAGAGCCCGTCGCTGGCCGCATGGCGGGCAAGCTCCGGGCACGACCACCGCGACAGCCGCAGTCTCACCTCGGCCGGTGGGGTGCCGGCCAACGCCTTGACCCGGACGAGCTGCACGGCAGTGAATTTCGGGCGGCGACCTGTGCGTTTCGCGTCGCCCAGCGACGCCACCCCGGGTACTGCCAGCCAGCGGCGGCGCCACGTGCGGACGGTGTCCTCGCACAGCTGCAGCGATCGCGCGATCTGCGCGTTCGACTCGCCCACGGCGGCGGCGAGCACGATCGCGGCGCGCATCGCGAGGCGTTGCCCGGTGCGTCCGGCGCGGGTCAGGCGGGTCAGTTCGCGGCGCTCGGATCCGGTCAACGTGATTTGGTCGATGCTGATCGGCGACACTCAGCGGCTCCACCATCGTTCCTATTGGTCACTCCAGCCTCACCGTGCGTCGGTTGGGAACAACACGCCGATACGGCAGGATCTACCCCTATGGCCACACCCCCGCCTCGACGAAAACGTCGCTGCAACAGCGACTGTCGGCCCGCGCCCGTCACCGATGGCCACAACTGAGCGGGTCGACGTACGGTTCCGCGGCGCGTTCGCCTACGTCACCGCAAACCCGCCCGACGGCGACAGCATGCCAGCTGCCCACCGGTGACTTCGCCGGCGCGCCCGAAGGCGTCCTCGACACCGCCTGCGTCCTCTACCCGGGCGACCCGACCGCCTGGGCATGACCCCCAACGAACTTACGGGCGAGACCGCTAAGCGATACTCTGCTTGCAGCTGGCGAGAGCTTTCGCTGTTGGGAGGCTTGAGTGCAGGGCATGCCGTTCGGGCGCTACCGATTGGTGGAGTTGCTGGGCCGCGGTGGCATGGGTGAGGTGTGGCGAGCGTTCGATACAGTCACTGAACGCGTTGTGGCAGTGAAGATGCTTCCGCAAAATTTCGCTGACGATCAAGTCTTTCAGAAGCGGTTTCGCCGCGAGGCCAAGGCCGCAGCAGGCCTTAACGAGCCACACGTGGTTCCAATTTACGATTTCGGCGCGATTGACAGACGTCTATTCCTTGCTATGCGCTTGATCGAGGGCCAAGATCTTCAAACTCTGCTTGCCCATGAGCCGTTAGAGCCGGACAGGGCGGTCGGAATCATTGAGCAGATCGCCTCTGCGCTGCAGACCGCTCACAGAGTCGGATTGGTGCACCGCGATGTGAAGCCGTCAAACATCCTGATCGCGGAGGACGACTTCGCTTATCTCACCGACTTCGGCATTGCGCACGCCGCGGGAGACACCAGCCTCACGAGCACCGGTGCGGCAATCGGCACCTGGGCCTATATGGCCCCCGAAAGGCTCAACACCGGAATTGCCGACGCCCGTACAGACGTCTACGCCCTGGCCTGTGTGCTGTTTGAGGCGCTGACCGGTCAACGCCCATATCCCGGGGATAGCCTCGAACAACAGATCGTGGGACACCTCACCACTACTCCTCCTCGCCCATCGATTCTGCGATTCGGTCTCCCAGAGGCGATGGACGAAGTGATCGCCAGCGGAATGGCCAAAGACCCCGACCAGCGATACCAAACGGCGAAAGACCTCGCCCGTGCGGCGCGGGCCGCATTGACCACGTGTGAACAGGCGCATGCTGCCACTAGCGCGGTCGGCGGTGACCAGCTATCCTCTCCGCCCGGCACCCGATTGGCGATGATGCGCCTGAGATGGACGAAGCGCCGTCTTCAGGCTCCAATTGACAAACTGATTCCAAAGTTTCGGCTGATAACCCTTGTCACAACACTCGTTGCAGTGGTCCTCGCTGCCTGGCTGATGGTCACCTGGCGGCCATGGGAGCGACACGGTCACCAAGCTCACGGGAATCACGCGGATCCTTAAGCTCGTCAACACATCCCGCAACAACCACCGTGGCAGCGAGTGTTCAGCTGCCGCCCCCGCCGTCATTTTCACCGAAGGCTATAGACCGCGTCTTGCTGACCGCCACCCAACTTAGCGAGGTGCTGGGAATCAACATCGCTAGTGACCCGGCTGACAGTGGAACAGGTGCGCTGACGATGAATTCCTCTTCATATGGGACGTCAGATCATTCGGCGCAGGTCACACCTCGTTCTTGTGTCGGTGTGGTTTTCACCGGCGAGCATGATGTCTACGGCCCCGCTGATCCTCTAGCGACCAAAGTTGAAACATACCAGGACCTGTATGGGAGCTCCGAGACCGATGGAGGTCCGTACCTCCTGGAACAAGCTGCGGCCGTCCTCTCCTCCGCTGAGCAGGCCCAAGAGTTTCTGACGTCTTCGCAAGCCCAATGGGAAACATGCAGCAGAAGCGTGGTTGATGCACATTTGGGTTATGAAAATTCGCGGGGGTACACGTTGGGCACGGTTCAACGGCATGAAAACGTGATCACCGTAGCTATGGCTGCTCCTGAAGGAGAGCAGCCTGGTGAAGCCTGTCAGCAGGCGCTGGGAGTGCGCGAAAACGTCGTCGTCGAAGCCCGCACTTGCACAATCGTGCATGCGTTACCTGGCACCAGCAACCCCGGCCAGGCTACAGATGACGCCGAACGAGTGGCGACTGCAATGTTGAGAAACGTCACGTTGTGATTTTGCGGCACTGGGGGTTACCCCTGATGGATCTCAATGACCGTGTCAAGCAGCTGTAACGGGCATCGGCATTGGTGGCTGAGGTTGCCAGGTGCGGGTGTCGTGCAGCTGGCCACAGTATGTCGACGAATCGCCCAGACAGTGATGCCTCGAGTATGGTGGCGGCGTTCAGATCACTTGAGCGCATGGAATTCTCGTGGCGAACCGTCGTTTATGAGGCTGGGGAAGGTGCCCTGTCCCGGATCGTGAGGTGCGTTGTCGTTGGAGAGCTGTGGTCGCGAATGTGACTGGGTGACAACGAGATCGGCCAGCAGAAACGCCACCGGCTTGCTGGTCATGGAACTGCCGCGGTCGGCGTGAATCGTCAACTGGGCACGGTCGATCCGCTGCTTAGCCCGGATTTTGCGGTAGGTCCTGGAGGTGATTGTGGGGGCATTGCCGCTCGGGTTGAGTGTCATGGAGGTCGGTCGAGCTCGCGTGCTGCATGTGGTTGAGCCGATTAACTCTCGACGGGGTGGTGCCGGTCGGCCAGCCCGTCACCGAGACCAGGTCGGTGATTTCGGCCACCGCACCGGTGTCGCGAACCTCGCTGGCATCGGCGGAAATCGTTGCCTGCCAATGTGATCGCGGCAGTGTCACGACCGCCTCGGCCGGCTGTGCGCCAAGCTGCACCCCGCCGATGAACCGCACACCCCGGCTGCGGCACGCCGCGGCCAGGTCGTGGCTGGCGCCCCGGCGTCGGTGCGACAGATCACCTGTGCGCGGGGTCCACCGCCAGCTGCGCCAGCGCCGCCTCCAACACGCTGAGGTGGTCGCCGGCAAAACCCGAACCCGCGCTTATAAGTCGATGCCGCATATTGCTTGTCGGAACTTGTCGAGGTCACCGGCGGTGGTCATCAGCAGCGGTGGCCAGAGCACGGCATGCCCGTCAAGGCCCACACGCGCTCCCACTGGCTATGTCAACTTGAACTGGCCCCACTGGGACGGGGCGGATTCCAGTGAACGTCGCAACGGGACGGTTGCAACACTAGTGGAGTGGAGGGTCTGCCGGAGATGGATGTGGCGCGGGTGCGGCGGTGGTGTCGGGACAGGGTGCCTGCCCAGATCCGTGACGGGGTCCGCGTTGAGGTCGACGTTGCTGAGCGTCATCTGACGATCGTGGAGTGCCGCCGGTCGTGGCGGGCGGATAAGGGCTCGGAGTGGACCCGGTTCCCGATCGCTCGGCTGCGCTACACGAAGACCACCGGCATGTGGTCGTTGTATTGGCGGGACCGCAACCTGCGCTTCCACATCTATGATCTGGTGTCGCCCACTGCCGGTGTCGAGGAGTTGTTGGCTGAGGTGGATCGTGATCCCACCGCGATCTTTTGGGGCTGATCAACCATGCGGCTTATGCGGTCCTGCCCGTGACGACGACGGCGTCGGTGATCAGGTCGGCGGGTCGGGCCCAGTCGAGGGTTTTGCGGGGCCGGTCGTTGAGTTCGTCGGCGACGCGTTGCAGTTCCTGGGGTGAGATATTGGCCAGGTCAGCGCCTTTGGGAAAGTAGTCGCGCAGCAAGCCGTTGGTGTTCTCGTTGGAGCCGCGCTGCCACGGTGAGTGCGCGTCACAGAAGAACACGCGTGTGCCGATGTGGGCGGTGATCTGTTGATGCAGCGCAAGTTCTTTGCCTTGATCCCAGGTCAGCGTCCGGCGCAGATGGGCGGGAAGAGCGCCCAGTGCGTCGATGACGCCATCGCGCATCGCCTCCGCGGTCGGTCGGCTCGTGGGCACGTGGACAAGGATGACAAAGCGCGTGACGCGTTCGACGAGAGTGCCGATCGCCGACCGGTTTCCAGCACCCATGAGGCAATCGCCCTCCCAATGCCCAACCTGCACCCGGGCCTCGACCTCGACCGGTCGATCAGCGATCATCGTCATAGCGGTGAGCCGACCACGGCGTTCCAGGCCCTGGATCCGGCGTCGGCGCCGCCGGCGCCGCCGTTTGGCCGGACGGGTTAACGCGGTCTTGGGATCATAGATCGCCTGGTAGATCGACTCGGTACACAGATGGCGCTCGGGCTGGTCAGGAAACCGCACCGGCAGTTCATGAGCCACCTGTTCAGGACTCCACCGCTTGCCTAACAGCTCGGCCACCACAGCGCATAGCTGCTCATCACGCGCTACGCGGCGCGTCCGCGACCGGGATTGCCGCTCGACAGTAAGCCGCTCCGCCGTAGCCGGCAGGTAGCGGCCCTGATCGTCGGCGTTGCGGCGTAGCTCCCGCGAGACCGTCGAGGCCGCCCTACCCAGCTCCTCGGCGATACCGCGCACGCTGACACCGCCGCGGTGTAAATCGGCGATCATCGTCCTCTCCGCCGACGACAAATATCGAGGATGGCGCGGCTTGGGTGCTGCAAGACTCACCGGTGGATAGTGCACCGGCTCGCCGGCAGTGTTGCGGATTGTGCGCCCGTAGCGCCAGCGTGTCCCGGTCCTGCGGTTGATTCCCACGATCCGGCACGCTTGGCGGTTGCTGACCCCTTGGGCAATCAGCCGACCGAACCACTGCTGCTTCTCCACGTCGCCGTGTCGGGTCTTTCGCTGTGCTCCCACCGCAACCTCCGCAGAGCCTTGGTGTTGCGACGTTCACTGGAATCCGCCCAGCTTGAAGTGGCCCCACCGGTTAGCGCGCGGGGCGGGTGTTGCGGGCGTGGGCGAGCCGGTAGGAGGTGCTGCCGGTTTCGATGATCTGCCCGGCGAACGTCAAACGATCCACAATGGCGGCGCAGAGCCGGGGATCGGTGAATGTCTTTGTCCACGAGGAGAATGGCTCGTTGGAGGCGATCGCGATGGCCGAGCGCTCTTCGCGTTCGGTGAGAACTTGGAACAGCAGTTCGGCGCCGCGCCGGTCCAGGTGCAGGTAGCCCAGCTCGTCTACCAGGATTAAATCGACGCGGCCATAGCGGTTGATCAGCTTGGTCAGCTGCTTGTCGTCGGAGGCTTCGACCAGTTCATTGACCAGCTTGCTGGCCAATGTGTAGCGGACCCGGTAGCCGGCTTCGGCGGCCAGGGTGCCCAGCGCGATGAGCAGATGTGTCTTGCCGGTGCCGGAGTCGCCGATCAAACAGAGCGGATGTCCGGCTTTGACCCAGTCGCAGGTGGCCAGTTGCCCGATGACCGCGGGGTTGATGGCCGGGTTGGCGTCAAAAGAGAACTCCTCCAACCGTTTTGGTCGGGGAAACCCAGCGTCGCGGGTGCGGCGTTCGGCACGGCGGCGGGTGCGGTCGTCGCATTCGGCGATCACCAGCTCAGATAGAAACCCGAGGTAGGTCATGTGTTCGCGTTCGGCGGCGTCGGCGATTTCGGTGAACCGGTCCCGAATGGTGGGAAGGCGCAGCATCCGGCAGCCCTGCTCGATCGCTGCGGTGGCGGCCTGCTCGGTGACCTGGCGGCGGCGGGTCATGAGGTCTCGGCCCGCAGCAGGAGGGTGTCGTATTTGTGAACCGACGGTAGTGGACGCTCATCGTCGAGCAGGGCGGGGCGATGCTCGGCCAGAATGACCACCCGGCCGTCGCGGTCGAAGCCATCTGGACCGGATGCCGCGCCGCGCCGTTCGGCGGCCTTGCGGGCTTCCAGGGCCACCACGTCGGGGCTGGTGGAGCCGACCGACAGCGCCGCGCTGATGCCGGCCAGCACGTCGGCGCGCTCAAGGTGGCGGTGCAGCAGCAGCACCTCCACCAGCGTGCGGGTTCCTCCCGCGTCGCCGTGGGCTTTCCGGGCGGCGGCCCAAAAAGCGTCGTGGGTGGCGGTGAACGCCTTGGCGGCGCGGGCCTGGGCCAACGCGGTCGCCCCAGGCAAGGCACCGGGTTTGCGGTGCAGGATTTCCAGATAGTGATCCAAATCGAGGACTTTGGCGCCCTTGCCGATCGCGCGCTGATGCCGGGCCACCACCGTGGAACGGTCATAGACGGTGACCGCCGAGGCCGACAGCTTGACCCGCAGCCGATGCCCGATGAACCGGGTCGGCACGCTGTATTGATTGCAGCGCACCATCACCTGCGCGTAGCGGTCCACCCGCGGCGTCAGGGTCAGCGCGGTGTCGAACTGCTCGTCCGGCACGGGCCGCAGCAGCGTCCTCTCAAATGCCCAATCCTGGCCAACACTGTTGGCGCGGTTAGCAATACGTCGCTTATCGTCGGCCTCATCGGACCGGTCAGCATCCGCCGGGCCGTCGAGCGGCCCATCCCCGTAATGCCACCACCCGGTCCCGAATCTTGCCCTTATCCGCCGTCGACGCCGTGTGGTACTGACCTCGCAGTTTGTTAGTCACCTAATCGTCGTGCGGCCCTGTCGATCTTGCCCTCCATGCCGGGCAAGCCTCTTGGGCTACGCGCTCAAAATTGGTGAGGCACCGCCGTCGGCCACGCGCTCAAAGTAGCTGAAACACGCCGGGCGGTCGCCGGGAACGGGGACACTCGCTGACGACCGTCATTGACGCCTGTCAGCGAATGCGCTACCGTACCAGCGTGCCCGCGCAGATATCCACCACCGAAGCTCGTTCGTCGGTTGTCCGGGTAAGGGACGCGCAGCGGCTCCAGACGCGGGCTCGTCTATTCGACGCCGCGGTGGCCGAGATCAGCCGGTCTGGATTGGCGGGCGCGGACATCAGCGCCATCGCTGCAGCGGCGGGAGTGTCACGGGGAACGTTCTACTTCCACTTTCCGACCAAGGAGCACGTCCTGGTCGAGTTGGAGCGGGCGGAGGAAGCCAGAATCGTGGCCAAGCTCGGCACCACAACGACCAGGCCGGTGGATCTGGTGTCGGTGCTGAGGCTGCTGGTGCGCCAGGTGCTCGACGCGGAGCAGCGGCTGGGCCCGGTGATCTTCCGGGACATGTTGGGGTTGCACTTCTCCGCGATGCGGCCGGTTGACGACGAGGTGGGTGAGCATCCGCTGGCTGAATTCGTGATCGCCGCGATCGCCGAAGCGCAAACTGCAGGCCGGGTGGCTCCAGACGCAGACGCGGCTGAACTCGGAACGCTCTTCCTCACCGGGCTATTCGCGTTGCTGGCCACCGGTGCGACGGCGTCTGGGGCGCGGGGAGCACTGTTGGACCGGTACGTGCTGACGATCGTTCACGGAATGGAGACACGATGAACGGCTTGGGTATTGAGGGCTACCGCGCCTACCTAGCGCGGCGTGACGGCGACGCCGATCTGCTGCATCGGCGCCTTGCCGGCCGCGAGGCATTCTTCGCAGCGTTGGAGGCTGACCCTATCCGCTCGGCCCGGTCCATCGATCGGGCGGTATTCATGCGGAACCTCCGCCGCCGCCGACCCGAGCCAGGCCTCGACCGGCAGATGCTGTTTTTGTTGGCCACCGCCAAGCTGAACCAGGCAGAGCGGTTCGGTGTGGACTTGGGAGAGACCTACGGGCGCATCGGCGGCGACGACCAGCCACCCGAGCGGGTCTACGTGGCGCTCGAGGAGCACTATCACACCCGCCTGCTGGCCTACGTACTCGACATTTTCGGTCTGCCGTTCCAGGTCGTTGTGCCGCCGCCGGTAATGCGCCAGTTCGTCAAGATCAACGTATTTCTGCCCGAGCGAATCAGGTTCGCGTTCGTGGGCGCGGCGGAAATGGCGGGCTGCGTCATGTTCGACGAGTTGCGCCGGGTCGGTGTCGAGTTATTCGCCGACGAACCCGAAGTCGCCGCCCGCATCGAGCGACTCTACAGCGAGATCCTCACCGACGAGGTAGGCCACGTCGGCTACTGCGCCGCCTGCTGCACCCCGGCGGAGCGGGCGATGATGCGTTGGCTCTACCCGCGTTTCGGACGGCTGTTCGCTCGTCAGGCCGCCGAGATCAGCCTGCTCACCGATCCCGAGGCGTTGCATGCCCGTCTCGGCCGGCCCTTCGACGTCGAGGAGCTCACTGCCGGCCTGTCGAACGAGACTTTCCTCGCCGCTCACCCCTGACCAAATCACCGCTGCGATTGCCCAGCAGCCACGACGCGCCCGCGTCATTGATCCCAGCTCCGGCGGGGGTGCGCCCGCCGCCGAGCGCAACCAACTACCATGCGTGCCGTCACCGATCTTTGGGTGTCGGCTAAGCCGTTGGCGGTTGTTGCAGACGAGTATCCGGGTGGGCCTGAGGCAAGCAGCCTGATCCATTCCTGGAGTTCTTTGTCGACCGCAGTCTCGGAAAGAACCTGACGTTCAGGCTGATCGAGCATGGCTGGTGCATCCACCGGATTACTGATCACTTTCCCAACAACTTTCCCAACGACGTCGCCGGCGCGAGCGACCCGGACTGGATGCGGTTCGGGTTGCAGCGGGGTGGATCCTGCCCCGCCGGAACGCATCACCGCGGGGCCTGCTGGTATCGGCGCTACCCTGGCTCTATGGGCGCCAGCCGGATCCGGGTGGCCCGGGTTTATGACGACCCCGGTCCTGATGAGGGCGAACGCGTCTTGGTGGATCGGGTGTGGCCGCGGGGATTCCGCAGGGGTGACCCGCGAGTGGGGACATGGCTCAAAGATGTCGCACCGTCCAAGCAGCTGCGGGAGTGGTACAACCACCAACCCGAGCGGTTCGACGAGTTCGCCGCGCGCTATGAGAAGGAGCTTCAGGGCAACCCGGCACTCGAGGATCTGCGCGCGTTGAGCAGACGCGGTGCCGTGACTTTGGTGACCGCCACCCGCGACCTGGACATCAGTCAGGCAGCGGCGTTGGCGAAGCTGCTGAAAAAGCGCTGAAAACCGCCCCGGTCTCGGCGATGCCGGCGGCGATGCGACCCGTCATCGGATGCGGCTGGCATGCGCTGGGCATCGGGTGGTGCCGCGAAGAGTTCGACGCGCTTGGGATGCCGTTTGAGCGCCCGCGGAGCGCGCAGCACCGACGACGTCGCCGTGGCGCGACGACGTCACCTCGTGTCACGGGGAGTCCATCGGTTTCGACTCAATCCGCGTCAACCCCAAACCGGTGCGCGGGCGGCGGATCCCGGTTGTGGTGGGGACGACAGCGATGCGGCACTGTGCCGCGTGGTGGTGTGGGGTGACGGCTGGTACGGGTTCAATCTCGATTCCGTCGCGGCGGTGGGTGAGCGGGTCCGCAGGCTGGAGCAGCGGTGCGCCGGGTCGGCCGGAGACCGCGAGCGACTGGGTGTCGGCGCTGGCCGACCGATGGATGAGCACGCTGCCAAGCCAGGAGCTAGCGCATCGGGTTCGGTAGGCTCGCCGTTGCCATGACCGACGATGAGCCGATCCTGCCGCGGGAACTGACCACTATCTCCGACGAAGTCCGTAACGTCCCCCCGCCGCCGACGGCGCTGCAGCTGCCCGAACCGTACGCGTTGCGTGTGGCGGATCCCGCCGCCGACGCGCAGATGATCGCCGAGTGGATGAACCGCCCGCATCTGGTCGAGACGTGGGAATACCCGTGGCCGGTGTCGAAGTGGCACCGCTACCTGACCGCTCAACTGGCGGGCAGCTATACGCGGCCGTTCATCGGCAGCATCAACGGCAAAGATATCGTGTATCTCGAGTTATACAGGGCTGCAAAGGATTTGATTGCAACCCGATACGAGGCCGATCCGTATGATCTGGGTTTGCACATCGCATTTGCCGACCCGGCGGTCACGAACACGGGCATCGTCCGGCGCATGCAGCCGATTTTCGTTGCCTGCTTGCTCGGTCTGGAACCCCGCTGCCGCCGCGTGATGTTCGACCCGGACCATCGCAACGCGATGGCCCGCCGGGCCTGCGAGCGTGGGGGTTGTGTGTTCCTGGGCGAACACGACATGCCCAATCGCCGGATGGCGCTTTATGCCTTGCTGCGCTCACCCGAGGACATCCCGCGACTGCGCGAGACGTGATTGCCGGCCGCGCCGCGCAGTCCCACCGCAGGGCGCTACCCGGGTCGGATCGGCGCGGGGGCAACCCCAGCAGCAGCCGTTGGTGCTCGCCGGCTGCCACCCGCCAGCCCGCGCGGCCGGATTCACCTGCCGGAGTGTATCGGGGCGTCGTCGATCAGACGCGGGCAGAATTAAGGCCATGGCCGCCAATCCGCGTGCCGGCGAGCCGGCTCAGCCTCAGGACCTGGTCGACCTGCCCCATCTGGTGACCGCCTACTACACGGTTGAACCCGACCCGCAAAACCCGGCCCAGCAGGTCGTGTTCGGCACCTCGGGGCACCGGGGCTCAGCCCTGGACGGTGCCTTTAACGAGGCGCACATCCTGGCGATCACTCAAGCCGTCGTCGAGCATCGCGCGGCGCGGGGGACCGCCGGGCCGCTGTTTCTTGGCCGCGACACTCACGGCCTGTCCGAGCCGGCGTGGGTGTCGGCGCTGGAGGTGCTGGCGGGCAACGACGTTGTCGCCGTGATCGACGCGACCGACCGCTACACGCCGACGCCGGCGATCAGCCACGCCATCCTTACCTACAACCGCGGCCACGCCGACGCGCCGGCCGACGGGATTGTGCTGACACCGTCGCACAATCCGCCGTCCGACGGCGGGATCAAGTACAACCCACCCAGCGGTGGCCCGGCCGACACCGAGGTCACCAACGCAATCGCCAAGCGTGCCAACGAGATTCTGCGGGACGGCTGCTCGGCGGTGAAGCGGGTGCCGCTGGCCCGGGCGCGGCGCAGCGCACAGCGGTACGACTATCTGGGCGCCTACGTCGCCGACCTGCCTAACGTTGTCGACATCCCTGCCATTCGCGAAGCCGGGGTGCGCATCGGTGCGGACCCGCTCGGTGGGGCCAGTGTGGACTACTGGGGCGCGATCGCCGAATACCACCACCTGGAATTGACGGTGGTCAACCCCGTGGTGGACGCGACATGGCGGTTCATGACACTAGATACCGACGGCAAGATCCGGATGGACTGCAGCTCACCTGACGCGATGGCGTCGCTGATCGCCAACCGGGACCGCTACCAGATCGCCACCGGCAACGACGCCGACGCCGACCGCCACGGCATCGTCACCCCCGATGCGGGGCTGCTGAATCCCAACCACTATCTGGCCGCGGCGATCGACTACCTCTACACCCACCGGCCCTCCTGGCCCGCCGGTGTCGCCGTCGGCAAAACAATAGTCAGCTCCTCGATCATCGACCGGGTGGCCGCCGGGCTGGGCCGCCGGCTCATCGAGGTTCCGGTCGGGTTCAAATGGTTTGTTGAGGGTTTGCTGCACGGCACCCTCGGGTTCGGCGGCGAGGAATCAGCCGGCGCGGCGTTTCTGCGCCGCGACGGGTCGGTATGGACCACCGACAAGGACGGCATCATCCTCGCCCTGTTGGCGGCGGAGATTCTCGCGGTCACCGGCTCGACGCCGTCACAGCGGTATCGGAAGCTGGCCGCCCAATACGGCGAGCCCAGCTATGCGCGGATCAACGCGCCCGCCGACCGCGAGCAGAAGGCCCGGCTGGCCACGTTATCGGCGGAGCAGGTCAACGTCACCGAGCTGGCCGGCGAACCGATCACCGCAAAACTGACCACCGCGCCGGGCAACGGCGCACCGCTGGGCGGGCTGAAGGTGACGACGGCCAACGCCTGGTTTGCGGCACGCCCGTCGGGCACCGAGGACGTCTACAAGATCTACGCCGAATCGTTCCGGGGTCCCGAGCACCTCGCCGAGGTCCAGGAAATTGCCCGCGAGGTGGTTAATAAAGTCATCGGGTGACCTTCTCCCTCCGCCGCGCCCGCCCGGGGGGCCGCGGCTGTGGTGCTGCGCGACTGCCTCGCGAAGCCTGGATCCTCAGCTCGGCGAACGTCATGATCGCCCTGGGCTACGGCGTAATTTCGCCGGTACTGCCGTCGTATGCGCGTACTTTCGGGGTGAGCATTAATGCGGTGACATTTGTTATCACCGTATTTTCGCTGGCTCGCTTATGTTTTGCGCCGATGAGCGGCCTGCTGGTACAGCGATTGGGTGAGCGACGGATCTACATCGGTGGTTTGCTGGTCGTGGCGTTGTCCACGGGCTGGTGCGCATTCGCGCAGAGCTACTGGCAGTTGCTGGTGTTTCGTGCGCTCAGCGGTATCGGGTCGACAATGTTTTTCGTGTCGGCGTTGGGCCTGATGATCCACATCAGCCCGCCTGACGCGCGCGGCCGGATCGCCGGGATGTTTACCACCTCGTTCATGGTGGGCGCCGTCGGCGGCCCGGCCGTCGGCAGCCTGACGGCGGGCTGGGGGCTGACTGCCCCGTTCGTTCTCTACGGCGCGGCATTGCTGGGTGTGGCCGTGGTGCTGTTCTACAGCCTGCGGGGTTCGGCGCTGGCCGCACCCGCGCCGCTCACCAGATCGGCGGTGACGATGCGAGAGGCCCTGCGGCACCGCGCGTACCGCTCGGCGCTGTTGTCGAATTTCGCGACCGGCTGGTCGGCGTTCGGGCTGCGCATTGCGCTGGTGCCGCTGTTCATCTCCGATGTCATGGGCCGCGGCGTTGGCGTCATCGGTGTGGTGCTTGCCACATTTGCTGTCGGGAATGCCTTCGCCGTTATTCCCAGCGGCTATCTGTCTGACCGGGTTGGGCGGCGCACGTTGTTGATCGTCGGCCTGGCGGCATCGGGGGTGGCGACCTTCGCGCTGGGTCAGGTGTCCTCGTTGCCGGCGTTTCTGGCGGCAGCGTGCTTGACCGGTGCGATGACGGGCATCTTCATGTCACCGCTGCAGGCCGCGGTGGCCGACATCCTGGGCCGTGAAGCCCGTGCCGGCACCCCGGTGGCGGCGGTGCAGATGATGAGTGATCTGGGTGCCATCGTCGGGTCGTTAGCGGTAGGTCAGATCGCCGAGCGGCTGAGCTTCGGGTGGGATTTCGCCATCAGCGGACTCATCCTGCTGATGGCGGCCGCCAGCTGGATGCGGGCGCCGGAAACGCGGGTGGTGCCCCGGTCGATACCGGGCCTTTTCCCGTTTCAGGCGGAGGAAGAGCTGCCGTGAAAGCCCACTTTGAAGGGCCGTCGCCGGTGGTGTAGCTTCGATTGGCACCATTTGGGGCTATGGCGCAGTTGGTAGCGCACCACACTGGCAGTGTGGGGGTCACGGGTTCGAGTCCCGTTAGCTCCACCAAATCACCGCCTAAAACCGCAGGTCACAGGCTTACAGCCAAGACTCTACATTCCCGTCCACATTCCCGTCCACATCCGGGGCGGCTAGAATTCTTGGTTCATGGCGACCATCCGGCCCCGCGCCCGCGCCGACGGCAGCACCTACTACCAGGTGCGCTACCGGCTCGACGGAGTGGAGACCTCCACATCGTTCGACCGCCGTAAAGACGCCCAAGAACTGTGCCGGCTCATCGAAACCCTCGGCGCTGCCCGCGCCCTGGAAGTCCTCCAAATTGACCGGCCCTCGCGCGCCGCGATGACCGTCGAGAAATGGGTGGCCGACCACATCGACCATCTCACCGGTGTACAGCCAAGCACCCTGCACGCCTACCGCGCCTACCTGCGCAACGACATCGCACCCACCCTCGGCGCCATACCGCTGTCTCAGCTGACCGACCGCGACATCAGTAGATGGATTCGCGGCATGACCGGATCAGCGAAAACGATCGCCAACAAGCAGCGATTCCTGTCCTCGGCGTTGTCGGCGGCCGTCAAAGCCGGTCACCTGGCCGCCAACCCGGCGGCCGGCGCGCGGCTGCCGCGCAGCCAGCGCCGAGAAATGGTGTTCCTCACGCGCGA
The DNA here is from genome assembly GCF_010723305.1 of Mycobacterium botniense. Taxonomy (NCBI): domain Bacteria; kingdom Bacillati; phylum Actinomycetota; class Actinomycetes; order Mycobacteriales; family Mycobacteriaceae; genus Mycobacterium; species Mycobacterium botniense. The sequence goes on along the minus strand of NZ_BLKW01000002.1, from coordinate 35,461 downwards.
CGAATTCGCTGTCCTGCTGGCCGAGGTCACCGAGCCTTGGCGGCCGATGGTCGAATTCCTGGTCGCATCCGGTGCCCGGTGGGGTGAGGCCACCGCCCTCAAACCCGGCGACGTCGACCGCGCCGAGCACACGGTGCGCATCACGCGGGCCTGGAAGTACAGCGGCAGCCACGGCTACCAGCTCGGGCCGCCCAAAACCAGGCGGTCGGTGCGCACCATCAACGTGCCCGCGTCGGTGCTCGACAAACTCGACTACAGCCACGAATGGTTGTTCGTCAACCGCTCCGGCGGCCCGGTGCGAATCCACGGGTTCCAGCCGCGGGTGTGGCAGCCGGCCCTGGACCGGGCCGAGCCGCGGATCGGTAAACGGCCCCGCGTGCACGACCTGCGCCACACGTGCGCGTCGTGGCTGATCCAGGCCGGTGTGCCGCTGCCGGTCGTGCAGCAGCATCTAGGACACGAGTCGATCGAAACCACGGTCGGCGTGTACGGGCATCTTGACCGGCGCAGCGCCCAAGCCGCCGCCGACGCCATCGGCAAACTGTTGGATAGCCATGAAAAGCAGGAGCGCTGATTTCGAGACAGTCGTTGAAATGCATAAATAGATGTCTATAAAGGTTGACTAGAAATCGTCTAGCGCGGTAGACTAGAGTTGTGATCGCGCCGGCACCCACCCGAGAAATCGTCAGACAGCTCAAGAAGGCGGGCTTCACCAAGCGGGACGGCAAAGGCAGTCACACCGTATGGACCTGTCCACATGGCCGCTACAGAGTCGCGGTGGATACCGGCCACAAGACGATCAGCCCCGGCGTGCGGCGTCAGATCGACGCCGCGATCAACCTGTGCGAGACCTTGTGCGAGGAGGACTGATGCACACCTACCAAGTGGACGTCACCCGCGATGGCAAGTGGTGGATGATCACCGTGCCCGAACTCAACGGGTACATAGGCGCTGACGGTGCGATCAACCTCAGCACCGTCACGCAGGCCCGCCGAATCTCCGAAGTGCCCAGTCAGGCAAAGGACTTCATCTGCACCGTCACTGACATGGCCCCTTCCGAAGTGGACCTTCACATCACGATCTACGTCGACGACATAGACGTGACCGACCGCGCCAACAAGCTGGCCGCCGAACGCCAGACCGCAGAGCGGCACGCCGCAGCTGCCGCAGCCGAAGCAAAGAGCCTCGCCCGTGAACTCGCGGCCCGAGGTGTGCCGGTCCGCGACGTCGGCGAGGTTCTCGGCGTCTCTTTTCAGCGTGCGCAACAACTGATCTCTGCCTGAGAGAACCGCCGGCCCAAGCGTTCCTCGCCCTGATCGCGGTCTTCGACCTCTGGCATAGTGCTCATCCGCGTGGAAGGTCAGTGCAGCTTCTGCTGTGTGGGCGCCGGGCCGATGTCAAGCAGTGTGCGACTCACGCTGACTTGATCTTCTTCGCCGACAACGCGCACAGTCTCGATCTGGGCTTCAACCAGCACGTCTTCGCTCGCAGCCAGCTGGCGCACCTTCTTCAATATCTCGGGATCCGGCACTGAAACCCCGACAGGTTTCGCCGCGCCGCTCGGAATGAGATAAAGGGTGCCGAGGCTGCCGCGGAACCCGTCGATGCGGCCGACCACCGGGTTCGTTTCGGTCGTGTAGTTGTGTGCTGCAAGCTGGTGCAGCAGCTCCACCGCGCCTCGCCGAGACAAACGCACCGGATCCGCGCCGTAGGTGCGCTGCCTGATCTCGCCGTCGATCTCCCAATTGGCTTTGCTGACAGTCACCACCGCGCGCCGCAACGCGGCGCGAGCCCGCGCAGGCATCGACCGCAAATCGCCGGATACCGAAGGCTCATCGGAGGAAGCGACCGTGAACACGCGCGCCACCGTGCGCAATGCCACCGAATCCGGGCTCGAAGCGTCAACATCGCGCATCGGCTCCGTTCCAGAGGCTTCGATCGGAGCGTCAGCACGCAAAACCACATGCACAGACCCAGGTGCAACACCTTCGACAAGCAGGTTCCGGTTGAGGCTGCGCAGGCCCAGTTTGTCCCGGACGATCGCCTTCGTCGCATCGTTGATCCCCGAAACCAGCCGGGCTAGCTGGTCCGCGCGAGCACTGTGGTCCCTGATGCCCTCACCGGTCAGATGCAAGTCCAGCTCAGCCTGCTCGGGTGAAAGCTCCTCATTCCACACCGCCAACATTGACGGCCGGTCGGCGATCGCCCCGCCGGCGTACATGTTGTTTAGCAGCAGCCCAGCCTCGCGCGGGGGAAAGCCGGCGAGGATTTCGCGGATTGACTGACGCAGCAGCTCCTCATCAGTCATCGAAGCCAGCTCAGTCATCGACAACCTCCACGAAGCCTTTGGTCCTCACGGTGGCGGCACCGCTGCGATCGATGACACTGGACCAAAGCCTTCTCCAGTATTCCACGTTGGCCAGCGACTCCGAATTAACTAGGAAAGAGTCCGTCAAGCCCAGGCAAGGCTGCAACCTAGGTGTGAGACCCAGCGGCCCTCCCGCGCCGATGCGGCCTGTCACGTCAGCCAACGTCCACAACGGTAGCGCGGTTTGGCTAAGAGCGTGTGACATCAGCCGTGCGGGCAGAAGGAAAGCCAGGTCAGCATCGCGTGGAGGATCGGCCTTGTGGGTGACGAATCCGCCGGCGAGCCATATCCGGCAGTGTTTGAACAACCGTCGCATCATTGCGACATGGAGGCGAAGAGCCTCGAAAATCAGGCTACGGCGCTCGCGAGTCTGTTCGGGAGCCTCCAAGACGAACCGCTGGTGAATCTCATTAAGCGTCGCCGGATACGGGTTGGGGCTGGGGGGAAGCAGGCCTAGCTCGTCATCACCGCACGGCGGCAGCATCAGAAATCCCAGTCAGCCAGCTCTGGTCTGCGCGTGCGCACATAATCAGCCCACAACGGATCGGCGGAAGCCGCCCGGCGCAGTTCGTCGTCGCTCATCGAACGCACCGCCGCGTCAGTCGGCGCCAGCGTGGCAGCCGCGGCATCGCAATCGTTACCACGCGCGCCAGTCTCCCCACTATTAACGCCGGCGTCAGCACCGGAACGATCACAATCAGACAGCGGATCGGACACGGAATCCGATGGCGCGGCTTCCGTGCGCTGCTGCTGCGCCAGTTTGCCTAGAAGCATTTGAGCGAGATCGACTCCGAAATGCTCAGCGGCAGCGCTCGCAGACGCCTGCTCAACCCGCCGTAGTCGTGCCACCAGCTCCTCATCATGGAGAGATTTCGCGTAGTCAGCAGCACTCGCGACGACTGTCAAGAGCTGCACCACAGTGCTGTCATCAAGCTGACCGCCGGCTTTCCTAGGCGGTGTCTGAAAACCGTATTCGCCTTTCTGATCGCTAGCTGCATCTTCGGCCGAGAGCAATACCTCATCTAGCCGCAGTTGCAGCGCCTGAAGGATCTTGCCCAGCGACGAGTCGCGCACTGGCAAGGCGTCCTCGACACGCTTCCAAGTGATCGAGTTAACGCCTGCCGTGCGTGATGCCTCTTCTTTTGTGAGTCCTCGTCGAGTCCGAGCTCTGCTCACTTCGCGTGCAACAAGCTGCAGCTGTTGCTTCGTCAGCCTCGCCATGACCTACACGATGCCAGTCACAGCTAGGAACATCTATCCCCGCTCAGTCACTTACGCGGCTGTAATTTTCGAACACCAGCCGGCCTGAGACTAGACAATTTCGCAGGTAGGCATAGAAATTGCATGGAATGGCTAGTCCATCCTTGACATGATGACTAGCTGTGACTAGCTTTAGCTATGTGACCAAATCTCCGCGTAGATCTTCTCCAAGCTCCGTCGCGATCAACGGGTTCGCTCTCCGGGTGATTCGTGAGCGGACAGGCATTAAGGTCGCCGACTTGGCTGCGGCGTTATCAGTAGACCGCAGCTACATCACAAAGATCGAGATCGGTTCTTCGAGACGCGTCGGCGTCGACTTCTACCGGCGACTCCTCGAGCACTTAGCCATCTCCGACCACCGCGCCTTGTTGGCCAACCCCGCCTTCACGGAGGAGGTCGCGTGATGGACGAGTTGGTGCCGTTTGGGCAGCGCGGTGTCTCGCCGTTCGACGCGATCCGCCGCACGCGGCCGGACGGCTCCGAGTACTGGTCTGCACGCGACCTGATGCCGCTGCTCGGTTACGACCGCTGGGAGCGGTTCGCTGACGCGATCAGACGCGCCCAGGCTGCCGCTGAAGTACAAGGCCGCGACGCCGGCGACCTTTTTCGCGGAGCCGCGAAAAAGTCCAGCGGCGGACGACCCGCTGAGGACTTCGAACTAGCCCGCTTCGCCTGCTATCTCGTCGCGATGAACGGCGACCCGCGCAAGCCTGAGGTTGCCGCCGCTCAGGCGTATTTCGCGATCCGCACCCGCCAGGCCGAAATCATCGAACAGGCCGTGATGTCAGTGGAGGACCGCTCCATCAAACGTTTGGCCGTCCTCCAGGCCGCTAAGGGCCTGGTCGATCCCAAACACTTGGAGGCCAAAGCGCGCTGCCAAATTGCCATCGGGCTCGGCGAAACACCTGAGATCACGACTGCGGACAGGCCGCTATACGCGCAAACGTACCTGGAAGAAAAAGGCCTGTCACGCAAGCAGATCAAGTCGATCAGCGGCATATTCGGCAAGCGCCTGAAAGCGGCCTACATCGAGCAATTCGGTGTCGAGCCAAAACAGTACCCGCTGGAAGCCGCCAACGGTCAGATCCGCAACGCGAACGCCTACACCGAGGCTGACCGTCCGCTCATGGACGCGGTGTGGAACCGCTACTACGCGGAGGGCCCGGCATGAGGTTGCCCGAGTTCGACTGCGAACTCAGGCCGGTGGTCGCCGTCATCGACGGGATGCCGACGATCTGTAACGACCGCACAGTCATCGCAGACCATGCCGTTATCGAGCCCCTGGACGAGCGCGCCGACTCCTTAGTGTCGGTGCCGATCAGATCGGTGATCACTTCCTGCTCAGGCCCGTCTATCGAGATTGGTCCCTTCCTTCTCGACACCACAGAGGTGATCAAGCTGTACAACGCGCTCGCTCACCACGTCAACACGTTTCCTAGTGAATTCCGTATCCGGCGCGGGTGCGTGGCATGAGCTCCGACTGCTGGTGGACGTTGGCCGCGGTCGCACCGTACGGGCTGCTGATCGTGTTCCTGCTGGGGGTGTCTCGGTGACTGTTGATTTGACGGCTGCGTCGGCGCGCGCCGACCGGGACAGGCTCGCATCCCGCACGGATGTGCTGGACAAGGTTGGCGTGCTGCGCACTCTGCCCGACGACATGCACGTCACCACCGACATGGTGGCCGCGTTCTACGAGGTTCCCGCCAAGACCATCCAGACCGTTGTCCTGCGCAACCGCGACGAACTGGACGACGACGGCTTAAAGGTCATTGGCCGCGCAGAGTTCGAGGAGACCTTCAACATGAAGGTCACCTCATCTGCCAGCAGCTTTACGCTTTACCCGCGGCGGGCGGTGTTGCGGATCGGCATGCTGCTGCGTGGTTCGGAGGTCGCCCGGAAAGTCCGCGACTACCTGATTAACACCGAGCAGGCCGCCCGCGATGTTGACCCGCGCCATGTCGCGGCAATGCTGACGCGGGCTGATCTGGCTCGAATGGTTCTTGAGGCTGAAGCCGAACGCGAAGCTATGGCCGCGGCGCTGGAGTCGGCCGCGCCGGCGATCGCCTACCACGAACGCTACGTCTCCAACGACGACGCCGCACTGGTGCGGGTGTGGGGAGCCCAGTTCGGATTGACGCAGGGGCAGGCCTTCCAAACATTGCTGGACCACAAGCTGATCTACCGAGTCAGCATTGGCCGCCGGTGGTCAAAAACGCATCAGAGGGTGGTCGAGGAGTACGAGTACCGGCCGTATGCGCGTTACGTGGATTGGTTCGATCTGCGCCCACAACATGACGCACCACGCCACCACAACGGCCAGGTCCGCCAAACCTTGTATGAGCGGCAGGAATTCGCACTTGAGATCGCTGAGAGGGTTGGGCTGGGGGTTTCTCGGTGATTGATGAACCACCCCTGAGGACGTATTCGCTTGCCGAGGTGGCGGCGATGGTGTTGCCGCCAGAGTGGAAGGACTCGGAGCGCTGGTTGCAGCGAAGGCTGCGGCGCGGCCTGATCGGCGGTTACAAGGTCGGTCACACGTGGCGCATGACGCAAGACGACGTGGACGACCTGATCACCAAGCACCGCAACACCGCTGTGCGGGTTGAGCGGCCGTCCAGGCAGTTGTCGTTCACGCCGACGTCGCGTCGACGGCTGAACAGGAGGGCTTCGTAATGACTGAAACGATCCCAGCGCTGCGACGTTGCCGTGCTGTGTTGACGGTTCTTGGTGAGCGGTTCCGCTGTGAGCTACCCGCACCGCACCCGTCCTGCTCGCATGTCAATCACGCGTTGCGCGCGTCATGGGTGGACGGGGATGAGCGGTGACTGCGCGTGTTTCGCCGTTGGATCGGTTGGCGGTCACAACCGCTGACTGCCGAATCCTGGCTGTTGTTTTCGGTTTTCGCGACACAGCGGAGTTCCAAGAGTTTGCGAAAAGCCAGCAGGTGAAGCACGCGCAACGCCAGCTCGCAGAACGGAGGCTCTATGAGCACGCTTGACCGTTTGATCGACCAATGGTGCCGCTGCGGCCGCGACAGGTGCCGTCGCCGTGGTTGCCGCCGTTGTGCTCGGTGGCGGGAATGGTGCCGGCGCAACGGGAAAGAGGCGGTGCAGCAGTGAGGCGACTACTCACCGACCTAGCCGATTCGTGGCTGCGTCGGCTGTTCCCGATCGACGCGGACACGTCTAGCTACGTCCGGCGTGTGGCCGCACCGGACGCGTCGAAAGTGCTTCGTGCGGCCGCTATCCAGCTCACCGAGTGGGCGCAGCACCGCGACTGCCCGGCGCCGTTCTACTGCCGGTCGCTGGCCCGGAGGCTCACAGACATCGCAGACCAGCCCGAATCCAGCTAGGGGTTGATATGGCGACGCTGACACATCGGCCCGGCAGGCCACCGAAACCGCCCGCGCTGCAACACCGACCGAACACATCGCAAAGGAGTGCTGGTGATGAGCATCGGCGATGCCGGTTGACAACGCGGCTGCGGCACGGCAGGCATGGCGTGGCACGGCAGGCATGGCACGGCTCGGCTTGGCGTGGCACGGCAGGGCATGGCGAGGCAGGCGCGGTCTGGCACGGCGCGGCGCGGCATGGCGAGGCGCGGCACGGCGGGGCATGGCGAGGCAGGCGAGGCAACGAAAAGGAGTGCTAGCGATGAATGTTGGCAAGCTGATACAGCAGACACTGCGGTGGTCTGGTCTGCCGCTGGTGCGGGTGGGGCCGCTCCTGCGGCCCGATGACGGCGACATGGCGCTGCTCGACGAGCTGGCCGAGCGGGTGTTCACCGCGCTGGACCGTTTGCCGGACGGTGAGCGGCTGGCGGCGACGATCGGGGTGATCTGCCGCCACGAAATGCTGGCGGTGACACGATGATCGCCCGCTCGGCGCTGGTGGGAGTGCTGGCCGCGGCCGCGGCCGCTGGGATGGCGGCAGCGCCGGCGCACGCCGACCCGGCCACCAACTATGCGGCGGTGGTGGCGCCGGCGGTGTGCTCGACACTCGACACCTACCCGACCCTGCCCGGTGTGGAAGGCGTGCTGCAGGCTGTGCAGCGCGATTCGGGGTTCACGGTCGCTGACACGGCGAGAGTCGTTGTGTGGGCGGTGAGTTCGCGGTGTCCGCGGCATTTGCCGTTGCTGCAGCGGTTCGTCGACACCTACGCGCCGCAGCAGCAGGGGAGGCGAGTGGTGTGAGACGCCAGAGTGTGGGTGTGTGCCCGGTGTGTCTGCGCCGGGTGTGGCCAACCGTGCGCGGCAACATCGCCTATCACCGGGATTCGGTTGGCCGCGACCAGTGTCCGGCGGCGGGACAGCCCTACGAGATCACTGGTGCGGCGCCACAACGCAAGAGCGGACCAGTAAGACCGTGATGGGGAGCAGCGCCGTTTCCGTGGGTTCGGCGGTGCCCGTCGTGGAGCTTGACGGCGCGACGCGTTCGCGCTCGGGCAGGCAAGGGCAACGCAGGTGTGGCTAGGCATGGCACGGCCGGGCGAGGCGGGGCTTGGTCTGGCACGGCAGGCACGGCAAACGCTCAACACTGCCGCAATGGAAATAACGGAAAAAGGGGAGACTGGTATGAGGGGTTCCCATGACGACGGCTGAATTGGGCTTAGCTGCCCTCGATATCGACCGTCCGGACAACAACGATCTCACGTTGTGGTCGGTTACCACGATCATCGGTGTGCTCGACAAACCAGCCTTATTGTATTGGGCTGCTGAGCAGACCGCGAATGCCGCGATAGACAGCGCCGCCACGTGGCAGGCGATGCTGGAAGAACAGGGCCGCGACGAGACTGTGAAATGGTTGCGGGACGCCAGGTTCCGCAAACCCAAGACCGCGCTGTCTGATACCGACCTGGGCACCGTCGTGCACAAGGTGTGCGAGTCGTACGCGCTGACCGGGGAGAAGCCCAGTCGGGAGTTCGCCGCCGAGCTTGTGGGCGGCTTGGGTGGACCACAGGTCGAGATGGATACCGAGCTGAACCTGGTAGGCGTGATGCTTAACCGGTTCGACGACTGGCTGCAGCGATTCTCGCCGTCATACCAGGCGACCGAAGTGTGCGTGTATAACCCCAGCTACGGTTACGCCGGCACCGCAGACGCGTTCCTCACCATCGACGGCGTACGGTTCATCGCCGACTACAAAACCACACGGAACGCCTACGACTCGAAAGGGTTGCGCCGCACACCGTATCCCGAGCAGGTCGGCCTGCAACTGGCGGCCTACCGGTACGCCGAATTCGCCGCGGTGTGGCGGCCACGCCGATTCGAGAAGTTCAGGCGCCGCTACTACGTGCTCAGCCCGGCTGAGCGGGATCTGGCCGTCCCGGTTCCCGAGGTCGACTCGGGTCTCGTCATCCACATCACTCCTGAGTCGTGCGAGTCCTATCCGCTCGACTGCGGCCAAGAGGCGTACCGGGCGTTCCTGTACACGCTGGAAGCGTTCCGGTGGGTTCAGGAGACCAGCAAAACCGTGATGGGAGACCCACTGTCATGATCATTGATTTGCAGCGGCGGCTGGCCGAGGTCGGTCGCATCCGCATCGGCCAGCAAGTCCAATCGTCGAACGGCAAGACGAGACCTGCCCGGCTGGAATCGTTCCGGCTGACATCACCGGATCGGCGGCGCATCGAACAGGCGGCCGCCTTGTACGGCGGCAGCGTGGAGCCGTGGGACGCTCCAGCGGGTAAACAGTGGCAGGTCGTCACCGATGCGCAATCGTTGAATGTTGTTGTGCCGCCGTCGGATATGTGCTTCACGCAATCCTATGAGCTGTGGTCGGCCGGCGGGTGTCGGCGCCGCTGCAACGGCGTCACAGAGTCGATCAGCGACGGCCCCTGCGTGTGCGACCCGGAAAACCGGGAATGCGCGATCCATACCCGCCTGTCTGTGATGCTCGCCGACATGCCAGGTCTGGGCGTGTGGCGACTGGACACCCAGGGCTACTACGCCGCGGTCGAACTGCAAGGCGCGGTAGAGGTGATCCGCTTGGCGGCCGGGTGCGGCAAGATGCTGCCGGCCCGCCTGCTGTTGCAGCAGCGCATGGCTATGCGGCCAGATTCCGGGACACGCCGGTTCGCCGTGCCGGTTCTCGATATCGAGGTGTCGCCGGCCCAGTTGCTCTCGGGTGCGGCGGCGCTGGACGCGGGGACGATCGCAGTCGAGCCTGCCCAGGCGGCGGCGCCTGCTTTGACGCCGGTGCCGAAAGAGCAGAAGCAGCGGCAGAGCGTCGCTGAACAGGTCAACCGCCGCCGGGAACGCAAGACGCGCTCGCAGCAGCCAATCCCACCAACAGGGCTGGAACCGCGCACGGTCGAAGAAGCCGACACCGCCGGCGACGCGGTGACGAAACCGCAGTTGCAGAAACTCTCAATCCTGCGGCAAAAACACGGCTATCCAGACACTGACGAAGGTCGTGTCGACTGGTTCGCGTGGGTCCACAGCATCGTCGGCCGGACAGTCGCGTCGAACAAAGAACTCACCAAAGCTGAGGCAAGCGTCCTCATCGACGTTCTCGTCGAGTCAGGGGATGACGAGAACGCTTCGCGGCAAGAGGGCTGATTAGCGGTGGGGCTCGATTGGTTGCGTGACCACAGCGATCCGCGTGTCGCGGACGCTCTTACCCGCTCGTGCGGGATCTGCAAAGCCGCACCCGGCGAGGATTGCCGCCATCCGTGGCAGGGCAGTGACCCGCTCGACCGGATCGTCCACGTCGAACGCTGCGGGGAGCTGCGGTGAGCGGCAACCACCAAGGCGACGACTGCATGCGGTGCGACCGCCCGGAATACCAGATCAGCTAGGAGTTGTGATGCCACGTATCCGTTCTCTCAAACCCGAGTTCTTCCGCTCACCCGACACCGCTTCGGTCGATTTTCCGGTGCGCATCTTCTATCAGGCGTTGTGGTGCTGGGCGGACGACCGCGGAATCGGTGAAACCAACCTCAACGGGCTCCTCGGTTTTGCGTTCGCAGATGAGGACGGATTTTCTGCGCAGGATTTGCGCCGATTTTGCGCCGATTGTGCGCGCGCCTTCGGTGTCGTCTTCTACACGGTGCGCGGACGGCACTATTACGCCATCCCGTCCTGGGAGAAACACCAAAAGTTAGAACGTCGAAGCGAACGCTTCAAGCACCCTGCCCCGGACGACCCTGATGCGGTGCCTGACCAGCGCATTTACAGTTGCGCCGATTCTGCGCCGATTTGCGCCGATTCTGCGCCGGATACTCCGCGCAAAATCGGCGCTGGAACAGGGGAACAGGGGAACAGGGGAACAGGGGAAGACGACGACGACTCACCTACCGAGGTAACCCACCAGAGCGCCGACCCGGCCGCCGCCAATGTCGTCGTCGTCGAAACCGGCACCCGTCCGCCGAAGCGACACCCCTCCGCCGCCGCCAAGACCGTCGTCCGCCAGACCCTCGGCCACGCCGGCTATCCGCGCCGCACGATCGAGCGGCTGGCGGTGCAGGTGGAGCAGCTGGCCCGCGACGGCCACCCCGACACCGTGATCCGCCAGGCGCTCACCGCCTGGGACACCAGACCCGACTGCACGCGCCCCGAGTACCTGGCCACCGTGCTGTCCGACGTGATCAAAGCCAGCCGCGCGTCGCCGGCTGTCAACGGTCACCGGCTGCAAGGCGCCGACCTGCGCGCCGCCGAAAACGAGGCCCTCAAACACCAGCTACGACAGCGACAACAACGGGAGCTGCCATGATCACCAGCGACGACATCCTCGACGCGCTCACCAAAGCCGCCGCGTACGACACCCAGCACACCCCGAAAACGTCCAGCATGCTGGTGGCCGCGTGGCTCGAGCACTTCGGCCGCTACGCGCCGGATGCCGACCGCGACGACCTGCTCGCCGCGGTGACCGAGTACCACCGCGAGCCGCGCGACAGGATGCTGCAACCCGCAGACCTGAGCGGCATCGCCCGTGCCATCCGCCGCGACCAGCTCGACCGCGAACCCCTCGACAGCCCGCGGCGGATCGAACTCGAGGCCAAAGCCGAACGCAAAGCCGCCATCGACAAGCTCGGGCAATCGTGGCCCGCCGAGCCGTCGACCGGCCGCCCTGACCGGCCGCGCACAGGGATCAACCCGCTGTCGGTGCGATGCCCGTTCTGCGGCGCCGACGCGAGCCGGCCCTGCACCATCGGCGGCGTGCCCGGCGTCAAGCGCGCCGACATCCGCAAAACCGCCCACCCATCCCGTGTCGACGCCGCGCAGAAAGCGATGGCCGCTCAATGACCACGATCGCCGGCTTGATCATCCATCTTGACGAGCAGCGCTGGATGCTGGACGCGCTGTGCACCGAAACCGACCCCGAGATCTTCTTCCCCGACAAAGGCGGCTCCGTCCGCGACGCCAAGAAGATCTGCCGGCGCTGCGATGTGCGCGCCGAATGCCTCGACTACGCGCTGGCCAACGGCGAGCGGTTCGGTGTGTGGGGCGGCCTGAGCGAGCGCGAACGCCGTCCCATGCACCGCCGCGCGCGCCGGATCGCGCCCGGCCGGCACGGCGGGTGGCGGCCCGGCGCATTCGGCCGTGACGAAACCCGTGACGAAACACCCCGGCCGCACCCAAATATGCCGCCCCGCAACAAAACTCGCCCCACGGCCAAACCAGACACCAAAAACCCGCATCACAGCATCGGGGGCGCGGCATGACAAACCACTGGGTACACCGCGCCGCATACGCCGGCACACACCACACCTGAGCTGACGCGACCCTGGGAGAGAGAAGACAGCTCATGAGCTACTCCATGCGCTCCAGTCGTGAGCAGCTAGCGAACGCGCGCAAGAACTCGGCCAAGGCCGCGCGTGAGCGCGCCCAGCGCGGCGAGATCGAGTTCGATTGGGACCGCGCGATCGCCGGGCTGAAGGCGATGTTCGACGCCGAGGACGACGGCGAGTGAGCGATTGCCAGAAGTGCGGCCGGCGGGCGCAGCTGTTCCTGTGCCAGCCCTGCACCGACGAACTGCGCGATCTGCTGCGCGGCCTCGCCCAGGGGCAGCAACTGCCCAGCGGGCGCCGGGCCGCCGGCTGGCTGGAATACCTCGCGGACGCCGCCTACGGCCGAACACGGCTCGGCGCATCCGCGCGGCGTGGCAGCGACCGCAATGGCCCGGTCCCGGTCCATCTTGGGCCGCACGGCGATTGGCGCGGCAGCCCGTCAGAACTGCTCGACGACGCGCACGCCACCCTCGCCCGATGGGTTCAAGCCGTAAACTTGGCTGTTGAGACCCTGGCCATGCCTGACGAGGACGACCAGCTATGACCGCTGCGCAAATGGCGATGCTCCTAGCGCGCAACGTCGAGAAAATCGCCGGACACGAGGACGCCGGCCAATGCTACCGCGACATCAAGCGCCTCATCGACGACATCGAGCGCCGCATCAACCGGCCGAAACCGCCCCGATTCCTCGGCCCGTGCCCGCACCTGGTCGGCCGGCGCAAGGCGTGCGCCACGCAGCTTGTCGCGCCACGCGACGCCACCGAAGTCCGCTGCCCCGCCTGCAAAACCCTCCACAGCGTCGATCACCTCGTTGAGCTGCTACGCAACCACCTCCTGTACGAGCCGTTGTCCGCAGTCCAGATCATCGGCAGCCGCGTAAGCGAGCTGCCCGGCGCGCTCGAGCAGCTAGGGGAGCACCTGCCGCGCTCAACGTTCTACTCCTGGTGCAAACGCGGCTGGCTCAAGCCACGCAGCTACCAAACCCGCAGCGGCGTCCGCCTACCAGAGCGGCAAAGCGACAGCGACGAGCCCATGTACTGGCTGGCCGACGTCTACACGCTCATCGAGGAGACACGCGCAGACAAAACCGCGTAACTTGCTTGCCGAATCACACCGATGTGATCTACCCTTAGACCCAGATTGCAGGCGGACGACCTATGCCTGCACCAAGGCCAACCCAACCAACGAGCTGGCCTTTCGCGTCAGATACCCACCTTGTGGACGTGCTCCAGCTCGTCGCCGAGCTGGATCCGCGCCATGTCCAGGTCGTACTGAGCCTGCATGTTGATCCAGAACCCGTCGGTAAGCCCGAACGCCTCCTCAGTTGACCAGGCGAAAGGCCACGCAAACCATGCCACGCCCCGACGTAACCAAACTCCTCGCCGAATCCTGGCACAACCTCCCACACCCAGACGGCCGCCCACGGCGGCTCATGCACTTCAGCCAGTTCAACCAGTCGACCGAAACCCGCGGCCGGATCCGCCGACTAGCCACCGACCTCGCCGAAGCCACGCAACACACACTCGAACGCCGCGGCTACACCATCACCCACAAAGACGACCCCAAAGCAGCAGACGCCGACGGCTACAAGATCGCCCACCTACACTGCCAACACTGCGGCAAGCGCCTACTGTCCCTCACCGTCAACCACGACATGCTAGCCCACCTGCCGCAACTGGCCATCCGCTCCATCACGCAGATCAAACCCGAATGCCCACACAAATGAGCAGTCCAGCCCTCACAACCGAGCAGATACGCCAGCTACGCGACCGCCTCCAACAAATGGCCGGCATGCACCAGCTGCCGACAGGATCCGCAGCAGGCGCACGCATCTACACCATCGACGACGGCATGAAACTCGCTGAACACATGGCCCAAGCCCTCGACAACCACCAACGGCTACCCATCAGCACCACCGTCACCCGCAACGACGACGGATCACTAACCATCCACGTGTCACCAGACCCGACCGCAGCCGAGCAACCCTGTTGAACGTTGACCAATGGCACCCCACAAGCGCACAACCACGCAACGGGGACTCGGATACCGGCACAAACAACAAGTCGCACGACTCAAACGCGACCACGTCGACGGCACACCATGCTGGTGGTGCGGCGAACCGATGTACCTCAGCCAAGGACTCGCCGGCGACCACAGCCTGCCCCGCTCAGCAGGCGGCACCATCGCCGACCGGCTGCTACACGCACACTGCAACAGCGAACGCGCAGACGGCAGCCGCGACCACCTTCGGCCGGCGCTCACCGGCAAGCGGCCGAAGCGAGAGGCAGTCGACCTCGGCCATCGGGTCATGGCCTGGCCCTAGCGCACGCCCGTTCGAACCGATGGACCCCTCCCGCACAAATGTTCGAGGGGGGCCCCTCGAGTCGACCGCTTGCCCCTCGCCATTTCCCCCCTCCGTGGCGATTTTTTGCACCGAGGGCGCGGCATGAGCCAGAAATTAGCAGGTCAGGCCGATCGGCTGCCAGTTTCGAAGCTTCAAACGTTCACGCGCAACCCACGCCGCGGCGCCCGGGCGCTGTGCGTGGAGCTGGACCCGCGCTACGCCGACGTGGTGCTGCGCCGCTTCCAGGAGCACACCGGCGTGCTACCAGAGCTCAACGGCGAACCAGTGTCGTTCGCGGCGGGGAGTGAGCAGTGAACCGCGCGGAGCGTCAATCCCGCGCGCTGGAGATGTTCATCGCCGGCGCGACCTATCGGCAGATCTCCGACCGGCTGGAGATGACCGAGGCCGCAGTCGAGAAAGCCGTCCAGAAGGCGATGGCCGGCGCCGCAGCGCGCCGACGCGAGCTGCTGGCCAACGCTGAGACCGCCGTCTTCGCCGAGAGGACCGAGGCGCTGTTCCGGGCGCACTACCCGGCGGCGCTGCGCGGCGATCACCGCTCGGCGCAGATCTGTCTGAGCATCCTGACCACGCCGAAGCCCGCCGACTCTGGCGAGTCCGCGATCGCGTCCAGTCTGGCCGGCGGCGACGAGGCCAAGGCGCTCGAAGCGTTGCGCGACCGGCTCGCGCGAGAGATGGACGCCTGCAAGTCACAACGGGTGTTGGCCGCGCTGAGTCGCCAGTTCGTCGGCGTCATCGCGCAACTGGCCGAGCTCAAGCCGCCCGCACCGAGCTCGAAGAGGGATGACCTTGCCCGCAAACGTGCTGAACGCCTCCAACGCGCCGCTGCTGGTGGGGGACCAGGAGCCGCGGATCCTGGTGGCGCCGCCGGCGCCGACGAGCGCAGCAGCTGAAGCGATCGAGCTGGCCGAGTATCTCGGTCAACCACTCGACCCCTGGCAGCAGCTAGTACTTCACAACGCGCTCGGTGAAACCCTGGACGGCAAGTGGGCGGCCTTCGAGGTCGGTCTGACCGTTCCCAGGCAGAACGGCAAGTCGGCAGTTATCGAGATCCGGATGGTCGCCGGCCTGCTGCTGTGGGGCGAAGAGCTGGTCGTCTACAGCGCGCATGAGTTCAAGACCGTCGTGCAGATCATGCGGCGCGTCGAGCGGCTACTCAAGGAGTCGGGCGAGCCGTACACGCCGAAGCGTTCGCACGGCGAAGAAGGCTTCGTGCTCGGCAAGGATGTCCACGACCCCTACGCGCCGCGGATGATGTTCTCCTCGCGCACGAAGGTCAGCGGCCGCGGCCTCACCGGCGACACGGTCATCCTCGACGAGGCGATGATCATCAAGCCCGAGGCGATCGGCGCACTGATGCCGACATTGGCCTCGCGGCGCAATCCGCAACTGTGGTACGCAGGCAGCGCGGTCGACCAGCTGGTGCACGACAACGGCCACGTTTTCGCCGGCGTCCGCAAACGCGCCCTGGATGGTGTCAGCCCACGCCTGGCCTACATGGAGTGGAGCTGCGAAGAGGGCGCCGACCCGACGAGCGTTCGTGAGCGGTGCCGCTCAAACCCCGGCGTCGGCTACCGGATCACGCTTGAGTACATCGAGGACGAGTACCAGGCGATGCTCCACACGCCGAAGATCTTCGCGGTCGAGCGCCTTGGCATCGGCGATTGGCCGACGCTGGCCGACACACTGCCGCCGCCCATCTCGCCAGACGTGTGGAACGACCTGGCCGACACCGCGGCGCGGCTGGCTGGCCCGGCGCCGCAGGTGATCGCGGTCGACCGCGCACCGGACACCAAGGTGTGGTCGATCGGTGGAGCGCAGTACACCGCGGCCGGCCACGCACACGTCGAGATCGGCTACAATCAGACGGCGTCGGTTACCGAGGTCGTCGAGAAGCTAGTCCAGATCGTCACCGAGGCCGACCCGGTGGCGCTGGTGATCGATCAACGCTCGCCGGCCGCGATCGTCAAGCCATACCTCGAGCGCGTCGGCATTGACCCGGTGATGACCAACACCACCGATCTCGCGCTCGCATGTGAGGGCTTCCTCGAGGCCGTGTTGTCGAAGCAGATCAGCCATTCGGGGCAGCAGATCCTGACCGATTCGGTCATTTCGGCGGTCAAACGCGACCTGCCGGGCAATCGCTTCGCGTGGGACAAGCCGCCAGGCGGCTCCATCGTGCAGCTGATGGCCGTGACCCTCGCACATTGGGGACTGCTGGCCTTCGCAAAGCCGCCGAAGCGGGCTCCGTCTCCGTTGATGGAACGGCAGGAGCCGAAGTCGTCGCAGGACGTGTTGGAACGCGAGTTCGATGCGATGAGCGCGCGTTTCTAAGGCTTTAAAGGAGGGGATATATGGCGCCGAAGCGCAATATTCCCGCTACAGCAACACTTAAGGCCCCCGCGAAGCGTCTTCCGCGACGTGTAGCCGGACATAACACGAAGACAGCGGTGCCGGTGACTGAAGCCGGGTTCGCCAACCCGTTCCCTGGCATGCTGTCGGCGTTTTCGCAGTGGGACCAGTTCGAGCAGGTTCCAGAGCTGCTGTGGCCGAACAGTGTCCGCACTTACACGCGCATGTGGCGGGAAGATTCACGCCTTGCCAGCGTGTATTACGCGATCGCGTTGCCGGTGTTGCGCACCGCGTGGCGAATCGACCCCAATGGTGCGCGCGATGAGGTCACCGAGTTTGTCGCCGCTAACCTGGGGTTGCCTGTCACGGGAGCGGACGAGTCGAAGCCGAAACCTCGTATTAGGGACAGGTTTTCGTGGTCGGGGCATCTCAAGCTGGCGTTGCGGCATTTGCAGTACGGGCACCAAGTGTTCGAGCAGGTGTATCGGATCGGAGAGGATGGCCGCGCGTATCTGCGCAAGCTGGCGCCGCGGCCGTCGTCCACGATCGCGTATTGGGACATCGATTTAGACGGCGGCTTGATCGGGATAACCCAATTCCCGCCCGGCACATCGTTCGGGACTCCCCTGGGGGTGACCGGAGGCATGCAGGGGATGCAGTTGCAGATTCCGGTCAATCGCCTCGTGGTGTATGTGCGCGACCCGGATCCCGGCCAGTGGATCGGAAACAGCCTGTTCCGTCCCGCGTACAAGCATTGGCTGCTAAAAGACGAGTTCATTCGTATCGAGGCCACAGCTGCGCGGCGTAACGGTGTTGGTGTCCCGGTGGTGATCGCGCCTGAATCGGTGTCGGAAGCCAGCGTAGGCGATCAATCGCTGCAGCCGTATTTGGACGTCGCACGTCAGTATCGGGGCGGCAACAACGCCGGTGTGGCGTTGCCGTTCGGAGCCCAGTTCAAACTGGCTGGCGTCGAAGGCAATTTGCCCTCTGGTTTTATTCGGCAGGCCGTCGAGTATCACGACAAGCAGATGGCTCTGGCCGCACTGGCACATTTCCTCAACCTTGACCGCGGCGGAAGTTACGCGCTGGCCAGCGTTCAGGCTGACGCGTTTAGCGAAGGCGTGCAGCAGGTCGCCGACGATATACGCGACACCGCGCAGGCGCACATCGTCGAAGACTTGGTGGATATCAATTTCGGTGAGGACGAGCCGTGCCCGATGCTAGTGTGCGAGGAGATCGGTTCACGCCAGGACGCTTCGGCCGCCGCGCTGCAAATGCTCGTCAACGCTGGCCTGATCACACCCGACCCGCGGCTTGAAGCCTTCGAGCGCCAGCAGATGGGTTTGCCTGCCATTGACCCGCAACTGCAACGCGAAAATGATGCGCAATACCCGCTTCCCGAGCCCCCGGACACCGGGCCGACTCGGCCAGCCAAACCGGAGAAACCGTTTTCGTCGCGGCCGAAAGCCGACGCCAGCGCGAGGCGATCGCCGCGCAACCCCGAAGGAGCGTTGAGACTATGGTGAACCTCGTAACCGTTCCCGGCGTGGAGCTGATGCGCACAGGCAAGTGGAATCTATCGACCGGCGAATGGGAATGCACCGAAAAAGAAATAGCGGCCGCCATCGAAGCCCACGAGAAAGGAATCCTGCGTAAGCCCGTAATCAGGTTGGGGCACAACGATCCAAGGTTTTCCGGTGACCCGGCTGTGGGATGGCTGGACAATCTGCGGGCATCTGAGGACGGTCGTGCGCTGATCGGGGACATGGTTGGTGTCCCCGAGTGGCTGGCCGAGATTCTTCCGTCCGCGTACCCGTCCCGGTCGATTGAAGGCTTGTACGACTACACCGCGCCTGATGGCAGCGTGCACGAGTTCGTGCTGACCGGGTTGGCGCTGCTGGGCGCGACACGTCCCGGTGTCGAGTCGCTGCAAAGCCTGCAGGACGTGGCCCGACTGTATGACATCGCCGCGGCCGGGCGCATGGGCGGCAAGGCGATCGAGCTGGTGATCCAGGGTTCCGACGCCCCGCGGCCGTACGGGGACGTCAAGTACGCGGACCCGAAGAACGGCAAATACCCGATCGACACCGCTGAGCGTGTTCGCGCAGCGTGGGCGTACATCAATATGCCGAAGAATCAAAAAGATTACAGCGCAGCAGAATTGGCCAAGATCAAGGACCGAATCAAGTCGGCTGCGAAGAAGTTCGGCATCAAAATCAGCGACGACGACGACGATGACGACGGCGGCAAGACCGAAGCAGCAACAAATTCTGACACAGAAAGGGGCTCCATAGTGGCTCTCTCACCCGATATTGCGGAGGCGATCGGTGTTGACGCGTCGGCAGACGAAGACACCATCCTCACTAAAATAGCGGAGCTGAAACAACGCGCTGACGCGGCGAAGGTCACCGCCAGCGGCGCGGATAACGGCCTGGTGCAGATCGAGCAGGCTCAACTCGACGAGCTGAAAGCAGCCGCCGCCCAGGGTGTGGAGGCCCGCGCCCGGCAGATCGCCGAAGAAGATGAGCGGATCGTGATGGCGGCTATTCAGCAAGGCAAGATCGCGCCCGCCCGCAAGCAGCACTGGCTGGACTCGCTGAGAGCAGACCGGGAAGGCACCAAACAGGTTCTCGAAAGTTTGGCCGCTGGTTTGATTCCCACCAGCGAGATCGGCCATCAGGGTGTGCGCGGACAGGTCGGTTTCGAAGCAGCGCCCGACCCTGAGCAGGAAGCCAAGGAACGTGTGCACGCGCGGATCATGGCGTCTTTGGGTATTCCCACCAAGAAAGCGAGCGTGAACTGACATGGCAGGACAGGATTATGTGCCCCTCTACGTCGCCGGCACCCAGGCGTCGTGCGTCGCCGGGTCGGCGGTGACAGCGGGACAACTGGTGCAGATCACCGGTGGGACTCTGGTTCCCGGCACGCCCGGTGTTGCTGGCGGCCAGCCTAATTCAGGCACCGTCACCCCGACCGTGGCGCCCACCTCGGACGCCACATCCGCAGAGGTTGGTGTCGCGGCGAACAACGCGGTCGCCGGGCAGCCGGTGAGCGTCTACTTCGGTGGCGTTCACGTGCTCGCCGCATCCGGATCGATCTCGGCTGGCGATCCTGTTCAGGCAGCAGCCAGCGGGGCTGTTGCCGACGCCAGCTCGAACACTACGTATTCCCAGATCATCGGAAGGGCTTGGAGCGCCGCGTCGAATGGTTTTGCTGTTGTGCGCCTAGCCGAGCATTAACGGAAGCGAAAACCCCCAAACCGGCGAAAAACCGTTTTCGCCGGTTTTCTTTATCCACGAAAAACTGTTGCGCGGCACCAGTTTAAGGAAAGGACCAGGTCGAGATGCCGTTCCTCGAACCACCCGGTTTCCCTACCGGGAATCTAGCAACCCAAGATGTCTACTCGATCAGCCGCTATCTCAACGATCCGTTGATGGTATTGCGCGCCCTTCGGACGATAGCCGACCAGATTTTCGTCGGCGATAAGGTTCTGACGGGCCAGTTCTACACCGAAGACGGCGCGGTGATCTACGAGCAGATCGAGTCGATCTTCGCCGCGAACACCCCGCAAGCGGTGCAACCCGGCGACGAATACCCGCTGTCTCCGATTCCCACAGGTCCGGCGCAGATCGCAAACGTGGTCAAGTGGGGTCTGGACACGATCATCACCGATGAGGACATCAGCCGGCAGAACTTCGACGTGCTGTCGCGGGCATTCACGAAGCTCGTCAACAGCATGGTCGCGCAAGTCGATTCGGTGGTGATGTCGGCTGTGGTCGCCGCCATCACAGCCACACAGCCCGCGTCGAAGCCGTGGAATGGCAGCTCAGGCGCCCCGAACATTCTGCGTGACATCCTCCTCGCCGAGGAGCAGATGAGGGCGCTGAAACAGGGCTACATCGCTGACACGGTGCTCTGTGACCTGAACACGTTCGCCACCGCGATCTCCGACCCGACGCTTGCGCTGCTGTTGCCACGTGAAGATTTCGGTCACGGGGTGCGTGAAATGCCGGTGTTCCAGGGAATCGGCTTCCAAGCCAATATCGCGGGGAAGAAATGGCTATCAACCCCGAACTTGCCGACCACACCGTATGTTGCGGTTCTCGACGCAAAGGTGTTCGGCGCGATGGTTGACGAGCGGCTGCCTGCGCCCGGCTACGTTGGCGCACAGTCCGACAACAGCGGCGACGACGACGGTCGCTCCATGATTCAGGTGAAGACGATGCGCGAGGACAAACAGGACCGCTGGCGTATCCGGGCCCGGCGCGTCACTACTCCCATCATTATCGAACCCAAAGCCGGCGTCCAAATCACGGGATTCTGACAATGAGTGGCTACCGTGTGATCGCTCCTCTGGTTGTGGCCAAAGATCAGACAGGCCGCAACCATCACGTTTACGCCGGCGGCTGGCTGCCGTGGCTTGATGATGAGCAGCGTGCTCATTTCCTCGCCCACGGGCTGGTCGAGGAAGTGGACACACCCGCGACCGTCGCCAGTCCCGGCAGTGAGCAGCCCGAACCGGATGAGCCGAAAAAACCGCCGCGGGTCGCCCCAAGGAGACGTGGGTTGAATATGGCGTCGCCCAAAACCACGACCGCCGTGCACTGGAAGCACTGTCCAAACAAGAACTCGTCGACCTTCTAGGCTGACAGGCTGACAGGATGACCGCGCCGGCAATCAGCGTCGGCGAGACGGTGACCGAGATCGCGTTGCCTCCCGTTGCGGCGGTGCTGGTGCTCAACTCCAGCGCCGGTTTGGGGGATAGGAACGCCGCGCCGAATGTTGTGGTCAATGCTGGCGCCCCGGCCGCCCTAGAACCCCAGCAGATCGGTATCCGGTTGCTGCCAGGCCAAATATGCCGGCTGCCCCTCATTGACTCGTGCAACGGCCAGCAGTTGCCGTTGTACGCGATAGCGGACGGCCCCGGCGCACAGCTTGAGCTGCGGCTTATCGAGGGCTGGTGAATGTGAATGATTCCGTTTCTCAACTTGCAGGAGTTCCTGGCGTTGTGGGACGGGCCGCCGCTCACCGCGCAGCAGCAGGCGATCGTGCACCTGCTGCTGCAGGTGGCGTCTCAGTGGATATACGCCAACGGGCCGCAAGGCGCAGGGTTGCCATCGACCGACCCGACCGCGCAGTTCGTTGTGTGGGATGTGGTCAGCTCAGCCGTGCGCTATCAGCGGTACAGCAAGCTCAGCCAGTTTTCCCGCACCGTTGGGCACCGCATTGAGGGTGGCAGCTTCACCGACCCGATGAAAGCGCTCCAGTTCACCGACAACCACAAGATGCTGTTGGGGATCCCGTTGGAGGCGCTGCCCATGTCATCGTGCCGCCCAAACGATTTTACGCCGCGGACCAAGAGCAAGGGTGGCCGACCCAATGGTCGGACCAGTTCGGTAACCTCGGCTGGGACTGGTGGGAATACGACAATGACTAGCTATCCCGGCGCCGACACGCTGGGCGTGGTCACGAAAGCGCCCACCGGTCGAGTTGACGCGATGAATCAGCCGATCACAACCGAGTCGGTGGTATGGGTCTACGGGTGCGTATTTGAGCCGGTCACACACATTTCCGCGATCGAGAAACAAACGGACACCATCACCAGCGCCGAGCAGGCGTGGGCGTTCCTGCCATACGTTGCTGGTGTCGGCGTGCCCGGTGTGGACGACAACGGCGACCAAGTCGCTGCGACGATCACTAACTCGTGTTGGATCAGGCCGCGACGCGCGGACCCGCAAGCCCAGCGCGACTACAAGGTGCTCGGGCTGCCGCAAATCCACTACGACATAGATGGCCTGCCCGATCACGTGTTGGTCAATTGCGAATGGAGGGCAGGGTGAGCGTCGAAGACGAGTTCGCCGCCGGGCTGGCCAGCGCGGAAGTGCAAGACGCGGTGGATGAGCTGGCGCGCGAGGTGTGCGAGCAGGTGAAGGCGCTCACCCGGTTTTCGGTGACCGGCCACCGCACCGGGCGGCGCCAGCAGAAGGCGAAATAGGAGATGCCCGCAACGCTGTGCACGTCGAGCCGCTGCCTGACGGCGGCCGCCGTGTCATCTCCCGCGACAAGAAAGCCGTGTGGATTGAGATCGGCACCAGCCACATGCCCGAGTACGCGCCGTTCACCAAAGCGGCCGCCATGTTCGGCGCCGAAGGCGGCCCATCGTTTTCGTCGACCGGCCGCGACTCGATGGCCGACGAGGGTGTCGCGTACGCGCACGCGCATCTGCGCGCAGAGCTGGAGCGGTTCGCGAAACTGTCCGCGGAAGGCGCCGCGGCGCATGAGATCGCGGCCGCTGCCCGCGACGTGCGGCAGGCCCGCATCGCACGCTCGGCCGCGTTCAAAGCAGCACGATCACGTGGCAGGCGCGGCCGGTGAGCCTCAACTACGGCACGACGCCATCACCGACACAGGTCGGCATCGGCGTGTTGCTGCCGCTCGGCGCAGCAGGTGTCGGTCCTGAGCGCCCCCAGCCGGGAGCCGGATCCGGTGACAGCGAGCCAGATGTCGCGCTGCCGTACTACCTCGTCAACGGCATCGCCGGCAACGACGACAAGTACTGGTGCAACGCGATCATCAGCGTGCATACGCTGGCCGCCACGATAGCCGAGTGTGACGAGTGGGCGTGGAAAGCCCACCACCAGATCATTAGCCTCACAATGGGGGACATTATTAGGCTTCCTAGCGGCGAAACCGCGACGGTGAGCGGTCTTGGGCCGCGAACACATCAGATGCCGGTCTACCAACCCTACGAAGACCCGTTCATCAAACGGTACTACGCGAGATACTTTCTGCCTTTGCGCTTCTCCGCATAGTTGCGCAAAACCCGCTGCGCGTCTTGCTGTTTTTCGGCTTTGACGCTATCGCACCCCGAAAGGAAATATCATGACACTTCCCGCAACCGGCGGCACTTGGGCCGAAGTCCTCGAAGACAACCTGAACCCGCTGAATGTTCGGTACTGGCAGATCACCCACGGGCTGATCCGCGACTACGACCCGACCGGCACGTTCAACCTGGCGTCACCGGCTGTCGGGCTCGGCACCGTCCAAACCGCCAGCGGACCCGCGCAGCTGTTCACACCGTTCGCCGCCGACAACGTCTCGATCCGTGGCGACCTGTTGGTCACGTCACCGAACAGTGCTGTGAACTTCTACGACCTCGGCCTGCTGAAAGAGGACGCCACCGACTGGACCCCGGACCAAACGCTGCAGCAGACGCCATCAGCGCAGCTGGTGCGCTCGGTGCGTAACGTGCTGACCAAGCTCGACGACAAGGTGAACTTCACGCCGATCGAGTCGAACCCGCTGATCGACTACCTGAAGTTCGAGCTCCCGCTGACGGGGATCCCGGCGCTTGGCACACCTGGCTACGGTGTGGCTCGCGGCAACACCGATGCGCCACGCGAGCGCACGCTGGTGCTGATCGGTGTTGACACCGACGCGAACCTGGTGGCGCGCGTGTTCCCGCGCATCATCACCGACAAGAAGGGCAAGAACGAGCTTGCCCGCAAGAACCCGGATTCCTCGGAGCTCACCTACGAAGTGCTGCCGGACCCGTTCACCAAGCAGACGATGTGGGTGTGCCGCGCCGGCACGGCATGGCTGGGAGCGGGCAATCTGCAGTTTGAGACCGCGGTTCCCGCGGTCACGCCGGTGACCGGCCTCAATGCGACGATCACGTTCCCGACACCGATCGACATCACGTCCCCGGTGTACTCGGTGCAGATTCAGCAGACACCGACCGGCGCGTGGTCGGCGGCAACCCTGTCCGGTTCGCCGTCGGTGTCGGGCGGCCTGACGACGTTGACGATTTCGGGCCTGACCGCATCGACCACGTATAACGCGATTCAGGTGACCGCGACAGGGGCCAACGCCACAGTGACCGGCCCGCAGTCGGCTCCGTTCACCTCAACCGCGTCCTGACACAACGCAACACGAACATTCGCGCCCGCGGCGGCCGGTTTGTCTCCGTGGCCGGGCCGCCGCGGCGATCCACGCAGACCCGCGCAGAGGACAAACAAGGCAGGCGACACATTTATGCAGGAGCAGGTTTCCCACAGTCACGATTCGTTCGAGGCGGCGCGCGCACAGGCCGCCGAATACATGGGATTCACCGCCAGCGAGCGCATCATCACCCCCAAAGGCGAGGTATTCGAGATACCCAACCCTTCTTTGCTCGACGACGAGCAGCTGGCCCGCTACGACGCTTTGCAGCTCGAAGTGGAATCGTGGGACCGCGAGGACGACGAAATCGACGAGAACGGGAAAGTTATCCGCCGCGGCGAACTCAAGGAACCGAACCGCAAAAACGGTGTGCTCGTGGAAAACTACCACATTCAGTTAGCGCGGGCGATTTTCGGGGACCGTTACGAGGCGTTCAAGGCCGCCGGCGGTCGCGCTGTCGACGTGACCCTGATCTGGCAGAAGATGGGCCGGGAGCTTGCGGAGCGGCGCAAAGCCGACCCCAAAAGTGACCGAGGCGATCAAATTGTGGAGGCTGTTTCCGACACAGATTGAGGCCGACCTACAGATTCATTGCCGGAGGCGGATAGCGGAGTGGCATCAGGGCACGATGAGCAGCCGAGAAATGCTCGCGCTGCTCGACGGGCTGCCAGAGAACTCCAAATTTAAAGAAGCATCCGAGCGCACCTTCCGTGTCGCTGAATATGTCGGCGAGGACAAGCAGCTCACCGGCAAGTTGCTAAGAATTCCGGCCGCCGGGGCTCCTCCCAAAGACGTGAAGGTGATCGCCACCTACATCGACTGGACGTACGACAGGAAACTGTTGGCGCGCATGACCCGTGAGTTGGCGGCTTTACGCGCGGACCGTGGCGCTCCGCAACCAGACATCGCGGCGCTGTTGGAGCCATTGGACGCGATCTTGCTTGAGCGCAAGGAGTTAGAGCGCGCTGAGTTAGTGCGGCGCGCTAAAAGCCACATAAGCGTCGGCCTCTACGGTATGAAAGGCGGTGAGTGAGCCGTGCCGGTCTATTTAGATGTCAAGTCACGGCTCGATGTCGCGGCCGCCCAACTGGCCGCCCGCGAAGCGAAAGCGATTTTCAGCCGCGCCGGTGACGACATCGGACGCGGCCTCGGCGGCGCGCTGACACGAGCGTTGTCGGCGATCGACGGCAGCGCCGCGCGCACAGCGTTGCGTGGTCTGCAGGACGAATACCGTGCTGCGGCAGCCGCCGAGGAAGAAGCCGCGCGGCGCATGATGCGGTCGATGGGCCAAGTCGAGGTGGCCCAAAAGCGGCTCAACGAGACCACCGCGAAATACGGCGCCGACAGCAGCAAGGCCGCTGCAGCCAACGTGGCGTTAGCCGACTCGCATGCCCGCGCATCGAAAGCACAACGTGATCACGTCGATGCGATGGTCGCCGCCGAGGCCGCGCACAGCCGGCTCGGCAGCGCGATGGACAAGAGCGCGACCTCGGCCAGCCGCGCCGGCCAGGTGTTCAACGCGATCGGTGTCGCCTCCGTAGCTGGCCTCGGTGTGGCGTTCGTCGAAACCACTAAGAAGGCCGGCGATTTCCAGGCATCACAGGAGCGCCTCGTCGCGTCCGCGGGAGAGACGGCAGCCAACCTGAAAACCGTCTCAGACGGGATCCTCAAGCTGGCAGGGCAAGTCGGCTACTCGGCGCAAGAGTTGTCCAACGCGATGTACAACGTGGAAAAAGCCGGGTATCGCGGCGCAGACGGCGTGAACGTGCTCAAATCAGCGGCGCAGGGCGCCAAGTCGGAAAACGCAGACCTCAAAGAAGTCCTCTCCGGTCTGACCACGTCGATGAACGACTTCGGATACGGCCCCGAGCACGCCGCTGATGTCATGTCGAAAATGGTGTCGGCCGTTGGGATGGCGAAAAGCAATTTCGCCGATTTCGCAGGCGCATTGCACACAGCTGAGCCGCTGTTCGCCAACATCGGGAAAAGCCAGGGACTCAACGCTGAACAACTGCATCACTTGATGGCTGACCTGTACGGCGTGACCGCGCAAATGACACAGTCCGGCGACTCGGCGCAGCACGCATCGGAGCTTATCGCGCACGCCATGCAGAAGATGCTCAACCCGACAGCACAGATGCGTGACATGATGGGCGCTCTCGGTCTTGACGCGCAGGACATCCAAGATCACCTAGGCGAGCGCGGACTCGCCGGCACCATGCAACTTCTGCAGCGCGCCGTGCAGGAACACACCAAAGACGGCAAAGTCAATCTTGATGTGCGCTACCAAAGCTCGCAGTTAGCGAGGGCCGAGGAGCAGGCGTTCAACGGGCTGTCACCGGCAGCGAAAGCGGTCGCCCAGCAGATCAAAGACGGCACATTATCGTACAAGGACTTCCGCAAATCGCGCGGCGGCCTCAACGTCGAGCTGGCCAATGAGGTCAGTCAGTGGAACACGCTGCACAACAAGCTGGCCGGCTTCAGCAGTCTGATCAAGTCGGGCATCGGCGACCAGATCGGCTACGACCAGGCGTTGAAACTGCTCACCGGAGACCAGGAAACCCTGCAGGTCGCGCTCCAGACGACCGGCGAGAACGGTGCGAAAGCCAACGAGAAAATCAAAGAGATCGACGGCACCGTCCGCGAACATGACGGCACCGTAAAGGGTTTCCACGAAACCCAGACCACATTCAACGCCAAGCTAGACCAGGCCAAGTCCGCGTTCGGGGCGGCCGCGATTGCGATCGGTAACGACTTCCTGCCCGCCGCGACGACCGCCCTGAACGTCGTCAAGGACGTAGCTAACGCCCTAGCGCAGCATCCAGGCATCATGCATGGCGTCATCGACGCGCTCGGCGCGCTGGGCGGCGCGTGGGCGATATTCAAGGCCGCCAAGATCGCCGAAACCGTTCTCGCGCCAATCGCCAGCGGGCTCGGCACGATCGTCGCCGAGGAGGACGCGGCCACCGCCTCGACGGGCGCCTCAGCGGCGCTTTGGGACGTCTCGCCAAGGGGCGCCTTGGCTCTCGGCGCGCAGCTTGGCGGTGACGCGCTGCAACACGCGACGGGTCCCAGCGGGTTCTGGCACGGCGCGGCCGTGGTCGGCACCGATGCCGCGACCGGTGCCGCCCTCGGATCGGTGTTCGGGCCTTGGGAACCGCCATCGGCGGCATAGGCGGCGCGGGCGTAGGGCTCTACCATCAGCTCGCCGGCCACTCCGGCGGTGGCCCGCTGCGCGCTCCTGGGCCGAAAGGCAAAGACTCGGCGCTGTTTTGGGGCGCAGACGGCGAGCACGTCCTGACCGCTGACGACGTGGACGCGATGGGCGGTCACGGCGCGGTGTACGCGTTCCGGCGCGCGCTGCACCGTCAAGGCGGGGGAGCCATCGGACCCGACGTGCAGGCCGCTTACTCGATGATCGGCACGCCCTACAGTCAAGCCACACGCCACGACTGCTCGGGGATGGTGGGCCGCGTCATCGCCGGCGCGCTCGGCATCCCTAACGTCGGATTGCCCACCACCGTCAACATGGGCCAATGGCTGGCGTCGCTGGGGTTCCGGCCCGGCATCGGCGGCCCTGGCACGATCAGCGTCGGCTGGTACGACCACGGCGGCGGCAACGCCGGGCACGCCGCCATGACGCTGTCGGACGGCGAGAACGCCGAAGCCGGCGGCTCGCACGGGAACTTCGTTGTCGGAGCGGGCGCTGCGGGCGCGAACAGCCCTCAGTTCGACCATCACATGTTTTTGCCGATCGGCGACCTGCAAGGCCCACCCGGCTACAGCGCAGGCGGCGGCTTCGGCGGGGGCGCCGGAGGTTTCGGCGGCGGCGGCATCGGCGGGGCCGGCATCCCGGCCGGCGCAACGCCCGGGACCGGGCCCGGCGGCCAGCCGGGCTACTACACGCGCGACGACGAGAAAGTCGCGGCCGCGCGGGAACGGCTGCGACATCTCGACAACGAGATTCACGACGCCGAAGAACGCCGCAACGAACTCAAAGCAACCGCCAAGCAGTCCGAGCGGGATCGGCTCGACCACGAGATCGAGCACCTGCACACCGAGCGCGATCTGGCGCAGCGCAAGCTCGAAGACGCCGAGCGGGGCGCTTTTCACCCGCTGCGCGGTGGCGCGAACAGTTTCGGCGGGTTGCGGTTCGGCGCACCGCTCGCGGAAGGCTTCGGCCCTCCGGCGGGGTCAAAGGCTTAGGGGTGGCTTGTCACCTTCCTCGCCGACCTGGCGATCGGCCCGATAGAGGGCGCCATGCTGGGCAACGCCATCCGCTCCAGCGCAGTGGGCGCCGACTACGGCTTGGACGCTGGATTGGACTTCGGCGCTCCCGGCGGTTACGCAGACCTCGGCGACTACGGCACACCGCTGCCGCCTAGCAGCGCCGCCACGGCCGGATGGCGAGCCGACGGCGATACGGCCCCACCGGCCGATGGTTCGCCGACCGGCACAGGCGCCGCGTCGGCTGCGCCCGAAGCATCTTCCGCACCGCCGACGCCAGCACCACCGACGCCAGCACCGCCGGGGCCAGCGTCACCGGCGCCGGCGATGTTCCAGCCCCCGCAGCCGGCGCTGACCCACGGTCCCCTGCCTCAGCTCGGGCCGTTCCCAACGCTGCCCGGCGTGGTTGACAAGGCCGCCGGGATCCCGGCGCCTCAGCAGCCGGTACCTCCGGCAATCGAGACATATCTCCGAGTTATTACCGGCCGGGCGTCTGGGCCACGCTTGAGTCTGCCGGGAATGCTCGGCGGCCCAGCGACAGCCCCGCCGAATCGGCAACAGCTCGATCTGTCAAACGTGTTGGGCGCCAGCCCGCCCACGGCACACGCGCCGATACCGATGCCACCGCACCCGATGGGGCCCCATCCGGGCGGTGAATCTCGCGCCGATGGATGCGCGCCGCGCTTCGGCGGCCCGGCCGGCACCGACATCATCCCAGCGTGGCTGTCGCCGGGCGAACACGTGCTCACCGCCGACGACGTGCGCGCGATGGGCGGCCAGGACGCGGTCTATGCGTTCCGTAATGCCCTGCATCGCAATCACGGTGGTGCGGTCTATTTGGTCGGCGGCGGTGACCCGACGCAGCCGCCGCCGCCGACGCCGAAACCACCGGCCGCGCCGCAACAGAAGTCAGGCGGGCAGCCTCATTTGCCGGTCGGCGCGCCGAAATCGCCGGGCCCGGGCAACAAAGGCACCCAGGCCAGCGAAGTGTCGGCCGAGGACCGCTCCGCGCACACCCCGGAAGGTGTCGCCAAACCCGGCGCATCCCAGCGGCTTCCCGGCCAAGACCTGCCACCTCGCCGGGGCTCGGTTTCGGCGGCGGCATCATCGGCGCCGAGTCGGCGGCGGCTTCAGCTGGTTCGATGTTTCCCGGCGGCAGCGCGGCCGGCGCCGGGATGCAGGTCGCCTTCCAGGACTTGAACCGCACCGGCGGCTACCTCGGCCAGCTGGGCGGCATCGCCGCCGAAGGCGTTCTCAGCACCTTGATCCCGTCCGATAGCCCGCTGTCGCAGTGGGGCAAAACACTGCCTGGCCGCCTGTTGACAGGTATCGCGGGTGTGCGCCCATCAACGCCGAACACCGCGGGACAGACCCAGCAGCCGCTCACCCCGGCCAGCGGCGGCGACGTGCACAACGGGGACCGGATCGGCTCGCAGTTCAACGCGCCGATCGTCGTGCAAGCCAACAACCCCGACGAGTTCCGTCAACGGTTAATGACCGAGCAAACCGCGCAGTCCAACACTGCCGGACGCCAATTCCCAAGGCCGTACGGATTGCCGCGATGACGACCTACCCTCTGATTTACGCCACCAACGACGCCACGATTCTGCCCCAGGGCGCAGCCGATCTGCTGGACGGCGCAATACCCACTATCAAGTTCACCAGCCCCGACGGAAACTCGAAGTTCACGCTGTGCGGGCCGGAGGCGCCGTGGCCCGGAATCCAAGACGGCATCCTCTTGGTGGACGGATTATCCGGTGTCACACCAGGTTTCAAGCACATCGACCTCAAAGGAGCGCGGCAGCCCGGCGTCACCTGGACCTACACCATGTATGACACCTGCAACTTGACGATGCGTTTGCAGGCGCATGCCACCACCCCGCAAGGCATGTCGCGCCTGGTGTCGGAGTGGATCGGTGCGTGGAACCCGAATCTGCAAGGCTCGCTGGAATATTGGACGGTTGACCGCGGCTATTGGTGGTTCCCGGCCCGCTGGGGCGAGCCGTGGGCGGATCAGATCAAGCAGCTGCCGCGGCTCGTGCTGCATCAGGAGTTCACGCAGAAGATCCGCAACGATCTCGCGTTCTGGCTCGGTGTGCCGTGGACAGACACCTTCCCGCGTGACACGTCGGGGTGGACCGGCTCGGCTCCGGCTGGTTGCAGTTGGGCAACATCGGTGACCAGGACGGCTGGCCCGCCATCCTGTGCTACGCGGGAACCGAAGACGGGGCCACGTTCAGTTTCGCCAACGGCCCCGGCTCGACAACGATGATCACGTTCGGACCACTGAACGCCGGTGACATTGCGCTGATCAACACTTTATCCCGGCTGCCGCGCGTCGTCGACCTCACCCCGCCACGGTCGCAGGCGCCGCAGTCGGCGTCGCCGTCGCTGCTCGACACGCTCATCAACTTTGTCAGCGGCAACAACGCCGCCGCTGCTGCAGCAGTTCGAGTCGGCGTTTGGGGCGCTGCCGCAGACCGCCCCGCTGGCGTCGCTGATCACCGGCAACTACACCAACCCGATTCCCGGTGTGGCGCAGCCACAATACGCGCAGCCAGCGGCTATCGCGTGCTCGATCACCGGCGGCAACCCGGCATCGAAAATGGTCGCCTCTATCACACCGATGAGGGTGTGGCCGGAATGAGCAGCCTTGACCAGCAACAGGTTACGCTGACCGGGCCCGATCCCGTCGCGGCGATGTCGAGTGCGCTGCAATTGGCCCGGCCGCACGAATCCGTGCCGATCAACATGGATGTGCGGCTGTTCGACAACTATTACCGCACCGAATACCAGTGCGGCGACTACATCGAAGTCACCTGCACCTTCCCGCGTCTGAAACTGCCCGACGGCACATTGACGCTCAAAGGACAAGACCCGCTGGCCGAGCTTGCGATCACTTGTCAGACAACGGTCGTTCCCGTGGTGATCGATTTCGAAGGGGGAGCCGGCCGCTGGTCGGGGCGCATCGACGTCGCGCACGACAAAATCAACCCCGACGGCGCCGAGACCGTAGAGTGCGAACTGGTCGGCGACTTAACGATGCTGGACCGGATTGTCGCATGGCCACAGCCATTCCTGCCTATCGAAGTGCAGCCATCCGAAGCGGTCCTCATCGGACCGGCGATCACAGTGTTCAAAACGCTGGTGGCCGAGAACTGTATGCGGCTGCAACTCGGCCTCTGGGAGCTGTTCAACACGCTCGGCTCCCTCGACTTAGATTGGCGCACCTGGTTCGGCACCATCCTCATGCAAAACAGCATCTCCCTCAGCGAGTTCATGCAAATGGTCACCACCGGTGTGCGTGATACCCACCGACCCGCTGACAGACACATCGCCATGGATCGAGGTCAACGGTCGCATGGACACGCTGTGGCAGCTGATGCGACAACAGCTCGCCGACAACGGTATCTATCCCAGCATGGATTTGTGGATGCCCGGCGAGCCGCAACCCGAAGGACTGCTGTGGATTTACAGGCGCCCACCCTGTGCTTCAACTTGCGCAACTACCTTGGAGTTACGGGTCCGACGGGCACTGTGGTGGACGGCGCTGTCCAGGATTTGGTGGACCTCGAAGGCTCGCTGCTGGGCGGCGTTCTCAACCCCTTCCTGAACCCCGACAACGAGTACGTGCCACCGGGTTCCGACATCGTTATCGCGCCCACGCTCGGGGTGAATTTCGTTCCACCGTGGGTGGTGTTCAACGCTGACGCTGACGACTCGGGAATAGTGTCGATGGATGTCGCCCACCACCATCCGGTGTGCTGGCAGGTCATTCTGGGCGGCAAGTCACCCAAGTGGCTCAACGATTTCATAAACGCCAGCCTGGAATACCTGGTGGACATTCTGATGATGACCATCGGGATCACCGGCATCTCGAACAGCATTTTTGACGGGCTGCTCGACAACGCGTTTCTGGCGTTCGAGTTTTTCGAGTGGTTCGACCGCAGAGCGCTACGGGTTTCCTGAGCGGTTTTTCCCACCCAATCCACATACGACATCGACACGATGTTCGCGGCCATTTCGGCGGGTTGGGACACCAACGGATACCCGGCGGCGCAGTTAACGTTCTACCACGGCATGCCGTGGCGGCTGTTCAAAGACGTTTTCGGCCAACTGGCGTCGCTCATCCGCCGCGGCGTCCTCTACACCGATTATCTCGACGAGATCAAAGTCATCGACAACGCAGAGATACGGTGCCGTATCGATGTCCGTTGGCGACGGGCGCCGCGAAGAAGCGCCTATGACATTGATCCAACGCAAAATAGTTGACGTTTGAGGGGTTGATGCTTGCGCTCGGCGCCCCCAACGGCTAAAAAACAGGAAAAGGGCAGCGGGTGTGAGTATTTACGGCGAAGCCCCGTCCGGGGCTGTTAACGGAACCAACACCGTTTTCACTACGTCGCAGCCGTTCTACCCTGGCAGCACTCGGGTCTATGTGAACGGTGAACGCCAACACGACGGCGTTGACTACAGCGAGGATCCGCCGTCAACTCTGACATTCGCGCAACCGCCGGCGAACGGGGTGATCCTGGTTGACTATGACATCACCGCGCAGGGTGCGAATTATCCGCTAGGTCAATGGAATTGGAACCCTGAGGGTTACCCCGCCGGTTCGGTGCTGTATTACGGGCCGGTCCTGTGGCCGGCGGGGATAGACCCCGGTTCGACGAAACCGCTGTCATGGTGTTCGGGCCGGGCGGCGCACAAGCAAACGGGATACCTCCGCTGGCCGCCGGCCAGCCCGGTCCCCCACCACAGTTGGCCATCGGCAACGTCAACACGCTAGCCGCGGGCAGCAGCGCTACCGCCGACCTGCGCGAAACAGCGCCGGGTGGCCCCGGGATCCCGTCCGCGTACGCGCTGGACCTCGGGCTGCCGCAAGGTTCACCGGGCACCGTCGGCTTCCTCATCGCCAGCGCCGAAGACCTGGTGGGAACCCTAGTCAACGGCGCGACGCTGCTGTTCAACTCGGCGACCGGAAAATTCTACCCGGCTCCGCTGCCATTCCTGTTCGCCTACAACGTCACCGGGATACCCACCACCGGAACCTCGGGCGGCCAAGTGCGCACGTTGTCATCGCTGACGATACCTGCCCAGACCCAGCCGTATCTTCCGCTGGTGTTCGCCTCCGTTGAGGTCGCGGGCACCGTGAACACGAAGGTGGATTTGTGGCCCGGCTAGGCGGCGCACCAAACACACAGGGAGGCGCCGAGATCGGCCGCTCGGCACGCTGGGCGCGGCGCCCCGGCGCCTGTGATCATCCCCGAGTTCGGGGCTTTGCTCAACGGGGCTCGGTCGGTCAAGTCGGCGCCGGAACGTCCGCCACCGTGTATTTGAACGCCGAGCAGCAAGCGGCGACAACTGACGAATACTCCACCGGCCGCTGCGTGTTCACCGTGGTAGGGGCGCCGCTGTCGTCATGACCAGTCCAGCGCCGAATTGGACGACACCGGACCCGTCCGTACACTACCCGCCAGGCAGCTCGCTTGAATGTTGCGCCGTTCACCGCAGCAGATTGAGGCGATCGGCCAGCAGCTCATAGAGGGATTCCTGCGCTGGGTTGTCCAAGCGTTGATCGGCGTGGTCACCGGCCAAAACCTCAGCGGTGTGCTCGCGCAGCTGTCGTCGTGGTCGAACACCTTGCAGTCCGACATCAACGACGCCGCAACCGATGTGCAGCAGGCCATCGACAACGTGGTCCAGTTGTTCGGCGGCTCCGGCACCAACAACCCGGTGTCGCAGATCCTGTCGCAAGGCAAAGACGCGATCAACCAGCTGGTCAACTCGCTGCAAGGCTTGTTGACCGGAAACCCGTTCGGGGACTTCGCTAACGCGCTGCAGGCCATCCCCGGATTGAACATCGCCGGCCAGCTGCGCCCCGCAACCGGTGTGTTGTGCTCGCGGGCGCGCACATCGTCGACATCAACCCGAACTGCTGTGGGCGCCCGGCTTCGACACCGCGGCGTCGGTGTCGGCGCGCGCCCGCAGATCACCTGGGACGGCACCACCGGGCGCACCAACCCCGGTTCGCTGCTGA
The DNA here is from genome assembly GCF_010723305.1 of Mycobacterium botniense. NCBI lineage: Bacteria > Bacillati > Actinomycetota > Actinomycetes > Mycobacteriales > Mycobacteriaceae > Mycobacterium > Mycobacterium botniense. The sequence continues at coordinate 181 of NZ_BLKW01000002.1, read as the reverse complement.
TCCAACCCGACGGCGCATACCTCTACTCCGATGTCGGCAACCCGATCCCGGTCACGGGCGAGCAGCTCGCCATGTCGATCTGGGCGAAGTGGGCCGGTCTCGCCTACACCGGAACCAACCCAATCCGGCTGGAGGTGCTGCAGTACAAGTTCGCCGGTATGCAGGTGCCGCAACGCGTGTC